>JAJRQR010000114.1 GCA_024280145.1 Bacteroidota bacterium
AACCAAACATTAACTATAATATTATAAAGTTTTCACTTGACTTTATAATATTAAAACATCAACTTGCAAAATAAAAATTATTTTTTGATTGAAATAATACATTATATAGCAATAGTTCAGGGAGTCATTACAGGCTTGGTTTTATTATTCTTAAAACGGAATGGAAAGCGTGATTCTAAATATATAGCTCTGTTTTTACTTTTGCTTTCCTTGGGTATTATCAATGAAACTTATGGTGATTATACTGATTTAGAATTCCATTTACTATATCCTTTTAAATTCTTTTTGTTGCTTCCTAATCTTATTTTTCTTCATATTAATAGTAAAATTATTGGAGCAAATTCTAGCAAAAAAATACTTCTCAATTTCATTCCTAGAATTCTTGAATTTATAATTCTTTGTTTTATGCTTCTTTTTGCTAAGCTTAATTTGATTGATTCTGATAACGATTTTCTTTATTATTTTGATGAATCGTATAATTATTTAACGGTAGTTTACACCATTTTTATACAGATTCTTATTCTTAAAAAGATTAGAATATACAATCGAAATCTATATGAATTTCAATCCACAATTCATTACAAATACTTAAACTGGTTAAAATGGGTTTGTGTAATTATTATTGTCAACGAACTCTATTATATGCTTTATTATTTACTTACTGATGATTTATATTTGAACGATCAACCGTATATAATTTATGCAATAATTGAATTATCCTTGATATTTTACTTAGGAATTGGAGCCTTATTACAAGTAAATTTAAAAATTGAAATTCCAGAGTACAGTAGTAATAATCTAGAACCAAAAAACAATAATGAACTTTTTTTTGAAACCAATAAGTCTGAAACACATTCCCTATTTATTGAGATTGAAACGTTTATGAAAACGCAACAACCTTTTTTGAATCCTGACTTAAATCTAAAGTCACTTTCTAAGGCAATGGCCATTCCCGAACGGCAAATATCTAACGCAATTAACCAAAATTCAGAACAAAACTTCTATTCATACATCAATCATTATAGAGTGGAAACTGTAAAGAACATGTTAGTAAATAACAAACAAGAAACCTATAGTATTGTTGGTATTGGAGAAGCTGCTGGTTTTAATTCAAAATCTTCTTTTTATACAAATTTTAAAAAATCAACGGGCATTTCACCGTCTCAGTATATCAAAGAACTGTCCTAAAACACGTTTTCGGAATAACAAAGCCTTTCAGGTCAATAGAAATATCGTTTAATTTGACAAAAATTAAAAGACGATATGGAAAATTTAATAATTACACAGATTGCGAATAAAACAAGTCTATTATTTTGTTTTATACTTCTTTCAATTACAAACTTACATTCTCAAAATCCTAATCCCAATACAGCACTTGATAATACCATACAAGATGAAATGAATCTTGAACGTTTCCCTGGTGCATCAACAATCATCGTAAAAGATGGTAAAATTGTTTGGGTAGAATCATACGGTTTTGCTGATGTAGCAAACGCTATTGTTGTTCAAGACACTACCGTTTTTCTTCTTGCCTCGATGTCAAAAGTTTTTACGGGTACAGCAGCTATGCAATTATACGAGTCTGGTGGTGTAGATTTAGATGCAGATATTGACAACTATTTACCGTTTCCAATAGATATTCCTAACTATAGTAGCGAGCCTATAACGCTACGTCAATTAATGACACATAGTGCATCGATAGATGATAATTTTACAGCAATGGGAACTTATTACGGGTATCCAGACCCTACAATTACATTAGAAGATTGCATCGAACGTTATTTTTCTACTTCGGGAGTTGATTATAATGCTTCACAAAATTTCACGAATAATGCCCCCGGCACCAACTATAATTATTCCAATATGGGAACTGCCTTAAACGGTTATATTACTGAGGTTGCAAGCGGAATGCCTTTCGATGATTTTTGTGATATAAATATTTTTGATCCTTTATGTATGGAAAAAACAGCTTGGCATTTTTCAGATTTTGAACCAGGCGACGTAGCAAGACCTTATAGTTATCAAGGCGGTAATTATGTTGCTTACCCTCATTATGGTTTTGCAGATTATCCAGATGGACAATTAAGAAGTACCGTTATGGATTTAGGGAACTTTATGATTGCTTATTTAAATGGCGGAACCTTAGGGAATAATACAATTTTAAGTCCCGAATCAATTGACGAAATGTGGTCTTCTCAAATCCCAGGTCTTGACCCAACGCAAGGGCTTAACTGGTATCAAGAATTCTTTGGATCTGCAACTTTATGGGGACATAATGGTGGTGAAGATGGCGTATCTACCGATATGTACTTAGACCCAATTAATAACATAGGAATTTGTGTATTAACAAACGGAGAAGGCGATGCCTTTACTATTTGTGAGGAGCTATACCAATACGCTTTAACACTTAATTCTAATACAGGAATAACATCAATTTGTGAAGATATTTTAGGTTTAGAAGAAGGAAATAATAGTTTAAATGAAATTGAATTTTACCCAAATCCCGTTAAAGATTTTGTAATCATCGATACTAAAACAAATGAAAATGTTAAGTATGAAGTTTATTCAATCACAGGAAAACTTCTGGTTTCAGGAATACTTAATGAAAATAATAACAAAATTAAATTAACCGGTTTTTCTCCAGCTATTTATTTATTGAAGATAAAAAATGAAACTTTTAAATTAATAAAGACAGAATAAGAATTCTATAAACTTCTTTATAACAATATCAAAACTAAGGGATGACAAGAGTAGAATTTATAAAAATGTGCGGAATCCTTGGAGTAAGTATTCCATTTCAAGCATCACTTATTTCCTGCAATAAAGAGTATTCAAACAATAATACCTTTTCTGGAAAAGTAATTATTATTGGTGCAGGAGCTGGTGGGCTTTCTGCTGGATATTTGTTACAGCAACAAGGAATAGATTTTGAAATATTAGAAGCTTCTTCAATTTATGGTGGTAGAATGCGAATAAACACCGGTTTTGCAGATTTTCCAATTCCCTTAGGAGCCGAATGGTTAGAAACGGATCCTAGTATTTTTCAGGAAATAATAAACGATTCTTCAGTGCCCGTTACTATTGAAACTATTCCTGATAATCCAGATCGTAAATTTGTAAATTCTTCTTGGTTTCATTTTTTAAAGAATATATTGTGCCTTCAATTTCTAATAAGATTACTTATAATTCCATCGTACAATCTATTGATTATTCTGGTGACCAAGTTGTCATAACTACTCAAAACGGACAGAAAATAGCTGATAAAGTAATCGTTTCAGTTCCTCTTAAAATTCTTCAAGATGGAGATATTAGTTTTATCCCAACTTTACCACAAAACAAGCAAGATGCAATAAATGATACAACCATTTGGTAGGGATTTAAAGCATTTTTTGAATTCTCTGAAAAATTTTATAATGACGAATTTCAATTTGAAATCATTCCTACAAGCGATGGAGAAAAAATCTATTATAATGCAGCTTTTGGACAAAACACGAACAAGAATATTATTGGCTTATTTGTAGTTGGAAAACCTGCTCTAGACTATATTTCACTTTCCGATAGTCAATTAAAGGATTTTATTTTAAATGAACTTGACAGCATTTATTCCAACAACGCAACTCCCAATTATATAAATCATATTTCTCAAAACTGGAATGATGAACCCTTTATAAAAGGAGGTTATGTAACAGATTTTGCAAATTGGAGAACTGTAAAAATACTTGGTGAATCTGTAGCTAACAAAGTTTATTTTGCTGGTGGAGCTTATACCGATGGTGAAGATTGGGTTTCTGTGCATACGGCAGCTCAATCTGCAAAAGCTGCAATACAAGGGTTAAGTAATTAATAACTTTATAACTAAATTATCCTCTCCTCCACTGACCAGATTCCTCAAAAACATGTTCTAGTATTTTTGAATCTTCTTCCGTAAATTCAATATTTCTTCTAGACATCACTACTTTGGCAACTTCAAAAGCTTTGTTGGTTTTGTAGGTAGTCATTCCGGCACTTCCTCCCCAACTAAAACTTGGGATAAAATTACGAGGAAATCCACTTCCGAAAATATTGGCACTTACGCCAACAACGGTTCCGGTATTGAACATCGTGTTAATTCCACATTTGCTATGATCGCCCATCATTAAGCCACAAAACTGCAATCCTGTTTTGGCAAAGCCTTCGGTTTCATAATCCCAAAGACGTACCTCGGCATAGTTATTTTTAAGGTTAGAATTATTAGTATCTGCTCCCAGATTACACCATTCTCCTATTACTGAATTTCCTAAAAACCCATCGTGACCTTTATTACTATAACCAAATATTACGCAATTATTAATTTCGCCACCCACTTTGGTATGTGGACCAATAGTAGTTGCTCCATAAATTTTTGCCCCCATTTTTAGGGTTGCGTTTTCACACAAAGCAAAGGGACCACGAACCATAGCACCTTCCATAATTTCAGCGTCTTTTCCAATGTAAATAGGACCGTTTTCAGCATTTAAAGAACATAAAGGAAGTTTTGCCCCCTCCTCAATAAATATTTGTTCTTTATTGAAAGTGACTGTTGATTCAGGAATGGCTTGTGATTCTCTTTCTGAACTAATCAATTCGAAATCGCGCTTTATTGCTTCTCCATTTAACTGAAAAATATCCCAAGTATGCTGAATTCGTAAAATATCGTCATAGGAATATTCAATAATATCAAAGGTATCAAAATCTATTTCTTGATCTTCATTTGAAAAGAATGCCAAAGGTTCATCATCAATAAAAACAGCTTGGTTTTCGGTTAAACTTTCAACAATTTTCACCAAATTTTCAGTTGGAAGCACCGAAGCATTTATTAATATATTCTGCTCCATTTCAACCATTGAGTATTTTTCAGAAAGGTAATCTTCTGTAACCGTAGTCGTTGAAAATCCTAACATTTTTTCCCATTTCTCACGAATGGTTAAAATCCCAACTCGAATATCTGCCACAGGACGAGTAAAGGTAAAAGGTAATAATTGGTTACGGACGCTTCCGTCGAAAAGGATGTAGTTCATGGTTGTTCTATTTTGTACTCTTCGACTCCGCTCAGAAGCCCGACGTTGGTCATTGAGCGGAGCCGAAATGAACGTGATTTGATTCAGTATTCAAATTTAAAATATTTAGTTCAAAAAAAAGCTATTGATAACTAATAATCATCTTTATTATATTTTCAATTTCAGCTTCGACTTCAATTTCAACTTCAAATCAAAAAAAAAGCCTCTGATTTCTCAAAGGCTTTATAAAATATATGTGGATAAGAATTACTTCTTAAATTTAGCATATTTAGTTTTGAACTTGTCAATACGACCAGCTGTATCAATCAATTTCTTCTTACCAGTATAAAACGGGTGAGAACTTCTTGAAATTTCCATTTTCACTAAAGGATATTCAACACCGTCAACTTCAAGTGTTTCTTTAGTATTTGCTGTAGATTTAGTTAAAAACACATCTTCATTTGACATATCTTTGAATGCTACTAATCTATAATTTTCTGGGTGAATACCTTTTCTCATCTTAATAATCTTTTAAATCGTTTCCTGACCTTTCAGGATTTCAGTTTGCAAATTTAATCAATTATAAAGAAATCACAATAATTATTTTATTTTTTTTTCTTTTTTTAATTATCTTCTTATCGTCTGTAAACAAAGCGTTAAAAACGATTTCTTAGTTATTCTATAAAATACTTTATTTCTGTAACGTTTTATTATCTTTGTTTACTAACTAACCGAACTTGTCTTTCATAATTGAGAGACTATAAAAAACTAACAAAATGGAACAAGAACAAATTTCAACAAAAAAAACTTCAGTTAATTACGGACTTGCTTTAGGAGCAATTTTAGGGCTTACAACTACATTAATTTATGTTTTTAATATGGAATTACTTACAAAATGGTGGCTTGGAATTATCCTCTTTTTAATTGCCATTGGAATTGGAATAGTTTCTGTAGCAAAATCAAAAGACATTCTTGGGGGCTTTATATCATTTAAAGAAGCCTTTACTTCTTATTTTATTACAATGGCAATTGGGTTACTAATAAGTGTAATCGTAGGTGTTTTAATATTTGTTGTTATAGATCCAGAAGCGGCAGTAGAGTTACAAGAAAGAATTATTGAAATAACACGATCTATGTTGGAATCTTTTGGGACACCAGAAGCAGACATTAATAATGCTATTGCTGAAATGGAAGGCGAAAATAGTTACTCTTTCGCTAACCAATTACAAGGTTATGTTTTTCAATTAGCATTCTATTCTGTTTTTGGATTATTAGTAGCATTAATAATGAAAAAAAATGATCCCGCTTTAGAGTTATAAATGAATTTATCTATCGTCATTCCTCTTCTTAACGAAGAAGAATCTATAAAAGAATTACACCATTGGATTGCAAAAGTCATGCAGTCCAATGGTTTTTTATATGAAATTATTTTTATTGACGATGGCAGTACCGATACCTCTTGGTCTATTATTGAAGAATTATCAAAAGAAAATTCGGAAGTAAAAGGAATTCGGTTTTTAGAAAATTTCGGAAAATCACAAGCCTTACATGCAGGTTTTGCAAAAGCCAAAGGTGAAGTGATTATTACCATGGATGCCGACTTACAAGACAATCCCGAAGAAATTCCTGAGCTTTATAAAATGATAACCGAAGAGAATTTCGATTTGGTTTCGGGTTGGAAAAAAGTACGTTACGATTCTAAAATTGCAAAAAACATTCCTTCAAAATTATTTAATCTTGCTGCACGAAAAACATCTGGATTAAAATTACATGATTTTAATTGTGGTTTAAAAGCCTATAAAAAGGATGTAATCAAAAACATTGAAGTCACTGGCGAAATGCACCGTTATATTCCTGTACTAGCTAAAAATGCAGGTTTCAGTAATATAGGCGAAAAAGTTGTATTACATCAAGCAAGAAAATACGGAGAAACAAAATTTGGTATGGAACGATTTACAAGAGGATTTTTAGATTTAATAACGATTTCGTTTATTTCAAAATTTGGAAAACGTCCAATGCACTTTTTTGGCGCTTGGGGAGCCATTATGTTATTTGTTGGTTTTTGCTTTGCTATCTATTTAGGGATTGATAAACTATTTTTAAACCCAACTGGAAGGCTTATTACGGAACGCCCTCAGTTTTATATATCACTTACTGCTATGATTCTCGGTTCACAATTTTTTGTTGCAGGTTTTTTAGGTGAATTGGTTCTTAGGAGTAAGAAGGACTCTAAGGACTATATTATAAAAGAGGAAATTAATTTAAGATAATTAATTTAATTTTCATAGAAATAACCTGCACCTGCATCTGAAAAACTATTATTTGTATCATCTCCATCAATACCTGTAGCATTACTATCTTCTCGCCATGCAGAAGAAACAAATTTAGATCCAGTAGCACTTAAACATACATCTCTAGCAAATACATCAGCTGAATCTGTATTGGTAGCTTTAACGTAAACAAGTTTTACCCAATTAGTTCCATCAAAACTATACACATATACTGCACCAGATGAAGAAAAACTATTATCTGTTTCATCTCCATTAATTCCAGTAGCATTACTTTTCTCACCTTGTGCTCCAACTGCTAAAACAAGTCCGTTATTACTTAAATAGACACTATTACCAAAAGTGTCTCCAGCATTAGTATTTGAAGCTTTTAAATAAGTTTGTTGCACCCAAGTACTACCAGTTCTTTTAAATATATACACAGCCCCAGCGCTACTAAAACTATTATCTGCCTGGTTTCCATTTTCTCCTGTTGCATTACTATCTTCATTGCTAGCTCCAACTGCTAAAATATTTCCATTAAAATTTAAAGAAGGAGGCCTGCCAAAAAAATCACTTGCTTGTGAATTCGATGCTTTAATATATGCTTCTTGAGCCCAAACACTTCCACTTCTAGTAAAAACATAAACAGCTCCAGATAATGAAGCACTATTGTTAGTTTGGTCTCCATTAATTCCTGTTGCATTACTATCCTCTCGAGCAGATACCGCTAATGTATTTCCGTCACCCCTTAGGCTTACACTATATCCAAAGTAATCACCTGCTTCTGCATTTGACGCTTTAATATATGCTTGTTGACTCCAAGTAGATCCACTTCTTGTAAATATGTAAACTGCTCCAGAAGTTAAAGCACTATTGTTTGTTTGATCCCCATTAACCCCTGTTGCATTACTGTCTTCCCCATTTGCTCCAACAGCCAATGTATTTCCATCATTACTTAAAAAAATATCTCCTCCAAAATAATCATTAGATTGCGTATTAGAAGCTTTAATGTAAGCTTGTTGTGTCCAAACTCCACTAATTCTTGTAAAAACGTAAACCGCTCCTGAGGTAGTAGCACTATTGGAAGTTTGATCTCCATTAATTCCAATTGCATTACTATCTTCATTATAAGCTCCTACAACTAAAGTATTTCCATCTCCACTTAAATTTAGGCTTGTTCCAAAATTATCAATAGCACCATTATTTGAGGCTGTTATATATGCTTGCTGTGACCAAGTATTTCCGCTTCTAGCAAAAACATAAACCGCACCAGAATCAGTACTACTATTATTAGCTTGGTCTCCATTAATTCCAGTTGCATTACTATCTTCATTTGGAGCACCAAAGGCAATAGTATTACCATCATTACTCATACTAACAGAAACTCCGAAACGATCCATATCTCCAGTATTTGAGGCTTTAAAATAAGTACCTGTATTGTTATATACTGGTAGAGTAGATTCATTTGTTAATATAGCATTTCCATTATTATCAGTACCAGCACACAACCATATATCATTGGTATAAAAACAAGTTGTACCTCTTGATAAATCGTAAACTATAGTACCATTAACCGGAACACCTCCATTACCATCGGTAACATTTTCTATACTTGAAACTCTTGGTATAATTAAACCAGTATCATTGCTTGTTACAATATCTAACGTCCCTTCTGGGTTTGTCGTACCAATACCTACTTGAGCTGTAATTGTTAAGGATAAAAATAGTATCGTAAATTGTAGAAAGTATCTCATTGCTAATGTTTTGTGGTTACAATATAAAAAAATATAATTCCGGTATATTATATATTTCATTTTTTCGATTTTGTGTAATAAATAATAGGTGAACCGTATAGATATACTAAGATATTACAGAGCTACTAAAAGAATTACAGGTACTAATTATACTTATTACCACGAAATAAATCTGTAACAAATCAGTTTAATCCTTTTTATCCGTGTTCCCATAAAAATCTTTGCCCCTTTGCGTCTTTGCGAGAACCAATAAAACAACTATTTTTGCACCTTATTCAAATACAATAAATGAGATACGTAGATCCCAAAATATTAGAGCGAGTTAATGTATGGCTCACTCCCACTTTTGATGAAGAAACACAAAAAACCATTAAAGATTTAATCGCTTTTGAACCTGAAACCTTAGACGAAAGTTTTTACAAAAACCTAGAATTCGGTACAGGTGGAATGCGAGGTATTATGGGCGTTGGTGATAATAGAATCAACAAATACACCCTCGGAAAAAACACCCAAGGACTTTCTAATTATTTAAAGGATCAATTTCCAAATCAACAAATAAAAACAGCGATTGCTTTCGATTGTCGTCACAATAGTAAAGAGTTGGCAAAATTGGTGGCTGATGTATTTTCGGCTAATGGGATACAAGTATTTTTATTTTCTGAATTACGTCCAACACCAGAGCTTTCCTTTGCTGTTCGTCATTTAGACTGTCAATGTGGGATTGTATTAACTGCCTCTCATAACCCTCCAGAATACAATGGCTACAAAGTATATTGGGAAGACGGAGGACAATTAGTACCACCACAAGATGGAGAGATTATTGCTGAAATTAACAGCTTGAAATATTCAGATATAAAATTTGAAGCCAACGAAAAACTAATTACCTATATTGATACTGAAATTGACAAAGCATTTTCTGAAGCCTCTATCAAACACGGAACTTTCCAAACTTCACAAGAAGCAAAAGATAAACTAAACATAGTTTTCACTTCTCTTCACGGAACTTCTATCACGATGATTCCTGATGTTTTAGAACAAGCAGGATATAAAAATGTTTCTGTTGTGCCTGAACAAGCCGAACCCAATGGAGATTTTCCAACCGTTAAATCTCCCAATCCAGAAGAACCAGAAGCTTTAAAAATGGCCATCGATTTAGCCTCAAAACAAAGAGCAGATATTGTGGTAGGAACCGATCCAGATTGTGATCGTTTAGGAGTTGCTGTAAGAAATAAAGAAGGTGGATTTACCTTACTCAACGGAAACCAAGCAATGGTTTTAAAATCTCATTTCTTGCTAGAACAGTGGAAAAAACAAGGGAAGCTTAACGGAAAACAATTTGTGGCTTCCACCATAGTCTCAACACCTTTGGTTCAGAAAATTGTGGAAGATTTTGGAGCCATTTATAAAGAAGGCCTTACAGGTTTTAAATGGATTGCTAAGATGATTAAAGACTTTCCAGAGTTAGAACATATTGGAGGAGGAGAAGAAAGTTTTGGTTATTTAACAGGCGATTTTGTACGTGATAAAGATGCGGTGACCGCTACCCTTCTCGTTTGTGAAATTGCAGCTCAAAAAAAACAAGAAGGTGGAAGTTTGCTTACTTATTTAAATGATATATTTTCAAAATACGGTTACTATCAAGAGCATTTAATTTCCGTAGTTAAGAAAGGCAAAAAAGGAGCTGAAGAAATTTCTGAAATGATGAAAAACTTTAGAGAAAACCCCTATGCTGAAATCGCTGGAAGTAAGGTAATTAAAATGGAAGATTACCAAACAAGTGTAGCAACCAATTTTAATAATAATTCTTCAGAAACCATAGACATTCCAAAATCAAACGTATTGATATATTACACCGAAGATGGCAGTAAAATTGCAATGCGTCCAAGTGGTACTGAGCCAAAAATAAAGTTTTATATTAGCGTAAACACAAAATCTGATCATAGTGCCGAAGCAAAAGCAACGCTTCAATCAAAAATGGATGCTATAATTTCAGTTTTAAAGACTAATTAATAAAAAATTAATGAAGTATTTTAAGAAAATAATTCGGTTTGCACTTCCTTATAAAAAGTACGGGATATTAAATATTATTTTTAATGTTTTTTATGCCCTTTTTAGTGCATTGTCTTTTATAGCATTGATTCCGATGTTGGATGTTTTATTTGAACAAGATAAAAT
>JAJRQR010000115.1 GCA_024280145.1 Bacteroidota bacterium
CGAGGTGGAGCTGCTAACCCATCACCACCAGTTGGACCCGCTTTAGGTGCTGCCGGTGTGAACATCATGGAGTTCTGTAAGCAATTTAACGCTAGAACTCAAGATAAGCAAGGAAAAGTATTGCCAGTTGCGATTACGGTTTATAAAGACAAATCTTTTGATTTTGTTATTAAAACCCCTCCAGCTGCAGTGCAAATTCTTGAAGCTGCTAAGATCAAAAAAGGATCTGGTGAGCCACACGTGAAGAAAGTAGCAAAAATTACCTGGGATCAAGTTCGTGCAATTGCTGAAGACAAAATGCCTGATTTAAATGCTTTTAGTATTGAGTCGGCTATGAAAATGGTAGCAGGAACTGCAAGATCAATGGGAATCAATGTAAAAGGAGGAAATGCTCCTTCTTAATCCGAAAAAAGAATCTATAAAATGGCAAGATTAACAAAAAAGCAAAAGGAAGCTCAAGCTAAAATAGAGCCTAATAAGGCATATTCATTAGAAGAAGCATCTGCTTTAGTAAAAGAAATCACCAATGCAAATTTTGATGCATCTGTAGATATTGCAGTGCGTTTAAATGTAGATCCACGAAAAGCTAATCAAATGGTACGTGGCGTTGTAACCTTACCTCACGGTACAGGTAAAGACGTTAAAGTACTTGCATTAGTTACTCCAGATAAAGAGGCGGAAGCTAAAGAAGCTGGAGCGGATTACGTTGGTTTAGATGAGTACCTCGAAAAAATTAAAGGAGGATGGACAGATGTCGATGTTATTGTGACTATGCCAAGTGTTATGGGAAAATTAGGGCCATTGGGACGTGTTTTAGGACCTCGTGGATTAATGCCTAACCCAAAAACTGGTACAGTAACGATGGACGTTGCTAAAGCTGTTTCAGATGTAAAAGCTGGTAAAATTGACTTTAAAGTTGAAAAAACTGGTATTGTACACGCTGCAATCGGGAAAACATCTTTTGATGCAGACAAGATTGAAGGAAACGCAAAAGAATTATTAACAACCATTGTAAAATTGAAACCTCAATCTTCAAAAGGAATTTATATCAAAAGCATTTTTATGTCTTCTACTATGAGTCCAAGTATTGAGATCGATTCAAAAAGATTTACTGAGTAGTAAAATTTAGAACTTATGACAAGAGAAGAAAAATCACAAGTAATAGAAAATCTTACTGCACAGTTAGCTGATAACACTACTATTTATTTAGCAGATATATCAGGTCTTAATGCAGGAGATACTAGTAACTTACGAAGAGCTTGTTACAAAGCAGGAGTAAAGTTAGCAGTAGTTAAAAATACCTTGCTTAAAAAAGCAATGGATAGTTCTGATAAGGACTTTGGTGAATTACCAGACGTTCTTAAAGGAAATACATCATTAATGTTTGCTGAAACAAGTAATGCACCAGCAAAAGTAATCAAAGCTTTCAGAAAAAAATCTGATAAGCCAGTACTTAAAGGAGCGTTTATTGAAGAAGCAGTATATGTTGGAGATGATCAATTAGATACCTTAGTTAATATTAAGTCTAAAGACGAACTTATTGGAGATATTATTGGATTATTACAATCTCCTGCTAAGAACGTTATTTCAGCACTTAAGTCTAGTGGTGGTACAATTGCAGGTATTGTTAAAACCTTATCCGAAAGAGAAGGATAAAATAATTATAACATTAATAAAAATAAATTAAAATTAAATTACTTAAAACGATAGAAAATGGCAGATTTAAAAGATTTCGCAGAACAATTAGTTAACTTAACAGTAAAAGAAGTTAATGAATTAGCTGGAATATTAAAAGAAGAATACGGTATAGAGCCTGCTGCAGCTGCAGTAGCTGTTGCTGCTGGTGGCGGTGCTGCTGGTGGAGACGCCGAAGAAGAAAAATCAGAATTCGATGTAATTCTTACAGCTCCAGGAGGATCTAAATTAGCAGTTGTTAAACTTGTAAAAGAATTAACTGGATTAGGTCTTAAAGATGCTAAAGGATTAGTTGATAATGTTCCATCTCCAATCAAAGAAGGTGTAGCAAAAGATGAAGCTGAAGCATTAAAAGCACAGTTAGAAGAAGCAGGAGCAGAGGTTGAGCTTAAGTAAGCTTACCCGCACCAACCCTTTAGGTTTAGGTCTTTCCAATTAACGGAATAGACCTAAACCATTTTGCGTATATAATAGTTAAGTCTATTTTTTATACGCGTTCATTGTTTTATTATAATTAAAATTCGTCCATAGATGTCAGCAACGCAAACTGAAAGATTGAATTTTTCCACGGTTAAGAACAAACCTGCATATCCAGATTTCTTGGATATTCAGATTAAATCTTTTCAAGATTTCTTTCAATTGGAAACCAAATCCGATAAAAGAGAAAACGAAGGCCTTTACAGAACCTTCATGGAAAATTTCCCGATTACCGATACCAGAAATCAATTTGTATTAGAGTTTTTAGATTATTTTGTAGATCCATCGAGGTATTCCATTCAGGAATGTATCGAACGTGGTTTAACCTACAGTGTACCTTTAAAAGCTCGTTTAAAATTATACTGTACCGATGAAGAACATGAAGATTTTGAAACAATAGTTCAAGATGTTTATTTAGGTACAATACCTTACATGACTCCAAATGGTACCTTCGTGGTAAATGGAGCAGAACGTGTTGTAGTATCTCAATTACACCGTTCACCAGGTGTGTTCTTTGGACAATCGTTCCACGCAAATGGAACTAAACTATATTCAGCAAGAGTAATTCCTTTTAAAGGTTCTTGGATTGAATTTGCTACCGATATTAACCAAGTGATGTACGCTTATATCGATAGAAAGAAAAAATTACCAGTTACTACGCTTTTCCGTGCAATCGGTTTCGAAAGAGATAAAGATATTCTTGAAATATTTGACCTTGCAGAGGAAGTGAAAGCCACAAAAACTGGACTTAAAAGATATTTAGGACGTAAACTTGCTGCCCGTGTTCTTAAAACATGGCACTAAGATTTCGTTGATGAAGATACGGGTGAAGTAGTTTCAATAGAACGTAACGAGATTGTTTTAGATCGTGATACAATTCTTGAAAAAGATCATATTGACGAAATATTAGAATCTGGTTCTAAAACCATTCTTCTTCATAAAGAAGATAACCTTCAAGCAGATTATGCTATTATTCATAATACACTTCAGAAGGATCCAACCAATTCAGAAAAAGAAGCGGTGGAGCATATCTATAGACAATTACGTAATGCTGAGCCGCCAGATGAAGAGACTGCGCGTGGTATTATCAACAAATTATTCTTTAGTGACCAACGTTACAATTTAGGAAATGTAGGTCGTTTTAGAATGAATAAAAAATTAGGTCTTGATATTCCTATGGATAAGTTAGTACTTACCAAAGAGGATATTATTACCATTATAAAATTCTTAATCGAGTTGATTAACTCTAAAGCAGAGATTGATGATATTGATCACTTATCTAACCGTCGTGTACGTACAGTTGGTGAACAATTATCTTCTCAATTTGGTGTTGGTTTAGCACGTATGGCTCGTACCATTAGAGAGCGAATGAATGTTCGTGATGACGAGGTGTTTACACCTATCGATTTGATTAATGCGAAGACATTATCTTCTGTAATCAACTCTTTCTTCGGAACGAATCAGTTATCTCAGTTTATGGATCAAACGAATCCAATTGCAGAGATTACACACAAACGTAGATTATCGGCCCTAGGACCTGGTGGACTTTCAAGAGAAAGAGCAGGTTTTGAGGTTCGTGATGTTCACTTTACACACTACGGAAGACTTTGTCCAATTGAAACTCCTGAGGGACCAAATATTGGACTGATTTCATCTCTTTCAGTGTATGCGAAAGTTAACTATTTAGGTTTCTTAGAAACTCCATATCGTAAAGTTACAGACGGAGTTATCGATTTAAAAAGCGAACCTATTTATCTTTCAGCTGAAGAAGAAGAAGAAAAATTAATAGCACAAGCACATATTGATATAGCTGATGACGGTACCATCCAAACTGAGAAAGTAATTGCTCGTATGGAAGGGGATTTCCCAGTGGTAGAATCAAAATCGATTCATTATACAGATGTTGCGCCTAATCAGATTTCATCTATTTCGGCTTCATTAATTCCTTTCTTGGAACATGATGATGCCAACCGTGCTTTGATGGGATCTAATATGATGCGTCAAGCAGTACCATTAATGAGAGCAGAGTCTCCAATTGTAGGTACAGGTTTGGAACGTCAGGTTGCATCCGATTCGCGTGTATTGATCAATGCAGAAGGTGATGGAGTTATAGAATACGTAGATGCTAATAAAATTACGATTTTATACGATCGTACAGATGAAGAGCGTTTGGTGAGTTTTGATGGGGATTCAAAAACCTATAAACTTATTAAGTTTAGAAAAACAAACCAGAGTACTTCTATTAACTTAAGACCTATTGTTCAGAAAGGAGATCGAGTTACTAAAGGTCAAGTGCTTTGTCAAGGTTATGCAACCCAAGCTGGTGAATTAGCTTTAGGTAGAAATATGAAAGTAGCCTTTATGCCTTGGAAAGGGTATAACTTTGAGGATGCGATTGTAATTTCTGAAAAAGTAGTTCGTGACGATATCTTTACATCAATTCATATTGACGAATATTCATTACAAGTTCGAGATACCAAATTAGGTAACGAAGAATTAACCAATGATATACCTAATGTTTCTGAAGAAGCTACAAAAGACTTGGATGAAAATGGAATGATTCGTATTGGTGCCGAAGTAAAACCAGGAGATATTTTAATTGGAAAAATTACTCCGAAAGGGGAAAGTGATCCTACTCCTGAAGAAAAATTACTTCGTGCCATCTTTGGTGATAAAGCGGGTGATGTAAAAGATGCTTCATTAAAAGCTTCTCCTTCATTACATGGTGTAGTAATTAACAAAAAGTTATTTGCTCGTTCTGTTAAGGACAAGCGTATGAGAGCTCAAAACAAAGAAGATATTGCTTTGTTAGAAGATGAGTTTGACAAGAAGTTTGATGATTTAAGAGATGTCTTAATCGAAAAGCTTTTTAATATAGTTTCAGGTAAAACGGCACAAGGTGTTATAAATGACCTTGGTGAAATTGTTTTCCCTAAAGGAAAGAAATTCACTTTAAAAATGTTAAATGAAGTAGATGACTTTACACATTTAACAGGTGGAACTTGGACCACTAACTCTGAAACCAATTTGTTGGTAGACGATTTAATGCACAACTATAAGATTAAAGAAAACGATTTACAAGGAAACTTACGACGTGAGAAATTTGCTATTTCTGTTGGTGATGAATTACCTTCAGGTATTTTAAAACTTGCTAAGGTTTATGTTGCTAAAAAACGTAAATTAAAAGTAGGAGATAAAATGGCGGGTCGTCACGGTAATAAAGGTATTGTTGCACGTATTGTACGTCAAGAAGATATGCCTTTCTTAGAAGACGGAACTCCAGTAGATATA
>JAJRQR010000116.1 GCA_024280145.1 Bacteroidota bacterium
ACTTCTCCTTCTAATATTTCGGCTATTTGAGCTGCTGTAAATTTCACAGGTTGGGTTTTATTTGTTTTTTTTAAGATATGCAAAAATAGAAAAAAAGCAGCACTAATTTGTTTTTGGATAACACATATAATTTTTAACTACTTTTTTAGACAAAGCTTTTAGGTTTAATTGGTCGCTTGCATTGGCAACATCAATCACTTCACCAGATTTTTTATACAAATTTATAGTATCTTTTTCCATACTATATGCCTGATTTGTTATCTGTCCCGTAAATACAAAATACGAGGCTTCTTCTTCCAAAATATTATATTTCTCCATTACCTTCTTCTTAGCATTAATAATTTTTTCTTCGGAAAAGGAATCAAACTGAATTTCAATTTTAAGTAAATCCCGATGTAAAAGCATTTCTGAAATATTACTTAGTACAAAATCATCTTCCGAAACCCAATATTTCATCGCCGAAATAATATCAAAATCATCTAATTTTGAAAAAGTATCTAGCGTTTCTAAATCAAAATTATTTTTTGTAACCGAATGATTCAGAAAGTAAGAAAGTGCTGTACTCGCCTGAAGTTCTTTACCCTTCAATGTTAATTCTTTTGCTCTTTTTAGCAATCTAGTCACTAATTGTTCAGCCACTAAACTCGTTTTATGCAAATAGACTTGCCAATACATTAATCGTCTAGCGATAATGAATTTTTCAACCGAATAAATTCCTTTTTCTTCTACTACCAAATTATCTTCAAAAACATTAAGCATACTTATTAAACGTTCAGAATTTACCGAACCTTCAGATACTCCCGTATAAAAACTATCCCGTTTTAAATAATCCATTCTGTCCATATCTAACTGACCTGAAATTAACTGATAGAAGAAATTTCTGGGATGTTCGTTCTTGAATATTTGAATGGCAAGCGTTAATCTGTTGTTAAATTCTTGGTTCAATATGTCCATAAATAATAAAGAAATCGACTCGTGATCCACATTTTCAACGATACTATGTTCCATTGCATGTGAGAATGGGCCGTGACCAATATCGTGCAAAAGTATGGCTATATAAAGTGCTTCAGACTCTTGTTCAGATATTTCAATTCCTTTAAAACGAAGCACTTGAACTGCTTTTTGCATTAAGTGCATTGCACCTAAAGCATGATGAAATCGAGTATGATGAGCGCCGGGATACACTAAATAAGACATCCCCATTTGTGATATTCTACGCAACCTTTGAAAATATCGATGTTCTATTAATTCAAAAACCAGAATACTAGGTATAGTAATAAAACCATAGATTGGGTCGTTAATGATTTTGAGTTTGTTTTGCGAATTCAAGCTTTAACTTTTATTTATTAGTAAAAGGTATTTTAATACGTACTTCAGCTTTATTTTTTCAGTACGAATTGAAATTGGTGATTTTTTCAATAAAAAACAAATATACATATATGAGCGAGATAAAAGTACTTTGGGTTGACGATGAAATAGAATTATTAAAACCACATATTATTTTTTTAGAAAAGAGAAATTATAAGGTTACCAAAGCAATGAGTGGTACGGAAGCTTTAGAAGAAATTGAAAAAGAAAATTTTGACATTGTTTTTTTAGATGAAAATATGCCTGGTTTAACAGGACTTGAAACCCTAGCTGAAATAAAAGAAAAGCAAGCTACCCTTCCAGTAGTGATGATTACCAAAAGTGAAGAGGAGTATATTATGGAAGAAGCAATTGGTTCAAAAATTGCCGATTATTTGATTAAACCTGTAAATCCGAATCAGATATTACTGAGTTTGAAAAAGAATTTGGACCACTCTAGGTTGGTTTCAGAAAAAACAACTTCAAGTTATCAGCAAGAGTTTAGAAAAATTGCTATGGATCTTTCTATGGTAAATTCTTATGAAGAATGGGTAGAAATGTACCAGAAATTAGTTTACTGGGAATTAGAATTAGAAAACATAGATGATTCTGGAATGTTTGAAATATTAGAATCGCAAAAAAACGAGGCAAATACTCAATTTTGTAAATTTATTGATAAAAATTATGCAAGTTGGTTCGATTATAAAAACGATGCACCAACAATGTCACACACGTTATTTAAAGATAAAGTTTTACCTGTAATTGAAAAACAGAAAACACTATTTATTGTTGTAGATAATTTACGATACGACCAATGGAAAGCTTTTGAACCTTTTATAACAAGTAGCTACAAAAAAGATAGTGAGGAACTTTATTATGGTATTCTACCAACTGCAACGCAATATGCAAGAAATGCTATTTTCTCAGGTTTAATGCCTAGTGATATGGAAAAACTCCATCCAAACTTATGGCTAAACGATACTGAAGAAGGTGGAAAAAACATGTATGAAAAAGAGTTTTTAGAAGCACAATTAAAACGGCTAGGGAAAAATATAAATTGGAGCTATCATAAAATTTCAAGTTTAAAACAAGGGAAGCGACTTTCTGATAATTTTAAAAGTCATAAAAATGAAGACCTAATTGCTGTAGTTTATAATTTTGTAGATATGCTTTCCCATTCTAAAACTGAAATGGAAGTAATAAAGGAATTAGCTTCTACAGACAAATCATACCGTTCCTTAACGCAAAGTTGGTTTAAAAACTCTCCTTTGTTAGATGTTATTCAACAAGCTTCAAGTCTTGGATTTAAGTTAATTATAACAACAGACCACGGAACTATTAACGTAAAAAACCCTACAAAAGTAATTGGAGATCGTAATATAAGCGCAAATTTACGATATAAGACAGGCAGAAGTTTATCGTATGAAGATAAAGATGTGTTGGTTTCCAAAGACCCTAAAAAAATACACTTACCATCTATTAATATGAGTAGCTCATTCATATTTGCTAAAGGAGATTTATTCTTTGCCTATCCAAATAACTACAATCATTATGTAAGTTATTATCGAAATACATATCAACATGGAGGAATTTCAATGGAAGAAGTTTTAATTCCATTCGTACTTTTGGATCCTAAATAAATTATTTGTAATATTTTTCCTACTTTATTGCTGATTATCGATTTTTATTGTCAATTATCGATATATAATTATACATTTGTCAATATGTGAGTTATGGAGCATACTTTTACATTACTAGATTTACCAAAAATCGCTGCAATAATATTGTCTGAAGTACCTAATAAAATTCTCTTATTTTATGGAGATATGGGTGTTGGTAAAACAACACTTATAAAAGAGATATTAAAACAATTAGGAGTAAAAGAAACAATTAGTAGTCCAACCTTTGCACTAGTAAATGAATATGAAATTAAGGATGATAAAATTTATCATTTTGATTTCTATAGAATAAACAATGAAGAAGAAGTATTAGACATAGGTATTGAAGAATATTTTTATTCAGACCATTGGAATATGATAGAATGGCCAGAAAAAATTAAATCATTACTACCTAAAAAAAGCACAAAATTGATATTAACAAACAATCAAAACGGAAGTAGAACATTAAAAATAATGCCTGTGAAATAAATTGAAACGATACACATAACTGTTAGTCAAACTTTTAAATTATGTCCCAATATGTAAATTTTTAAGAGCATTTTTATTGCAAAAAATCAAAACTTACAAAAGTACGGATAACTTAATTTATATACTTGTGTTTTTTCGTGATAGGTTTGTACTATTAAACCCACAAAAAAAACTAACATTATGAAACTTACAAAATTATTTTTTATCGTAGCAATTTTAGGAACTGGACTTTTTGTATCTTGTAC
>JAJRQR010000117.1 GCA_024280145.1 Bacteroidota bacterium
AAGTGTTAAAACACGAAATATTCGTTTCAGAATCTATCAACGATTTGGTGTCTATTACTTTTGATGAAAAAGATTTTGCCACTCATAACTTCTTACAGTGGTATGTAGCAGAACAAATTGAAGAAGAAGCAACCGCTCGAAATATCTTAGATAAAATCAATTTGATTGGTGATGAGAAAAGTGGTTTCTACTTATTTGATAAAGATGTTCGTTCTATGATTGCTCAAAAGCCAGCTGAATAATTTACCGATGATGATAAGGCTCATTTCGTAAAATAGTAAACCCTCGATACAACTGCTCAATAAAAAACAACCGAACCATTTGGTGAGAGAAAGTCATGGAAGAAAGCGAAACTTTTCCGTTGGCTCTTTTGTAGATTTCTTCACTAAAACCGTAAGGACCACCAATTACAAAAACTAAGGTCTTCAATCCACTATTCATTTTTTTCTGAAGATATTCTGAAAAATGCACAGAGCTAAATGTTTTCCCATTTTCATCTAATAAAACCAAGGTGTCTGGCTTTTCAATTCGTTTAAAAATTTCGTCACCTTCTGCTTTTTTTTGTTGTGCTTCCGATAAGTTTTTAGAATTTTTAATATCTGGAATAATATCCAATTCAAACTTTATATAAAAACCCAATCGTTTGGTGTATTCTTCAATTAATGCTTGAAGGTTTTTAGAATCTGTTTTGCCTATGGCTAAAAGTTTGATTTTCATAAATGCCAGCATTTCGACTCCGCTCAATATAAACTTCAGCGGGTATTTTTTTAGTTCCTGCTAAATCAGGAATCTTATTATTAATAACTCAAAAATACAAATTTAATTAACCCCGCTTATTAGAAATCAATATAACTAATCCCTTTTTCAACTTCTTTTAGTATTTTTGTTAAAAACCATCTATTATGATTTCAAAGGCTAAATTTAATAAGGAAATAGACTTGATTATTGTAAATGCCATCCGTGAAGACATTGGTGACGGCGATCATAGTTCTTTAGCATGTATCCCTTATGATGCTCAAGGAAAAGCAAAGTTATTGGTAAAAGAAGATGGAATTATCGCTGGAATCGACTTTGCAAAACGAGTATTTGATTATGTAGATCCAGGTTTAAAAGTTGAAACATTGATTGAAGATGGGAGCGAGGTAAAGTATGGTGATATTTGCTTTTATGTTTCAGGAAACTCACAGTCGATATTAAAATCAGAGCGACTAGTATTAAACGCAATGCAGCGTATGAGTGCTATTGCAACAAAAACAAAACAGTTTGTTGATTTATTAGAAGGAACCAAAACTAAAATATTGGACACCCGGAAAACCACACCAGGAATACGAGCTTTAGAAAAATGGGCTGTAAAAATTGGAGGAGGCGAAAATCACCGATTTGCTTTGTATGATATGATTATGTTAAAAGACAATCATATAGATTTTTGTGGAGGAATAACAAAGGCAATCGACCAAACCAAACAATATTTAAAAGACAATCAATTCACATTAAAAATTATTGTGGAAGCTAGAAACCTTCAAGAAATTGAAGAAATATTACAATCTGAAGGAGTTTACAGAATCCTCATCGATAATTTTAATTACGATGATACACATAAGGCGGTTGCGATGATAGGAGATAAATGTTTAACCGAATCTAGTGGAGGTATTACACTAAAAACTGCAAAGAAATACGCAGATTGCGGCGTAGATTTTATTTCGAGTGGAGCGATTACGCATTCCGTTTATAATATGGATTTAAGTCTGAAAGCTATATGAGTGAATCTTCAGAAAAAGAAATATTTGCAAAAGAAGAGATTGAAACTACCATCTTAAAAATACCAATCATTAGGTATTTGGTAATTATTCCTAAAAAAATTAAACTCCCACGATTTGAGGGTTTGACTTTATGGGATTTAATACATACCTATGTTTTTGGGATTATTGAAGGGACCTTTTCTTCAAGAGCTGGTTCCATTTCCTTTAGTTTTTTTATGGCATTATTTCCGTTTTTATTATTTCTACTTAATCTAATTCCTTATTTACCGATAGAACCGTATCACTTTATAGCTTTTGTCGAAGAAATTTTACCACCTCATACCACTGAGTTTTTTTTACCAGTAATTAGAGATATTTCTGAAAATCCTCGTGGAGGCTTACTTTCATTCGTTTTCTTTTTGACCATATTTTTAATGACCAATGGTGTAAATGCAATTTTTAGTGGTTTTGAATATTCCTACCATGTAACTATTAATAGAACCTTTTTTAAGCAATATTTTGCAGCCTTATTGGTTTCGATTTTATTAGCTTTAATGCTGCTTCTTGCAATTGTTTTATTGGTTTATAGTGAGCAATATTTAGGAAGCTCAAAACTGATTCGATATTCAATTTTTATTATTTTGATCTATTTAGTAATTGCAATTTTATATTATTTCGGAATTAAAGAAGGTAAAAAGTTTCGGTTTTTCTCGATAGGGTCTTTTGTAACGACGCTTTCGTATATACTAACAACGTATCTTTTTGGGGTTTATATAAACAATTTTTCAAATTATAACGAGTTATATGGATCTATTGGAGCATTACTAATAATGATGCTTTACATTTGGATTAACTCCAATTTGTTACTCTTAGGTTTCGAGTTAAATGCGACTTTACAATCCCTTCGAAATCAAAAATAATTAATGTATTTTATAGACGTCATACTTCCAATTCCTTTAAAACAGACTTTTACTTATAATGTAAATAGGGATGAGGCTATTTTTTTAAAACAAGGAATGCGAGTTGCTGTTCCTTTTGGAAAGTCGAAAATTTATACCGGAATTGTATTTGCAGTTCATCAAGAAGCACCTCATGGTTACGAAACTAAATCTATCGATCAGATTTTAGATGAAACACCTATTATTACAAGCTCTCAATTGGAACATTGGCAATGGATTGCAAGCTATTATATGTGTACTTTGGGCGAGGTGATTAAAGCAGCTTTGCCCAATGCTTTTTTGTTAGAAAGTGAAACAATTATTGTTCTTTTATCTAAAGAAATTCAAGATGAAGCTAATTTTAGTGATGATGAATATTTGGTTTACGAAGCCTTGCAACATAAATCATCTATACATATTAACGACATTCGAAACATATTGGATCGTAAAAATGTAGTGGGTGTTATTCAGAAATTAGTTGAAAGAGGAGTTATAGGAGTTCAGGAAGAAGTGTATGAAAAATACAGTCCAAAAGTAAAACGTTATGTGAAGTTATCTGCAACATATTCTTCAGAAGAAAACTTAAAAAATATATTGGATACCTTATCAAGAGCACCCAAACAAAAGCACGTTCTAATGACTTTGTTTATGCTTTCGTCTAAAGATAAATCCCCGATTGAATCAATTCGGCTGCAAAAGAAAAGTGAAGCAACTTCATCAGTAATTAATGCGTTGATAGATAAGGGTATTTTGGAAGAATATTTTATTCAGAAAGATAGAATAGAATTTGAAGGAAAAGATTCTGTTGGAATTAAAAAATTAAATGAAGCTCAAGAAAAGGCCTTAATAGAAATAAAGAAAACCTTTGAGACTAAAGACGTTACATTATTGCACGGAGTCACTTCCAGCGGAAAAACAGAAATTTATGTTCAGTTAATTGAAGAAGTGATTTTACAAGGAAAACAAGTGCTTTATATGCTTCCTGAAATTGCATTAACTACTCAATTAATTACAAGATTGCAAGAATATTTTGGAGAAAAAATAGCTGTATTTCATTCTAAGTTTTCAGTAAATGAACGTGTTGAAGTTTGGCGAAATGTGCTAGAAAATAAACCCAAAGCCCGATTAATTATTGGTGCAAGGTCTTCGTTGTTTTTACCTTTTTCAAATTTAGGATTGGTAATTGTGGATGAAGAGCACGAACCTTCGTTTAAGCAATATGCTCCGGCACCACGTTATAACGGAAGGGACAGCTCGGTAGTTTTGGCAAAAATCCACAACGCAAAAGTGTTGATGGGTTCTGCAACTCCTTCCTTAGAAAGTTATAACAATGCCAAAAGTGATCGCTACGGATTGGTGGTTTTAACAAAACGCTTTGGAAATGTTCAAATGCCAGCAATAGAGTTGGTCGATATAAAAGAGAAGTACAAGAAAAAATTAATGACAGGCCATTTTAGTGACCGTTTATTAGAAGAAATTAAGCTTTCATTAAAAAATAAAGAACAGGTAATTCTTTTTCAGAATCGAAGAGGATTTTCGCCTGTGGTAGAATGTACTACTTGTGGAACTTCACCACAATGCCCTAATTGTGACGTGAGTTTGACTTTTCATCAATATAAAAATCAATTGCGTTGTCATTATTGCGGACATACCATTCCTATGCAAATTTCTTGTTTGGCTTGTGGTAGTGATAGCTTAGATAATAAAGGCTTCGGAACTGAACAAATTGAAGTAGAATTAAAAGAATTGTTTCCAGATTTCCGAATAGCTAGAATGGATCAGGATACCACCAAACGAAAACACGCTCACGCAAAACTAATTGAAGCGCTTGAAAACCACGAGATCGATATTTTGGTAGGAACACAAATGCTGGCAAAAGGATTGGATTTCAGAAATATAAGTTTGGTAGGAGTGATGAATGCAGATAATCTACTTAATTTTCCAGATTTTAGAGCCCACGAACGAAGTTTTCAGTTATTACAACAAGTTGCAGGAAGAGCAGGAAGAACTGCTAAACAGGGGAAAGTTATTATTCAAACGTACAATCCTTTTCATCAAATTTTACAACAAGTTAGCACCAATAGTTATGAGGAAATGTACAAACAACAATTGGAAGATCGCTATCAATTTAAATACCCTCCACATTTTCGAATGATAAAAATTACTTTTAAAGAACGCAGTTTTCAGAAAATGGAAAAGGCTTCTATATGGTTTAGCCAAGCTTTAAAAGTAAAATTAAAAGAAAATATTTTAGGGCCAGAAACACCAGCTGTTGGAAGAATTAGAAACTTGTTTATTTCCAATGTATTGGTAAAAATACCTAAAGGGCAATCCATTCCGAAAACGAAAGATTATATAAATAATATTGCCAGAAGTTTTAATTCTATAAAAGAATTTTCAAGTGTGCGATTGGTAATAGATGTAGATAATTACTAACGATTCATAGAAGCGGTTAGAGCTTCCACCAATTGTGTTTTTCTATTTCTACTTAAAGGGAGTTGTTGGTTTTCCAATTCAATAACCTTACTGTTATAACGCTCCACTTTGTCCAGATTTACAATATATGATTTGTGAATTCTAAGAAAACGATCTTCAGGAAGTAAAGCTTCAAAAGCTTTCATGGTAGAAAGAACAACAAGTGAATCATTTTCAGTAACTAACTTTACATAGTCACCAAGCGCTTCAATATATTTTAATTCGTTCAGAAAAACTTTACGCTTTTTAAGATTACTTTTTACAAATATGAAATCTTCATCATCAAAACCATCTTCGTTTTTCATTCTAAAATTACTAATAGCTTTGTGTACCGCATTTAGAAAACGGTCTTTAGAAATGGGTTTACGTAAATAATCAACCGCATCATAATCAAAAGCTTTAAATGCGTATTTTGTTTTACCTGTAACAAAAATAATTTGTGGCTTAATTGTTAAATCATCTAGTAAATCAAATCCAGATAAAATAGGCATTTCAATATCTAAAAATACTAAATCAATGTCTGTTGTTGCCAAGCCAATTTTTGCTTCGATAGCATTATTATATTCAGCAACAAGATTCAGGGATGGATGATTATCTATAAGCCTAACTATAGATAGTCTTTGCAAGGTAGAATCATCTACGATTGCACAATTTAAAGTCACTTTGTCCACAATGTTGGTTTTTTGTATAGCAATTATACTCAATTTATCGATGAACTGCAAGGTATTTTAACTTTAATCGAGAAAAAAGGGGTTTTATCCCCTATTTTAAAATTATTTTTTAACACTAATAATAGGTTTGTATATTAGAAATAAAGTAGTATTTTTGCACGCTCTTGGCGAGGTGCTAAGAGAATAAATTAATTTAAAATAGATTTTTATGAATCATTATGAAACTGTTTTCATCTTAAATCCCGTTTTATCTGAAGATCAGATAAAGGAAACAGTAAAGAAATACGAAGATATTCTTGTTTCTAAAGGTGCTAAGATGATATCCAAAGAAAATTGGGGGCTAAAAAAATTAGCCTACGCAATTCAACACAAAAAAAGTGGTTTTTATCACTTATTTGAGTACACCGTTGATGGGGAAGCTATCAACAATGTAGAAATTGAGTTTAGAAGAGATGAGCGTATTATGCGTTATCTTACTGTAAGCTTAGACAAGCACGCAATTGCTTGGGCTGAAAAGAGAAGAAATCGTAACAAAAAAACTGCATAACTATGTCATCTATAGAACAACAAGCAAAAGGAAAAAAAGACGGTGAGATTAGATATCTTACTCCTTTAAATATTGAAACTGCAAAGACTAAAAAGTATTGTATGTTTCAGAAATCTGGAATTAAGTACGTAGATTACAAAGATGCAGATTTTTTAATGAGATTTATTAACGAGCAAGGTAAAATTTTACCAAGAAGACTTACAGGTACTTCTTTAAAATATCAACGTAAAGTTGCAGTTGCCGTAAAAAGAGCACGTCATATAGCTTTAATGCCATACGTAGCAGATTTATTAAAATAAAAACTAGATAGATATGGAACTTATATTAAAAAACGACGTAGAAAATCTAGGATTTACAGATGATATTGTAACTGTAAAAAATGGATACGGAAGAAA
>JAJRQR010000118.1 GCA_024280145.1 Bacteroidota bacterium
GCATTGCTATTTCCTTCATATCCTAAGTCTATTCCTGCATTAAACGCTTCTTTGTCAAAATCGTTTTTCTGAAGTTTTAAATCGATACTTCCACCAATGGTTGACCCATTTTCAGCTCCTTGCTGTCCAGAAGTTATTTTCACTTCCTCTAGATTTGAAACATCTACATAAGAAGTAATCGGATCCATTTTATCGGTACAAGCACCAAAAATTTGCATTCCGTCAATGGTGATAGAAAGCCGTTCTGAAAGCATATTGTTTATAGAAGCTTCCCAAGCGTAATTTCCACGTTTTATCATGGTAATTTTATTGGATTGCTCCAAATAATCATCGATGGATGAGAGTGGTTTTACCAACTTTTTATTCTTCAAATTAGCTTTATTTATTACAATTACTTCAGATAAGCCAACAACTGTTGTGGAATCAGTTTCTGTGTTTTGTGCGTAAAATTCCGCAGAAAACAACAAAACCAAGGCCATTAAAATGATTGTGTTTTTCATTATATCTAATCTTTTATTTCCCTCATAAGGGATAATGGGGTTCTTAAAAAAAGAGACTGTTTTAATTGCATTTCTATATCATAAAAAATGCCCATTAATTAGATTAATGGATGAACCAATAAAACAAAAACAGCCTCTTCCGGTTTGTATTTTTCTTAGAATTCTATTTCTAAATAAAGACTACTACTTTCGTTTTCATCTGTTACTTCTTCACCCTTTAACACTTCTCCGTTTTCATTTTGAAGCATTAAATTTAACTTCCAATAGCCTGTCATTGTTAATGATAGTTTTCCATCATACATTTTTGAAGCAGCATTGTACATTAAATCTTCGTTGTTTGGTGAAGTGTGATTTCCCATACTTGGCATACGAGGATCAAGCATCACTTTGTAGTTTTCTATCGCAGGGAAGCTCATCATATTTTCCATTTTATAAAGCCCAATAGTCATATCATTAATAGCAACTTCTGGAGATGTTGGTGCTACAAAAGCAAGAATGTATTTTACTTGATCTATTCCCGTAAAAGTGGTGACCATTTGTTTATCTGAAGCAGGAACACTAATATCTCCTACTGCTTCAAAGTCTTCACCATTAATGGTATAATTGAAAGTTAAGTCCCAACCTTCGTCAGCATTTTCGGCCATTTGAAAAATTATATATCCACTGTAAATGGTTTCTTTTCCTGTAACTTTTAATAATTCAGATTTTGGACAAGAATGACTCATTTCGGTCATACGCATCATAGGCATCCACATAAACATTGCATTTTCAACAAATTCATTGGAGGTTTTATCTTTAATTCTAGTGGTAATTTCGTTGTAACCTTGTTCTAATTCTCCATTTTTGGTGAATAATTCGATGGTATGTGTATCGTTTGAGATTTGCTGAACTAAGTTCAAGCCTTCTACTTCACTTACGGGATCGGTTGTGTTGTCATCGTCATCGCTTGAACAAGAAACAAAGGTTGTGACAAACAATATTGGTACTATATATTTTAATAATTTCATTGTATTATTTATTGTGCGCACCAAACAATCATTGCTTTGGCGGCATTAATTTTAAAAACTTATTTGAATTGTGAGCTTGTTAATTTTCAATAAAAGCAGTATATTAATTATGCTTTCAACTGAATTAATTTAATCTAATACAGAACACATGAATAGCAGAAAACAATTCTACTTTCTGTAAAATTTACAACAAAATAATCGTGTAAACTCGTTGAATTAGTGTCTCCATTGTAACTCAGAAATATGAAAATTAATTATGTAAGGGAAGCTTGAGGAGGATGGTATAAGGCGTATTCGCTTAAAAAGGAATATAAGTTTTTGTACTTTATATTTTGTTTTTTGGTGTAAATTATAAAACCGAAATCTATTTTTTCCTTTTCCTGAACAAATAAATTAACCTCTTTGGTAAGTGTTACTTTTGAAGGAGCCTTTTCATTGGTACTGTCATTTTTAGATACTTCTTTTAAATGGCATTTCCCATTACATTTCATTTCGGGTTTGTCAATATTTACACAATATTCTGCAATGAACCCGTCTCGATCTATAAAATAATAAGCATAGGTAAGCGACACGTAAAATACGTTCCATAACATCGCAATGATGAGTATAACAGAAAAGGTGTTTCTATACCTATACATAATCTGCAAAATTAAGTAGCTTTTAAAGAATAAAATGTGACAAATATCAGTAACTAATTTTTTCGTTGTTATATTATGATAAAACAAAGCCAAAATTGTTTTTGATGAAATTTGAATTGTAACATAAGTGACTGCGAGCTAAATATTAATCTATGAAATTTGCACTATTAATTTAAAAATAATAATTATGAAAAATCTATTAAAACCTAAACTATTTATTGCAGTTACAATAATAACTTTTTTAAGTTACTCCTGTGATAATGATGATGATAATGAAATAATTAATGAAGCGAGTTCAGTTATTTCACTTCAAGAAGAAGAGGGCTTATTATTTATGCTTGAAGAAGAAAAGCTTGCAAGAGACACCTACAATTATCTTTATAATGTATGGGGAAGTAATGTGTTCAATAATATTAAAAGTAGTGAACAAACACATATGAATACCGTTTCTAACTTATTAGATCAAAATAACATCTCATATACAATTCTTCCTGAAGGTCAGTTTGAAGATGAATCTCTTCAATTGTTATTTAATCAATTTGTGGAAGATGGTCAAGTAAGCGTATTAAGTGCTTATAATATTGGAGCATTAATAGAAGATTTAGATATTTCTGACCTTGAAGAATTTATTAATGAAACTAACAATGAAGATATTGTTATTGCTTATAACTTACTAGAGTGTGGTTCAAGGAATCATTTAAGGTCTTATGTTACAAATATAACAGACAATGACGGTCAATATCTACCACAATTTTTATCGTTAGAAGACTTTAATGATATTATAAATGGTAGTCACGAAAATTGTAATCAATAATAATACGAGATTCAAAAAAATTTATACATTTGTTAACCATTTAGTTGAACTATTTGGTTAATAAATGTATTATGAAAAAAATTATTATTCTTATAGTTGTATTTACAGCTTTTAGTTTCTGTTTAATTTAAAATGAAACGTACTCTTTAACGGTTAATGTTTCTGAATTAAGAAACTCTGAAGGGTTAGTTCAGTTTACCCTATATAATAAGGACGGGAGCATACCCGATGAAAAATTCAAAAACTATTATTTGCAAAAAACAGCAATCATTTCTAATAATAGTGCTACGGTAACATTTGACAACATTCCTGTAGGGTGGTATGCAGTAAATATCCTTCACGATGAAAACGAGAATCGTAAAATTGACAAAGGATTCGTAATGCCAAAGGAAGGGATAGGTTTTTCAAACTATTCATCAATTGGACTTACCAATCGGCCAAAATTTGAAAAAGCTAAATTTGAATTAATTAGTGACCTAAGTAAAAAAGTAATAATTATTTATTTTTAAAAACTTTTATGACGCTACGAATTGTATTTTTTTCGATCATTTTCTTTGGATTAAATTCATATGCTCAAAAAAAGTTAGATACAATTCCAAATTTGGAATTAAAAAAATTGCATTAGTAAATCAAACCGATAGCTATATAACATTTCCAACAGACATAGGAAATATAGCTCCTTTAATGTTTGAAGCAAATATAAGTCCTAGTTTCATAATTCGACAGAGAAAGGACTCTCGTTTAATGGCTGTACTTACAAGTCAAATAATATTTAGAATGTATAATGAAGATTCTTATCCCGTAAGAACTCCAAGTTATATTCCCCAAATAAGTTTTTATTATCTTGTAGATGATCATCTTCCTACTTCAAAATTAACCATTTTTGGAAGGTTCGCTCATCATTCAAATGGTCAAGATGGAGATTTTTATAATGAAGATGGAACTATAAATCTATTCTCTGGTAACTTCGCAACTAATTATTTTGAAGTGGGTATAATTAAAGCAATTCAAAACAAAAAATTAAATGCTATACAGTTTTTTAAAAGCTCGTTCGAAGTACATCCTAAAGAATGGATGTTAGAAGATTTACACGGGATGTACAGTGGTTTTCGCTGGCATAATTCATTTACTGCCTTTAAATTAACTAAAAATAAAAATCCGGATTTTTCTTTAAAAGTAAGCACAATGTATATGCTTGATTCAATTAATAATTGGAATTTTATTGATATGAAACGTTTAAATGCTTCTTTCACTTTTTATTATCACCCCAAATTTTTAGATCAAATAGGTTTCTTTATACAGTTTTATCATGGTAGAGATTATTATAATATTTACTTTGATGAAGAATTAGATGTAATTCGTTTCGGAATAATGACAGAAATATTAAGATTCTAAATAATAAGAATATGGAAAAAGGTTCAATAAATATACTAAAAAATAATGGTGAATATGAAGTGTTTTCATTTCAAAAATTAGAAGATTCTCTGCTTAAAACAGGTGCTTCCCTCCATAAAATTGAAAAAATTATTGCTGCTATTAAACCACAGTTATATGACGGTATCAAATCAAAAGAAGTTTATAAAAAAGCATATCAATTATTAAAGAAAACAGATAAAATATACGCTTCAAAATACAGTTTAAAACGAGCAATTTTTGATCTTGGACCAACAGGTTATCCTTTTGAAAAATTAATCGGAGCTTTACTAAAAGAAAAAGGGTTTCAAACTCAAGTTGGAGTAATTTTACCTGGAGCTTGTGTTTCTCACGAAATAGATGTTCTTGCAACAAAAGACGGAGTTTCTTATGCAATTGAATGTAAATTTCATTCAAGTGCAAGTACGATAAGCAATGTGAAAGTTCCTCTTTATATCAATTCTCGGTTTTTAGATATTCAGCAGGAATGGAATAAGAATCCAAACAACAAATCATTTCTAAAACAAGGTTGGTTAATTACCAACACTCGATTTTCTGAAGATGCAATCAACTATGGAAAATGTATAGGTTTGACTTTAATGAGTTGGGATTACCCAAAGAATAAAGGAATTAAAGATCATA
>JAJRQR010000119.1 GCA_024280145.1 Bacteroidota bacterium
AATGTTTCTTTAGATCCTCCTACTGGAGAAATAGTTGTTGATGAATTGGTTAGAGAGGCGTCTCTTCGTAATCAATTAATTCCTTTTAAAATATTAAATGAAGCTGGAGATGATGTAACTGAAACGGCTACTTTTTATGTTGATGGTGTTGAGGTTGAGGGAAGCGTTTTTTCTTCAGAAACAATAGGAGAATTTGAAGTATATGGAGTTTATACAGATAATGGAGTTGAAATAACTACCAATACGGAAAGTTTTAGAGTAATTATTCCAAAAAGAAAAGTAGTCATTGAAGATTATACAGGTACTTGGTGTGGTTTCTGTCCTAAAGTTGCAGCAGCAATTGAAGAAGCACATGCAGTTACAAATGATATTGCTGTGGTAGCTATTCACGAAACTGCTAATAGTAATCCCGATCCAATGCATTTTCCACAAGTTGAGGATTTAAAAGATGCTTTTGGTGTTGATGGTTTACCAGCAGCAAGAATTAACAGAACAACAAATTGGAATGATCCTTTAGGTTTAGATGAAATTATAAATATGGCAGGGTCAGATACCGATTTAGCAATTGCTATTAATTCTGAATTAACAGAAAATGAATTGGTTGTTGAAGTAGAAATTGTTTACGAAAACGGATCAGAAACGGGAGATCGTTTAGTGGTTTACGTGGTGGAAAGTGGAATTATCCACAGTCAAACAAATTATTTTAATTCAGATCCTACGAGCCCTTATTTTGAAATGGGAAATCCAATACCAAACTTTGTCCATAATGATGCTTTAAGAAATTCATTAACTCAAATTTTAGGAGATGATATTTCAGGTACTGGAGCTTTAGAAACGTATACAAGAACTTTTAGTATAGAAATCCCTGAAGAGTATGTTACTGAAAATTTAACAATTGTAGCAATGATTGTAAGTGAAGATAGCTCTGCTCGTAATGCTCAATTTGCAGAGATTGATGAATCTAAATCGTATGAATAGATTTTTCATTGAATAAAAACATAAAAAAACCAAAACGACTCGCTTTGGTTTTTTTTATGCAAATAATTAAGTTTATTACCCTAAAGAAGGATATCTATAGTCGGTAGGAGTAACAAATGTTTCCTTAATCATTCTTGGAGAAATCCAACGATATAAGTTTAATTTGCTTCCTGCTTTGTCGTTGGTTCCGCTTCCTCTTGCTCCACCAAAGGGTTGCTGTCCTACAACGGCTCCTGTTGGTTTGTCATTTACATAGAAGTTCCCAGCTGCATTTTGAAGTATTTTCATCGCGTCTTCTAAAGCATATCTGTCTTCACTAAATACGGCCCCAGTTAAAGCATAAATACTTGTTTCATCTACTAAATGAAGTGTTTCTTCCCACTTATCATCGCCAAATACATAGATCGTTACAATAGGCCCAAACAATTCAGTACCCATTGTTTCGTAATTTGGATTTGTAGTTAAAAGTACGGTTGGTTCAATAAAATATCCTTTGCTTTTATCATAACCACCACCAGCAATAATTTCTACATCTTCATCTTTTTTAGCTTGTTCAATATAGGAAACTAATTTATCAAAAGAACCTTCGTGAATTACAGCTGTAACAAAGTTTTCCATATCTTCAGGAGAACCCATTTTAACTGTTTTTAAATCGGCAATTAGGTTTTCTTGTACGTCGTTCCAAATGCTTTTTGAAACATAACATCTACTTGCAGCACTACATTTTTGACCTTGCAATTCAAAAGAGCCTCTTAAAATTGCTGTAGCTACTTGCTTAGGATTAGAAGTTTTATGAGCAACAATAAAATCTTTTCCACCTGTTTCACCTACAATTCTTGGATAGGTTTTATAGGTATGAATTTGAGTCCCAATTTTTTGCCAAATACCTTTAAATACATTGGTAGAACCAGTAAAGTGAACTCCACTAAAATCCGGACTTGCAAAAACAGTGTCTGAAATCATCACAGGATCACCCATCACCATTTGTATAACTCCAGCAGGTACTCCCGCTTCTTTAAATACATCTAATAAAATTTTTGCTGAAAAAACTTGACTATCACTAGGTTTCCATACAACTACATTCCCCATTAAAGCCGCACTTGCAGGAAGATTTCCGGCAATAGCAGTAAAGTTAAATGGTGTAATTGCGTAGATAAATCCTTCTAAGGGACGATATTCTAAACGGTTCCAAGCATCTGAAGTAGATTCAGGTTGTTCCGCATAAATCTCTGTCATAAATTGTACGTTAAAACGTAGGAAGTCAATCAACTCACAAGATGCATCTATTTCAGCTTGATGAATGGTTTTAGATTGTGCCATCATCGTAGCGGCATTAATTCTTGCACGGTAAGGACCCGCAATTAATTCTGCAGCACGAAGAAAAATTCCTGCGCGTTGTTCCCAAGGAGTTTGTGACCATTTTTTACGTGCTTCTACAGCAGTAGCAATCGCATCGTCCACATTTTGTTTGGTAGCTTTATGGTAAGTTCCAACAATATGTTGATGATCGTGAGGAGGGGACATCGTAGCGGTATCTCCCGTTTTAACATCTTCCCCATTAATGTATAAAGGCACATCTATCGTGCTGTTGTACATTTTTTTATACGTTTCTGAAACTTCTTTACGTTCAGGTGAACCTGGCGCAAAGGTTTTAATTGGCTCGTTTACAGCAATTGGCACTTCAAAAAATCCTTTTCCCATGATTTGTTTTGGTTTTTTAAATTTGAAATGCAAAGGTACGAATTTCAGAAATTGGAAGTCATTAAAATTATGTGAAAAATGCCACGAATTCGTAAATGTTTTTTTCCAAAATTGAATGTTCTTTCTTGTCTGTTCGAGCACAGTCGAGACCTAATTCTTGACAAGCATTTTACTGGAAGTAAGTTCTTCTATTTTTTTGTATTTTTCAAATTAATTGAAGCCCTTAAATTAAATGTGTACCGTAAGTTTTTTTCCGAAGCCCGATGGCGATTTTATTTTGACTTCCAATCGAGATGAATCTCCACTTCGAAATACGATTCCACCTGAAATATATTCAGTTGAAGGAGTGAATTTACTCTTTCCGAAAGACGAAAAAGCAGGAGGAACATGGATTGGTTTGAGCGATAAAAAACGATTAATTTGTTTACTGAATGGTGGTTTTGAAGCACACATTCCGAAGCAAAAATATCGGCTGAGCAGAGGCGTTATTGTTACCAAACTATTAACGAGTGATGATGTGATTTCTGAAATAGGAAGCTTCAATTTTAATGATATTGAACCTTTTACAATTATATTAGTAGATTATAAGGAGCAACTTCAATTATATGAATTGGTTTGGGATGGGACTACAAAGCATTTTTTAGAAAAAACCATGAAGCCTATTATTTGGTCTTCTTCCTTATTATATTCAAAAGAAATTAAAAAGAAACGAGAACAATGGTTTGAAGAGTTTATAGGAGAATCTAATAATCCTTCCGAAGCAGAGATAATAAAATTCCATAAATTAGCGGGGGAAGGAAATAGTAAAACAAATCTTGTAATGAATCGTGGTTTTGTTCGTACTAAGAGTATCACAAGAATAAAAAAAGAGAAAAATCAAGTTGAAATGAACTATGAAGACTTGCAATCTCAGCAATTAAAAACAGTAAAAATATGATTGGTTCCGGAAAATTAATTGTTTTAGCATATCCAGATACTTTTGTGAAACCTAGTGATGAATGGCAGTGTAAACTGTTGCCATTAGTGGGTTTAGGGACTTGGAAACAAATAAAAGCGGGACACGCTGCGATGGTGTTAATCGAAAATAAAACTGGAAATGCTTACTATTACGATTTTGGTCGTTATGTTACACCAAAGGGTTTTGGTAGAGTACGATCGGCGAAAACAGATGCAGAATTAGAAATACCTTTTAAGGCGAAATTGGTAGGAAATGGCCCTCTAGAAAACCTAAATCAGTTTTTACGTTGGTTAGAAGCCAATCCTCAAAAAACACATGGGTCTGGTAGATTGGTCGCTTCGGTTTGTGAAGAGATTAGTTTTAAAAAAGCACAGAATTATATTTTAAGCCTTCAAAATAAAGGGAATGTTCCTTACAAAGCTTTTGTAGAAAATGGCAGTAATTGCGCTCGTTTTGTGACCGAAACTATTTTGGAGTCTACCGAAAACATAGAAACAATCAACGGGTTAAACCACAATAAAAAATTTACACCTAGTGCAATTGGTAATGTTGAAAAAGCAGCGAGTTCTGCTATTTTTGAAGTGCTTAACGGTGTAGTAATAACCTATACTGGCAATGTTTTAAAAGAAAATTTAAGCAATTATTTTGAAAGATGGAAAGACAAATTTGTAAAAGAAAATGTACTACCATCATTACCAGAAAATGCACAAAAAATTACAGGAATTGGAAGTAATTCTTGGTTTATTATTGAACAAGAAAATGCTTTAGAAAAAGTTTATAAAATAAAACGCTACAACGACTTACACGAATTAGATTATGCTGGGTTTTTTGAAACGGAAGGTGAATTTGATATTGATGTCGATTTTCAATTTACTCATAATTCTCATTGTAATCATTGTCATATAATTCAAGAAGGACAAAAAATAAAATTTTCAAGAGTAAAAACCTGTCCAGATTTTATAGAATTACAAAAAGTACTTTCTGCTTAATACGTTGCTGCGGTTGCCGAAAAGAAAATTATGGAAGCAATGGTCGTTCCTATAAAAAAGATGAAATTAAGTAAAGCGAATTTGAATATAGTTACTATCCTACTTTGTTTGTAGAAATTCCGAAGGGCTTTATAAAAGTAAAAAGGTCCAATCAATACTAAAATAAATAAGGAGATATATCCTTCATCTCCCAATAGTAAATAATCTGGGAAATAAGCAATAGTGCCCGATAGAAATACAAAGCTAAATATGTGGAAAATAAAAACTAAGTGTTCCATATAATTGTATTTTTTCACGGAATACATTATCCAAAAAAAGAAAGCATAAAAAGGAGCAAAAAAGAAAAGAAAAAAAGGAATTTTTCCCAATAAAAAATTAAAGAAATCTCCGGGGTTTTCTATTACTCTATCTATCGTTTCATTTTTATTGTAAATCCATTTGTTTACTCGGTTGACAGGATGTTTTAGATTATCCAACGCTTTTACAGGGTTTTCGATTTTTGTGTTATTGTAAAATTCACGGTATAAGAAAAACCGTTCCATTATGCTGCTAGACCATTTTACAGTGTCTAATTCTGCTTCGGAAAGGTAAGTGATTATCGTATCGTTTTTCTTAGTTATTTCTGTTTTCGTAACACGCTCTTTAATAATTGAATCCAACTCTTTATTAAAAGTGTCTGAGTCATAATAATTGTTTTTTTTGTTTGAAGTTGAGTCTGAAGTTTCCGAAATAATTTCTGTATGATCAGAAGTATCAACTTCTAAATCTATACTCGATAAATCATCTCCTGTTGAAAAACTCTGAAGGATAAAATAAATAATTGAAATACTTAAATAAAATCGAAACGGATTGGCGTATTTTAATCGTTGACCAGCGACATAATTCCTGGTGATAATGCCAGGTTTGAATAATAAATCTTTTAAAGTATAGCGTAATCGGGAATCGTATGTAAAAATACTACTTAAAAACTCTTGAAAAAAATCATTGATAGAAAGCTGTTTGGTGCTGTTGATTTGGGAACAATTTGGACAGAAATTGTCGGTGAGTTCTAAAGGCTGTCCGCAATTTAGGCATTTTACACTTTTGTATATGGCAGCTTTTCGGCTTTTCTCTTTTGTGATTTTTTCTGAACCCATTGAGTAAATATACTATTCTTTTTGAGTTTTGAAAAATTGATTATCGACAACTAATTTATTTTACAATAACAGCTCTGTTGAGTAGAATAGACTTCTTTTTAAATTTGAATTCTATTTCTGTGAAATCTCCTTTTGAAATGCTATCTATTTCATCTTTTGTAATGTCAAAACTTGCTTCTGCGATAAAACGATTGGAAACATTAGAGAATTCAGATTTAATTTCTTGCGTATCGGATTTTAGTTCGATATTGTCTTTTCTTCCTTTAAAAATTAAGGTAGCACCATCAAAAGTTTTAATGTTAAGAACGCTGACAATCGTGGTTTCTAAAAAATAATAACCTGTTAATTCCTGAATGCCTACCCATAATTGACCTTCTTTGGATTCCGCAATTTTGTCACCACCAATATTAAGTGTTTTTTAATCTATATCTGTATCTGCCGGAAGTCGTTCTATGGCTTTTGAACTCCCCATAGAGGCTAATAACTTATCAATTTTTTTAAATATTCCCATTTTTATATTACAATAAATTTTTCTTCTTTTCTACAAAGTTTTCAATTGTCTTAAATAAATCAATAATATCCTCTTTATAATTTGCAGGGTTAACCGTTACTAAACGGATAAAAGTGTTTTCTCTAAAAGTCCCGCAACCAATAACCAATTCTGCATACTCATATAATAAGGTACACAGTTTATCGGCTGGAATGTTTTTATAATTAAAGCAAACCGAAACCGATTCGTCATAACTGTAAAATGTATAATTAGGATGGTTTTTCAGGTAATCTCTAGCAACATCGGCTAACATAAATTGATTGTCCACAATGGTTTCCAATCCTTTTGTTCCAACAGATTTCCAGAGTGTCCAAAACTTTAAAGCATTGTTTCGTCTTCCGCATTGCAGCGATGTTTTTCCGAGGTTAAAATCATCACCGTCGGTTTGGTATAAATAATCGGCTTCCATAGAAAGCGAATCGTATAAATATTTTTTATCGCGAGTCACCAAAACCGAACAAGTTAAAGGAGTGCCAATCATTTTATGTGCATTAAAATTGAAGGAATCTGCTTTTTCCAATCCATTAATTAAATGCTTGTATTTGTTACTGAAAATTACGCTGCCACAATAAGCACCGTCCACATGAACCCAAATGTTATATTTTTTTGCAATTTTTATTATTTCTTCCACAGGATCAAAAGCTCCTAAAACGGTAGTCCCAGCAGTGGCATTTATAAAAAATGGTTTCTGATTATTGGTAATGTCTTTTTGGATGGCTTCTTCTAATGCTTCAGGAATTAAAAGTCCTTTTTCATCAATAGCTATTTTCCGAATTTGCTCGGTTCCAACGCCACAAATAGCTGCATTCTTTTTAATAGAATAATGCGATGCTTCCGAAGTATAACCAATTAATTTTTCCTGAAAACTTTTGTATCTCACCTCTGGACTTGCCTTATCACGAGCCATTAACATTGCGATGAGGTTACTTACAGAGCCTCCTGAGGTGATAGTTCCACCGCTTTGTTTTGGGTAGTTGATGATTTCACAAACACGATTAATAATTTCAATTTCGATACCTACTTGTGGACCCGCCACTTTGTAGGTGTACATACTATTATTAAGGATAACCGCCAACAAATCTCCCAAGGTTGCTTTCGGATTTCGACCTCCAAAAAGCTGATTAAAAAACTTGTTGGTTGCAGTTCTTGGAGTGTTTAAAACAACGTCACGTAATATTTTTTCGAATTCCTCTTCCGAAACACCCTCGGATTGTAAAGAAATATTTATATCTTTCCAAAGCGATTCTGCTTGTAAGGGTGTTATAACAGGTTCGTCTATTTCTTTGGTAAGAAACTCTGTTGTTAATTTTTGAAATAATGCTAATTCTCTTTTCACAGGGAAATATTTTTTTGGAAATTTTGTTTAAGCAGTGCACAAAGATATTGATTGTAATTATAATAACTTATTTTTTTTGAAACATATAGAATCCATTTCAGATTTAATTCAGCAATTATCAAATTGTAATAAGGAAGCTATTAAAGGTATTATTGATAGATTAAAAATTCCTATTTCTGAATTTGAAAAATTTGCAACTTGGGAAGAATCACACTACACGCGTAATTGCATAGCTCGTACTGAGGATTTTGAATTGCTGTTACTTTGTTGGCAGGCAGGTCAAGAAACGCCTGTTCATAGTCATAACGATCAGGATTGTTGGGTGTTTTTGATTGAAGGGAATATAGTTGAAAATCAATATAAAAATAACGAAAATGATGTTCCTATTTTAACGGTAAGTGAAATGATGCAGGAATCTTGTTCCTATTATATTAATGATACTATTGGGCTTCATAGTTTACATAATTCAGAAAATAAAAGAGCAATGAGTTTGCATATTTATGTAAATCCTATTGAAGAATGTAGCTATTATAGCAAGTCGCTTCAGAAATATAAAACTAAAGTATTAAGTTATGATACGGTTGCTAGCTAATATTATTGATTGTTAATATTAATAGAATTTGCTTTTCCCATTCCAATAATTCGATCATAACGAGCGCCTAAATCTCTAAAATATACTAAAATAGTATATTCGTTTTCGGTTTGCCAAAAGTTCCCTTCTATGGCACCCTCATCTATAGTCCCGTCTCTATTTACTAATACATATTTATAGTTGTAGAAACCTTGTTTAAATAATCGGCTATTTCGAAATACGTCGTAATCGCTATCGTATTCCATATAGGTGGTTTCGTCGATTACCCAATTGTTAAAGTTTCCGTAGAGATGTAATTCTTTATCTTCAATATCCTCAAAAAATTGAAGTGTAAAATGTACTCGAGCATAGTCTGCTTCAATATTCATATTTGTAGTTGGATACAATACTCTAACTTCATAATTACCATTAATATCTGGATTGTAGGTATAAGGTCTGTCAAATCTAGCTCCATTAGTATATAAGTAATTGTTGTAAATATCGGTAAGTTCAATTCTTCGTATACTTGAAGTTGCAGCTCTAATGTCTTTGTTATCGAAAAATAAAAACTCGTTTCCGCCATTAAAAGATGCTTCTTTATCGTAACGATAAATTAGTTTGGATCCAATGGTATACTGCGGTTTTAAGTTAGTAATAGGATTATTTAAATTACTATTTTGCAATATTAATGTTTTAACTGTTTCTTTAGGATTAATTAGCTGAAGTGTTGGTGAATCCACTACAAATTGAACCACTTGTTGAGTTTCAATATTACCTAAATCTCGAGACCTTTTTATAGATGCAGTTACACCTACAATATTTTCGACGATCATAAATTTTCTTGAAAAAACCAATTCACCGCTCTCATCATAAATACTTAACATATAGTTTCCGCTTTTTGTAAGTCTTCTAGTATCCCTATTAGGAATTGTAAGCGTGTAATGTGAGTATATTTGAAGCGTATTAAAAGAGTTTTCATATTCATAAAGTCTAACATCATCGAAGCCATTCATATATTCTCCTTGTGAAAAGTCACTTAGGGTCCAGTCAAAATCATGATGAGTGATACGGTAATAAAAATCTGCTTCGTCACCATTTAAAGCATCAAAACTTAAGTAAAGAGGTTCTCCTAATTTAATAATTGGTATTTGACTTTGCTTTGTGTTTCCTACGAACTGTATGGTTTTAATGTAATCAGGTTCTATTTGTTCGGAATATTGAGCAAGTAAAGAGCCACTAAATATGAAGGTAAAAAACAAAAATTTGATGGTATTAAACATGTTAAATTGGTTTTGAGATGATAAATATAAACAATAATTATACCTTAAATTAATTCATTTAAACCGAATTGTAAATAGTTAAGAAAAATATGAAAAAATAGGTGAGAGCAATATTATTTTTTTAAATTTGCATACCCAAATTATAAACGGGAATTTAATAGAATTTAACACAAGTATTCTATGTCTAAAGACATTAAGATTAAAAAAGGTCTTAACATCCGCTTAAAAGGTGAGGCAGGCAAAACTCTTTCAAATGCGCCTCGTTCTAGAACTTTCGTTATTAGACCCTCAGACTTTCATTTAATTACACCAAAATTAGCTGTAAGAGAAGGTGCAAAGTTACAAGCAGGAGATGTTATATTTTACTCTAAAACTAACGAAGACATTAAATTTGTCTCTCCCGTTAGTGGAACGCTCACAACAATTGAGAGAGGTGCGAGACGAGTAATTAAAGAAATAATCATTGAAGCTGACCAGCAAGATTCCTACAAGGATCACGGTGCTGTTAATGTAGGCTCGATGAATTCAGATGAAATCAAAAATCATTTATTAGCAACTGGTTGTTGGGCTTTTGTAAAACAAAGACCATACGATATAATTGCTAATCCAACGGTAAAGCCAAAAGCAATTTTTGTTTCAGCTTTAACAACGGCTCCCTTAGCAGCGGATTATGACTTTACTTTAACAGGTAAAGAAAAAGAATTACAAGCTGCGGTAACTGCTTTTAGTAAATTAACCGAAGGTGTAGTTCACGTAAGTGTTGGAGCTAATGGTGAAAATGCCTTTAAAGGTTTAAGTGATATTTCACTTCATACGGTTTCAGGAGTTCACCCAGCTGGAAATGTAGGAACTCAAATCGGAAAAATTAACCCTGTAAATAAAGGAGAAGTTGTTTGGACAATTACACCACAAGATTTGGTGATTATTGGCGAATTGCTTTTAACAGGAAAATTTAATGCAGAACGCATCATTGCTTTAAGTGGCTCTTCCGTTAAAAACCCAAAATATTATGCTACAAAAATTGGAGCTGAGGTTTCAACATTTGTATATGATTCTGGTTTAAATGAAGAAAACGTTCGTGTGATAAGCGGAAATGTGCTTTCAGGAGAAAAAATCTCACTAAAAGGACATTTAGGTTATTATCCTAATACTGTAACTGTAATTCCGGAAGGAGATGATTACGAATTTTTTGGATGGGCAAAACCTGTTTTTAATAAAGAATCGATTACAAGAGCATTGACTTTTAGTTGGATGGCTCCTAAAAAAGAATACACACTTGATACTAATACCAACGGTGAACACAGAGCATTTGTACTAACGGGTAATTATGAGCAAGTTTTTCCGTTGGATATCTTTCCAATGCAAATATTAAAAGCTTGTATGGTTGGTGATTTAGATAATATGGAAGCCTTAGGAATGTACGAAGTGGCTCCAGAAGATTTTGCACTTACTGAATTTGTTTGTGTATCTAAACAGCCACATCAGAAAATTATTAGAGACGGTTTGGATTTAATGTATAAAGAAATAGGATAACGTTATGGGAATGAAACAAAAACTAGACGCGTTAAAGAAAAAATATGAAGGGACTAATATGCAAACCACCTTTGGGGCATTGCATACCTTTCTATATACCCCTAACGATACCACAAGTTCTGGGTCGCATATTAGGGTTGCAGATGATTTAAAAAGAACGATGAATATGGTGGTATTGGCGATGGTGCCAGTACTTATCTTCGGAATATTCAATACAGGATACCAACATTATTTAGCTTTAGGAGAAATTGAAAGAGCTGCCAGCGGTTTTTTTAGCCCTGAGTTTTGGTCTTGGAATAACTTTTCAATAGGAGCCATAGCTGTATTGCCATTGGTAATTATTTCTTATGTAGTTGGACTTGGAGTCGAATTCATATTCGCAACCATCAACAAACATGAAGTAGAAGAAGGATATTTGGTAACAGGAATGTTAGTTCCATTAATTGTACCAGTTGATATCCCAATTTGGATGTTAATTGTAGCAGTTGTTTTGGTGTTGTCATCGGAAAAGAAGTTTTTGGTGGTACAGGAATGAATATCTTAAACCCAGCATTAACTATTAGAGCCTTTTTATTCTTTGCCTATCCAACTTGGATGAGTGGAGATAAAGTATGGGTGCTAGGAGCAAGAGCAATGGAAGGACAACCAGATGCGATTTCTGGAGAAACAGTCTTGGGCGCATTAGCTCAGGGTAATGAAATGACGCATTCGGTCATGGATATGTTCTACGGTTTTATACCCGGTTCGGTTGGTGAAACTTCCGCTTTATTAATCTTATTAGCAGGAATCTTCCTTATATATACCAAAATAGCAAGTTGGCGTATTATGGTTTCAGCAGTAATTGGTTCTTTAGTAATGGGACTTTTATTTAATTGGGTTGCTTCCGCTGGAATTTTATCTGAAACAAATAGTTTCTATGGATTAATGAGTACTACTTATTGGCATCACCTATTAATAGGAGGTTTGGCTTTTGGTATTGTTTATATGGCGACAGACCCTGTAACTGCTAGTCAAACCACTAAAGGAAAATGGATTTACGGCTTCCTGATTGGGTTTTTAGCAGTTATGATTCGAGTATTTAATCCAGCATATCCAGAAGGGGTAATGCTTGCAATATTACTGATGAATGTATTTGCACCAACCATCGATCATTATGTGGTTCAAGGAAATATTAAAAGAAGAATGAAGCGTTTAAAAGTTAAAACCAATTAATTATGGCTATTAATACAGAAAAAATAGTTACACCATCATCTTTGCCATAATTATGGTAGTGGTGGTAGGCTCTATATTAGCTTTTGCTGCTGAAGGATTAAAAGGTAATATCAACGAGAATAAACGAATTGAAAAACAACAAAATATTTTATACGCTTTAGGAATTAATGAAAACGAAGAAGGAAGCGTAAAATTTATTTCAAAAAAGGATGTAGCGGAAGCATTTTCAAAAAACATTACAAAACAAATTATTATTCAAGGTGATGAGGTTACTGAAAACCCAGAAGCATATTTGTTAGATCTTAAAAAGGAACATACGGCAGCAAAAGATCCTAGCCATAAAAGAAGATTACCATTATTTATTAGTGAAATAGATGGGGAAACCTATTATGTGGCACCAATTTTAGGTAAAGGACTTTGGGATGCTATTTGGGGCTTTGTTGCCATGGACAAGGATATGGTTGTAAAAGGTGTTTTCTTTGATCATAAAGGAGAAACTCCAGGTTTAGGAGCTAATATCAATCAACGATTTTTTATGGATGATTTTTCGGGAGAATATTTATATGATACTTCAGGAAACTTTGCAGGAATAAATGTTGCTAAAGGGAATGGAGATCCAAAAAACGAACGTAAAACAGACAATAAAGTAGATGCTATCGCAGGTTCTACTATCACAGGAAACGGAGTAACAGCTATGATTAAAGACGAGTTGAAACTTTACATACCTTATTTTAAAACTTTAAAAAACAATTAATTTATGGGACTTTTATCAAAAAAAGACGCGAAATTAATCATGGATCCTTTATTGGATGATAATCCAATTACCATTCAAGTATTAGGTATCTGTTCTGCATTAGCAATTACAGCACAATTAGAAGCGTCAATCGTAATGGCAGTTTCAGTAATGTTTGTATTGGGAATGGGGAACGTAGTTATTTCATTAATGCGAAATATAATTCCTTCAAAAATTAGAATTATAGTCCAGTTAGTAGTGGTAGCTGCTTTGGTAATTATTGTAGATTTAGTATTAAAAGCATTTGCTTATGAATTGAGTAAAACGCTTTCAGTATTTGTAGGATTGATTATTACCAACTGTATTATTATGGGACGTTTTGAAGCCTTTGCATTGGCAAACGGACCTTGGCGTTCTTTCTTAGATGGTATAGGTAACTCATTAGGTTACGGATTAATACTAATTATTGTTGGTTTCTTTAGAGAATTATTAGGATCAGGAACTTTACTTGGAATTCCAGTTTTAGGAGATCCAATTGAAAAAACAGGAGTGTACTCTATAGGATATGAAAATAACGGTTTTATGTTATTATCACCTATGGCATTGATTATTGTTGGATTGATTATTTGGGTACAACGTTCAAGAAACAAAGCATTAATCGAAGACTAGTAAATTAGCCTGCAACTTAGTTTATTTTAAAATATAGAATACTAGAAAAAATGGAACATATAGAATTATTTTTTAAATCAATTTTTATAGACAACATGGTATTTGCCACGTTCTTAGGAATGTGTTCATACCTTGCAGTTTCTAAAAAAGTATCGACCGCTGTTGGACTTGGTGCAGCAGTAATTTTTGTATTAGCGGTTACCGTACCCTTAAACTGGTTGTTAGATCAGTATATTTTGCAAGATGGAGCACTAGTTTGGCTAGGTCCAGAATATGCACAATATGATTTAAGCTTTTTGTCTTTCATCTTATTCATCGCAACCATTGCGACAATGGTACAATTAGTTGAAATAGTAGTAGAAAAATTTTCACCATCATTATACAATTCATTAGGAATCTTTTTACCATTAATTGCAGTAAACTGCGCAATTTTAGGAGGATCGTTATTTATGCAATCTCGTGAAATTGAAACCTTAGGTTTAGCACTTAACTATGGAATAAGTTCAGGAATAGGATGGTTTCTAGCGATTGTTGCGATTGCTGCTATTCGTGAAAAAATTAGATATTCAAATGTACCGGCTCCTTTACGTGGATTAGGAATTACATTTATTATCACAGGATTAATGGCAATTGGGTTTATGAGTTTTGGCGGAATGTTAACTACTGATGGAAAAAAGGAAGAATCAAATATCGAAGCAGTAAGTTCAAAAACCGAAGTGTTAAAACAAGAAAAAACGGAATCAACTCAAATCGTTGATATTCAAAAATAACGAAGCATTAATATGATCTTAGCAGCAAGTACCATAGGAGTAATGATAGCAACTGTTGTTGCCTTTTTAGTATTGATATTAATTTTGGTATCATTATTACTTTTCACTAAAGAAAAATTAGCTCCATCGGGTCCCGTAAAAATTACCATTAACGGAGATAAAGAAATCGAAGTTTCCTCAGGAGATAGTTTATTAACAACTCTTGGAAACCAAAAAATATTTTTACCATCTGCCTGTGGTGGAGGCGGAACTTGTATTCAGTGTGAATGTCACGTTTTAGAAGGTGGAGGAGAAGCATTACCTACAGAAACGCCACATTTTACTCGTAAAGAGTTAAAAGAAGGGATTCGTTTAGCCTGTCAGGTAAAGGTAAAACAGAATATGAATATTACAATTCCAGAAGAAGTATTCGGAATTAAAAAATGGGAAGCTACCGTTGTTTCTAATTACAATGTAGCGACGTTTATTAAGGAATTTGTTGTTGAAATTCCTGAAGATATGGGTTATAAAGCTGGAGGTTATATTCAAATAGAAATTCCTAAAATTGAAGTTAAATATTCAGAAATGGATGTAACAGCACATCCTGATGATCATCCAGGAGAACCAGATAAATTTAAGGCAGACTGGGAAAAATTTGGGCTTTGGCCTTTAGTAATGAAAAATGAGGAAATGGTCGAAAGAGCATATTCTATGGCATCTTACCCTGCTGAAGGAAGAAAAATAATGTTAAATGTTCGTGTTGCAACTCCTCCATTTGACCGTGAGAAAAACGGATGGATGGATGTGAATCCAGGAATTGCTTCTTCTTATATTTTTAATCAGAAAGTAGGAGACAAAGTAACTATCTCGGGACCTTATGGCGAGTTTTTCATCAATGATTCTGATGCAGAAATGTTATATGTTGGGGGTGGTGCTGGTATGGCGCCAATGCGTTCGCATTTATATGAATTATTTAGAACCTTAAAAACAAACCGAAAAGTAACCTATTGGTATGGAGGTCGTTCTAAAGCTGAACTTTTCTATATACATTACTTTAGAGCATTAGAAAAAGATTTCCCTAATTTCAAATTTTTTATCGCTCTTTCAGATCCTGCTGATGAAGATAACTGGAAAGTAAAAACAGATATTAACGATGAAGCTGGTGATGGTTTTGTTGGGTTTATTCACCAAGTGGTAATAGATCAATATTTATCAAAACACGAAGCACCAGAAGATTTAGAATTGTATTTCTGTGGTCCACCATTAATGAATAAAGCAGTTCAACAAATGGGAGAAGATTTTGGACTTCCAGATGAGAACATACGTTTTGATGATTTTGGAGGTTAAACCTTTTCAGAATTAAAAAATATAATAAATCGGTGTTAATTAATTTTAGCACCGATTTTTTTATTCACTATTATTTAGTTTCTCACCCAAACGGATGAGACCATTCTCAAGTTAGTTGCTTAATATTGAGGTAACAACTAACTCACTTAAAATAAATCATTATGAAATTTGTAGCAATACTGTGTTTGTTATTATTTAGTTTCAATTTATATTCACAAGCTCCTAACGATGATTGTGTAAATAGAATTACAATAACAGTTACAACAGGGGGAGCAAATACCTATTCCGTAGATAGCAGCACAGCTACTGAAAGTATGGATGCCTCTTGCGAAACGATAGGTGCAAATAACTTAGATGTTTGGTATGAATTTACGATGCCAGTAAATGGAAATGTAAGAATTACTGGAATTCCTTCAACAGTAAGTGCTAGTATCTTTGATAGTTGTGGAGGGTCTGAATTGGCATGTTTTAAGAATGATAATTTCTTTTATAGTTTAACCTCAGGCACCACATATGTATTACGAATATCCGAAGATGCCACATTTGCAGGAAATATTAATTTTAATATCGAAGCTTTTGAGAGGACAATAAATGATGAATGTATCAATAGAACTGCCATTTCAATAGTCACAGGAAGCCCAACAACCTATTCAATAGATTCTCGAACTGCAACAGAAAGTATGAATGCCTCTTGTGAAACTGTAAATGCTTCCAACTTAGATGTATGGTATGAATTTACGATGCCGGTAAACGGAAATGTAAGAATTACTGGAATTCCTTCAACAGTAAGTGCCAGTATCTTTGATAGTTGTGGAGGTTCAGAATTGGCTTGTTTTAAGAATGATAATTTCTTTTATAATTTAACATCAGGAACTACTTATGTGCTTCGAATTGCCGAAGATGCCACATTTGCAGGAAATATTAATTTTAATATCGAAGCTTTTGAGAGGGCAATAAATGATGAATGTATCAATAGAACTCCCATTTCAGTAGTCACAGGAAGTCCAACAACCTATTCAATAGATTCTCGAACTGCAACAGAAAGTATGAATGCCTCTTGTGAAACTGTAAATGCTTCCAACTTAGATGTATGGTATGAATTTACGATGCCCGTAAACGGAAATGTAAGAATTACAGGTTTAGCTAGTACGATTAGTGCAAATATATTTGATAGTTGTGGAGGTACTGAGTTGGCATGTTTTAAGAATAATAATTTCTTTTACGGTTTATTATCAGGAACCACTTATGTGCTTCGAATTGCCGAAGATGCCACATTTGCAGGAAATATTAATTTTAATATCGAAGCTTTTGAGAGGGCAATAAATGATGAATGTATCAATAGAACTGCCATTTCAGTAGTCACAGGAAGTCCAACAACCTATTCAATAGATTCTCGAACTGCAACAGAAAGTATGAATGCCTCTTGCGAAACGATAGGTGCAAATAACTTAGATGTTTGGTATGAGTTTACGATGCCCGTAAATGGAAATGTAAGAATTACTGGAATTCCTTCAACAGTAAGTGCCAGTATCTTTGATAGTTGTGGAGGTTCAGAATTGGCTTGTTTTAAGAATGATAATTTCTTTTATAGTTTAACCTCAGGCACCACATATGTATTACGAATA
>JAJRQR010000009.1 GCA_024280145.1 Bacteroidota bacterium
ATAGATGAAGATGGAAACTATTATTATGATGGAATTAATACTGAGAATTTAAAAAATTATCATCGATTGGATTTATCTGCAACCTATAGTTTTTCATTATCCAAAAAAAGAAAAACAAAAGGAAAAGTTGGTTTTTCAATAAGAAATTTATATAATAATAAAAACCACATTAGTACTAATTTCACAGGAAACAATACAATCGATGATCCAATTGATATTACCGAATTTCACGCAATTGGTATTACTCCAAATTTTATGATTAGGTTTTATTTGTAAAAAAGAATTACAAATTAGTATCTCTACTAACAAAGTTAATTCTAAACATTAAACCTAAAGTGCATTACATCACCATCAGCTACAATATACTCTTTGCCTTCCACACTTAATTTTCCCGCTTCTTTTACTTTAGCTTCACTTCCATAGCTAGCAAAGTCGTCATATTTAATTACTTCAGCACGAATAAATCCTTTTTCAAAATCGGTATGTATTACACCAGCAGCTTGTGGAGCAGTCGCCCCAATAGGAATTGTCCAAGCACGAACTTCCTTAACACCTGCTGTAAAATAAGTTTGAAGGTTTAATAATTTATAAGCACCACGAATTAATTTTGCAGAACCTGCCTCGGTTAAGCCAAGATCTTCTAAAAACATCTGACGTTCTTCATATTCTTCTAATTCGTTGATATCGGATTCTGTTCCTACTGCTAAGAAAATAACTTCAGCATCTTCATCAGCAACTGCAGCTTTTACTTTATCAACATATTCATTTCCATTAACAGCTGAAGCTTCATCAACATTACAAACATACATTACTGGTTTGTCTGTAATAAATTGAATTTGGTCAATAAATTCTTCTCTTTCAGAATCGGTAAGTTCAATAGCACGTACAGAAATACTTGCTTCCAATCCGTCTTTTACTTTTTGCAAAGCAGTTTCTTCTTTTTGAGCTTCTTTATTTCCTGTTCTTGCGGCACGTTTTACTTTTTCAAGCTTTTTATCACAGGTTTCAAGATCTTTTAATTGTAGTTCTATATCGATGGTTTCTTTGTCTCTTATCGGGTCAATACTTCCGTCAACATGAATTATATTATCATTATCAAAGCATCTTAAAACGTGTAAAATCGCATCAGTTTCACGAATATTTCCAAGAAATTGATTTCCCAATCCTTCTCCTTTACTCGCTCCTTTTACCAATCCTGCAATATCAACAATCTCAACTGTAGCAGGTAATACGCGTTCTGGATTTACCAATTCTTCTAGTTTTTCTAATCGATGATCTGGAACATTTACCACACCAATATTAGGTTCGATAGTGCAAAAAGGGAAATTTGCACTTTGTGCTTTTGCATTAGATAAACAATTAAATAAAGTTGATTTCCCAACATTTGGTAACCCTACAATTCCTGCTTTCATATATTTAAATTTAATTTTTTAGCGGTAACATACTTCAATACCATTCAACACAAATATGTGTTTGCTATTACAAATCTCAAGTCTCATTATAAATTTAAAATGCTCGATTCATCTTTTAATTTTTAATGGCTGCAAATATACATTTTCAATTAATTAATTCTACTTTTTTATGTAGTTGGTTTTCCTTATATTTAACTCAATTAACCATAAACAATATTATTATGAAAAATCTTACAATTAATTTTGTGTTTTTATTACTTTCTGTAGCTTTTATTCAAGCACAAGAAAACGATAAGACAAAAAACATCCAAGAAGAAACAGTAATAAGAACTTCTACGGTTAAAGGAATTACTGAAGAAACAACCATAACAAAAACCGTAAAAGGAAAAGAACAAGTTATACATGTTAGTGATACGGGTACGGAAAACCAAGATATTAATTACAGCACAAAAAGTGACGAAACAGTTAAACACTCTTCAACCAAAGTTAAAACAAATAAGGAAAATGAAGCTGCTATTGAAGCTGAAAAACAAAAACTAGAAGCTGAAATTAAAGCATCAAAAGAAGCACAAAAAGCAAAATATAATGCAGAACGTTTAGAATTAGAAAAAAAGGCAGCTGTAGAAGCCAAAAGAAAAAAAGATTCTATTCATAGAAAATACCAAAAGGAGGATAACTAGCTTATTCTCGATGAAGAAATTGTTTTTTGCAAGTAGTACTGTTTCAGATTCTACAATATTTTCATCAGGAACACAACAATCAACAGGACAAACAGCAGCACACTGCGGCTCATCGTGAAAACCTTTACACTCGGTACATTTATCTGGAACAATATAATAAACGTCTTCGTCAATTGGATCTTGACTTTCGGAGGCATTTATTTTTTTTCCGTTCGGTAGGATTACATCACCCTTTAACTCGGTCCCTTCTTCAAATTTCCAATCTTCTGACGGCTCGTAAATAGCATTATTAGGGCATTCTGGTTCACAAGCACCACAATTTATACATTCGTCTGTTATTATAATTGCCATCGGATTTTCTTTTTTTAACTTTGCAAAAATAATAGATACCAAGGCAACACCCAACAAATTATGCAATTAGAAAAAAGAATTCAGGCATTTGTTTCACTCGGAAAATTTATGAGTCAGTTTTCTTCTGAAGAATACATTAATAAAGACAACATTCCTTTTAATGATGACTTTTATGAAGAAACGATTCGATTGATCCAACTATCAAAATCGTATAACGGATGGTTTTCTGAAGATAATATCCAATTTGCATTTAAAAGTTGGGAAGATGCTTTAACAGAAGACAATCTTAACAAATGGCTTTCTAATTATTCTTTTGACAATTCTCCAAATAAAACAGTAGCATTGATTTTGGCAGGAAATATTCCTTTGGTTGGGTTTCACGATTTTCTTTCGGTATTAATTTCAGGAAATAAGGTTTTGGCAAAATTATCTTCCAATGATAAGCTACTCCTACCCTTTTTGAGTAAATATTTAATTGCTGTCGAACCAGAATTTGAAAATAAAATTACATTTACGGAAGAAAAGCTAGAAAAATTCGATGCAGTAATTGCCACTGGAAGCAACAATACAGCTCGTTACTTTGAATATTATTTTGGAAAATATCCGAATATTATTCGGAAAAACAGAAATTCAGTTACAGTATTAACCGGAAATGAAACCCCAGAGCAACTTGAAAACCTTGCAAACGATGTATTTCGCTATTTTGGATTGGGATGTCGGAATGTTTCAAAATTATACCTTCCAAAAAATTATAATTTTGATGCTTTTTATAAGGCAATGTTTTCTTGGAAACACGTTATCAATGACAATAAATACATCAATAATTACGACTATAATAAAGCAGTATATTTAATGAGTAATCTTAACTTGTTAGACAATGAATTTTTATTATTAAAAGAAGACCAAAATTTCTCATCTCCAATATCCGTTTTGTTTTATGAATACTATGAAAACATTGATATTGTTAAGAATATTATTCAATCTGAGAAAGACAATATTCAATGTATAGTTTCAGAAATTGACATCGAAAACGAAGTTAAATTTGGAGCAACGCAGCATCCGCAATTATGGGATTATGCAGACGATATTGATACCCTAGAGTTTTTGTTAAAACTAACTGAATAATTTATTGGAAATTTAACTTTTAAAGCACATAGATTTTACATCTTTGTATAGCAAAAAATACGACAAATGAAAAAACACAATTTTAGCGCAGGCCCTTGCATTTTACCACAATCGGTAATGCAAAAAGCTTCTGAAGCCGTTATCAACTTTAATGGTTTAAATCTTTCATTAATCGAAATCTCTCATCGCAGTAAGGATTTTGTTGAAGTAATGGAAAATTCCAGAAGCTTAAGTCTAGAGCTTTTAGGACTGCAAAATAAAGGCTATAAAGCTTTGTTTTTACAAGGTGGTGCAAGTATGGAATTTTTAAGAGTTGCTACTAATTTATTAGAAAATAAAGCAGCTTATTTAAATACCGGAACTTGGGCTAACAAAGCAATAAAAGAAGCAAAACTATATGGAGAGTTAATTGAAGTGGCATCTTCTAAAGACAACAACTTCAACTATATACCAAAAAACTATTCTGTTCCTACTGATGCTGACTATTTTCACTGTACTAGTAATAATACTATTTTCGGAACTCAAATAAATCCCTTCCCAAAAACAGGTGTTGTGAAGGTTTGTGATATGAGTAGCGACATTTTTTCCAGACAAATGGATTTCTCACAATTCGGTTTAATTTATGCCGGAGCTCAAAAAAATATGGGTCCTGCTGGAACTACTTTGGTGATTATTAAAGAAGATATATTAGGAAAAATTTCAAGAGTTATTCCCTCTATGTTAGATTATCAGGTACATATAGGTAAGGACAGTATGTTTAATACACCTGCTGTTTTTCCAGTGTATGTTTCGATGTTAACCTTAGAATGGTTAAAGGATATGGGCGGAATTGCTGCCATTGAAAAAATCAACAACCAAAAAGCAGATTTATTATATTCAGAAATTGACAGAAATCCTTTATTCAAGGGTTTTGTAGCCGAAAAAGAAGACCGTTCAAAAATGAATGCTACTTTTAATTTGGTTGACGACAGTCATAAAGAAACCTTCGATAAAATGTGGCAAGAAGCAGGAATAAACGGTCTTAATGGTCATCGCAGTGTTGGTGGTTACAGAGCGTCGATGTACAATGCATTGCCTTTAAAAAGCGTTCAGGTTTTAGTAGATGTAATGAAAGAATTGGAACGTAAAGCGTAAAAGATTAAATCGTTATCACGCTACGGTCACTGAGCGGAGCCGAAGTGACAAAACGAATAAAAAATAAAGTTTAATTAAAAAGATACCCGTTTTCACGGGCATATTATGAAAGTATTAGCAAACGACGGAATATCACAAACAGGAATCAACTCTTTAGAAACTGCTGGTTTTGAAGTATCAACAACTACAGTTGCTCAAGAGCAATTAATCAATCATATCAACGAAAATAACATTACAGTTCTTTTGGTCAGAAGCGCAACTAAAGTGCGAAAAGACTTGATTGACGCTTGTCCTTCCATTAAAATTATTGGTCGTGGTGGCGTTGGTATGGATAATATTGACGTTGATTATGCTCGTAGCAAAGGAATCAATGTAATCAACACTCCTGCTGCTTCATCGGCTTCTGTTGCCGAATTGGTGTTTGCTCATTTATTTGGTGGTGTTCGGTTTTTGTACGATTCCAACAGAAATATGCCATTAGATGGTGATTCTAGGTTTAAAGAATTAAAAAAGAATTACGGTGGAGGAAGAGAATTACGTGGAAAAACTCTAGGAATTATTGGACTTGGTCGTATTGGTCAGGAAGTAGCTAAAATTGGTATTGGCTGTGGAATGAAAGTGATTGCAAGCGATTTATTTATTGAAAAAGCAACAATTAATTTAGACTTTTTTGATGGACAAACTGCAAGTTTCGATATCGCTTCTCTACCTTTTGAAGAGGTATTAAAAGAAAGTGATTTTATAAGTGTTCACGTTCCTGCACAAAAAAACTATGTTTTTAGCAAAAAAGAATTCAATTTAATGAAAGACGGTGCTGCCATTGTAAATGCAGCTCGTGGTGGTGTTATTGATGAAGTTGCCTTGATCGATGCTATTGAAAGTAATAAGCTTTCATTTGCTGCTATAGATACTTTTGAAAACGAACCAACACCAGCAATTAAAGTTTTAATGAATGGTAAATTATCATTAACTCCGCATATTGGTGCTGCAACAAACGAAGCACAAGACAGAATTGGAACTGAGTTAGCAGAACAAATAAAAGCTATTTTAAAATAATAATTATCACTATATTTATAGCTTAACCTTATAAACAAAACAAAATGGCAGGGATATTAGATTTATTAAGCAGTGATTTAGGAAAACAAATAATAAGTGGTGTTAGCAATGACACCAATCAATCACAAAGTAAAACATCAGATGTAATGTCAATGGCATTACCATTATTGATGGGAGCAATGAAGAAAAACGCTTCTTCTCCAGAAGGTGCAGAGGGCTTAATGAATGCTTTAAACACAAAACACGATGGAAGTATTCTAGATAATTTAGGGGGTCTTTTTGAAGGTGGTATAGACAATAGTGTAAAACAAGATGGCGCAGGAATCCTAAAGAATGTCCTAGGAAATTCAGAACACAATGTTACTAACGCAATATCTCAAAAATCTGGTTTAGATTCTGGCGCTGTAATGAACATGTTAAAAGTAGCTGCTCCTTTAGTATTGGGGTATTTGGGGAAACAAAAGCAACAACAACAAATACAATCCTCTTCAGGAATTGAAGGGCTATTAGGAGGAATCCTCGGAGGCGACAACAAACAACAAAGTATGATTGAATCATTATTAGATGGTGATAATGACGGTAGCGTAATCGATGATTTAGCAGGAATGATGTTAGGCGGAAATAAAAGCAAAAGTAGCGGTCTAGGAGATTTACTTGGCGGATTTTTAAAGTAAATTTTAGATTTAAAAAATAATTACAAATGAACCATCTATTTATTAGATGGTTTTTTTTGTTAAAGAGTAAAAAAGTTGATTATAACCATTCATTATTCATTAATTTTGCCAAAAATATTTTTATGAAATATTTCATTTTAATTTCACTAGTAACAACGATTCTTTTTAGCTGTAATTCTAATAAAACCAGTATAGAAAAAAACAATGCTACAGAAATTAGTGTTGTTAAAAATGATACTATTCATATTGCTAACGATGAATTAGAATATGAAATTATCATTATTGAACCCAGTTTTAATGCTTGGTTAGTCACACAACCTCCTATGGGACATTATGGAATAACATTTCTTGAAAGCAGAAATAGAAGATTTGTTTTGTCATATAACGATAAGGTATATAATGATAAATCCCGTAAATTATATGAACAAGAAATAATCTACAACACTACTACTCATTATGGTTTAGAGGTTAATTATTTACTTTATAACTACTTTTTATATTTTCAAAAAACGTACAATCAAAAGCTATGATGGATACGCTTAAAAAACGTTGGGGAATTAACTCCAACTGGCAAGTAATAATTATTCTTCTTGTCTTTACAGTAACAGGAAGCACCTCAGTTTATATTGCAAAGCCCGTTTTGGATTTTTTCGGAATTACCTCAGAATTAGGCTCATTAATTTATTGGACCTTACGAATTATCGTAATCTTTACTTTATACCAATTTCTTTTGGTTTCTTATGGTTGGCTATTTGGACAATATAAGTTTTTTAGCAAGTTTGTAAAGAAGTTTTTAGGTAGAATTGGATTGAAGTTTTTATTTACATAAACTATACAGTATGTATTTAAATATATATATATACGTCTATTATTATTAATACCTTTTAGTTTTTCTTACTCACAAAATAAACTTTCTGGCACTGTAACACCATTACAAGCAAACATTTACATATCAAAACTAGAAAAAGGAACTATCACAAATTTTGACGGAAATTATTCATTACTAAATATTCCAAACGGAACCTACACAGTAGTTTACTCATCATTGGGATTTGCTACAATCTCGAAAGAAATTACTTTTCAGAATGATTCTGAAACCATTATGAATATAAGTTTACATGAGACTGCCGTTGAAATGGAAGAAGTAATTATCTCAACACCTTTTCATAAATTACAAAGGGAAAACGTGATGAAGGTAGAGCGAATATCCGCTCAAGATATTGCAAATTATGGTGCTTTAACTTTAGCTGAAGGAATTACTGAAATCCCTGGGGTTTCAACTATAAGTACTGGTGCAGGAATTGGAAAACCAGTAATTAGAGGGCTAAGCTCCAATAGAATTTTAACTTATACACAAGGAGTTCGATTAGAAAATCAACAGTTTGGTAGCGAACACGGTTTGGGTATTAACGCAGAAGGAATTTCAAGTATAGAAGTTATCAAGGGCCCTGCATCCTTGTTATACGGAAGTGATGCTCTTGGTGGAGTTTTATATATTAATCCTGAAAAATTTGCACCAGAAGGGGAAACTCAAGGTTCCTTAAAAGCAATTACACGACCAATACTTTGGGTTCTTCAACTTCTCTTTCGGTTAAAAATTCTGAAGAGAAATTTAAGTTTATTGTTAGAGGAACATATGCTACCAATAGCGATTATAAAACTGGAAATGATGAACGTGTAACTTTAAGTAGGTTCAATGAAACCGATTTTAAAACAGGTTTTCGTTTTCAAACTGAAAAATTAAAAACTACAGTACGTTATAATTACAATCAATCAAAAATTGGAATTCCTGAAGAAATTGGAGAGCAAACTACTTCAAAAAGAATAGAACTTCCTTATCAAAAAATCGATAATCATATTTTATCATTTGATAATAGACTCTTTCTTGAAAATTCTAGTTTAGATATTACATTAAGTTATTTATTTAACGATAGAAATGAGTTTGAAGAAAATTTCACCAACCCAGCTCTACGATTAAGACTTAGTACATTCGGCTATAACATAAAATATAATTTACCAGAATTTAAAGATTTTGAAACTATTATAGGTGTTCAAGGAATTCACCAAACCAATAAAAATTTAGGTAAAGAATTATTAATTCCAAATGCTACAAAAAATGACTTCGGAATAATGACAACTACGCATTATCATATTGACGATTTTGGTTTTCAAGGAGGGATCCGGTTTGACACCAGAACAATAACTACTGAAGAAGTAGGTATTATAGGAGAGCAAGAATACATTGCAGCCTTTGATAAGAGTTTCTCTAGTTTCAATGCTGCTCTTGGAGCAAAGTTTACTATTATTAAACAAATTCTTATAAGAATAAATATTGCTTCAGGTTTTAGAGCTCCAAATTTAGCAGAACTTGTATCCAATGGGATTCACGAAGGTACTAACAGATATGAAATTGGAAATTCCAACCTTACGAGTGAGCAAAATTTTCAAACAGATGTAGCACTAGAATATAATAGTGATCATATAGAACTGTTTGCAAATGGTTTTTACAATTATATTAATAACTATATTTTTATTGAACCAACCATCGAAATTATTGAAGAAAATCTAGTATACAGATATACACAAAACGATGCGTATTTATATGGTGGAGAATTTGGATTTCATTTTCATCCACACCCATTAGACTGGGTGCATATCAATAGTAATTTTGAAATAGTTACTGGAAAATTAACCAATGACAATTACCTACCCTTACAACCCGCTAACTCATTAAGTAATACGATTAAAATAGAAATTAATGATTTTGGTATTCTAAAAAAATCATTCTTTTCAACAACTTATAAAAATACTTTTAATCAAAATAATATAAGTGAATTTGAAACTTCAACACAAGGTTATAATCTATTAAATATGGCTATTGGCACACAAATTACTTTAAATAACTTTAAAGCAATTGTAGGTATTCAAGCTACCAACTTAACTGACGAGGTATATATTTCACATTTATCAAGATTAAAAATAGAGGGAATTGAAAATATTGGTAGATCTATTAATTTTAGTCTTTTACTTCAACTCTAATAGGTTGCATTCTTGGTTGTTTTTTCCAAACAAAAGTATACAACCACATTAATGTAAAGGTTGGAATAAAATCCAAGCCAGGGATTATTTCTTCAAGAAATACAACTACCGAAGCAATCTTACCCTTTTTACCAGGATACATTTCGCTCATTTTCTTTGCTGCATAAGGAGCCCAAAGTAAATCGATTACTGTACCTGCAAACGGAATAAACATCGTTGCCATTCCTATTGCATCTAATAGTATTCCTTTTTTTAATAAATTATTTTTTTCTGAATTCATGTTGTAACTTTTCAATAATAAAGCAAGAATCCTGCCATAAATTAAGACAAATTACTACTTATTAGTTTTAGGAATTCTGATCGGGTCTCAATTTTTTCAAATTGCCCTCGAAATCCTGAAGTGGTCGTAACACTATTTTGTTTCTGAACACCACGCATCATCATACACATATGAGACGCTTCAATTACCACCGCAACGCCTTTTGGTTTTAAAGTACTATTGATACATTCTAAAATATCGTGTGTTAATCGTTCTTGTACTTGTAATCTACGAGCAAAAACATCTACTATTCTAGGTATTTTACTCAAACCGACAATATGTCCATTGGGAATATAGGCAATGTGTGCTTTTCCGAAGAATGGTAAAATATGATGTTCACAAAGTGAATACAATTCAATATCCTTTACAATCACCATATCGTGATAATCTTCAGCAAACATAGCACTTCGTAATATTTCAGCAGGATCCTGGCAATAGCCTGAAGTAAAGGACTGCATTGCTTTTGAAGCTCTTTCGGGAGTTTTTGTTATCCCTTCTCTAGTTACATCTTCGCCAAGTTCTGTCATAATATTGGTATAATTATCAACTAGTTTATCGGTTACTTTTTCTGTGTATTCTTCAAAAAATCTATAAGATGCCATATTAGTTTTTTAGTTTATCTAAAAACATTTGCTTCAATTTAGCCAATCTTGGTGTAATAGTAAAATCGCAATATTGCTGTTCTGAGTTTTGATTGTAATAATCAAGGTGATCTTCTTCAGCATCATAAAACACTTCAAAAGGAGTAATTTCTGTAACTATTGGGTTTTCAAAAAATTGTTGCTTTGTTAATTCAGAAACAAATGCTTCTGCTTGTTGTTTTTGTGCTGCCGAAGTATAAAATATTCCGCTTCTATATTGTGTACCAACATCAGCTCCTTGACGGTTTAATGTTGTTGGATCGTGTGTGGCAAAAAACACTTCTAATAAAGTAGTAAAAGTGACTTCATCTTCATTATAAACAATCTCAACTCCTTCGGCATGACCCGTTCTACCTGTACAAACTTCTCTATATGCAGGGTTTTTTATATTTCCTCCAGTGTAACCTGGCTTGATAGATTCCACTCCTTTTAGTCGTTGAAATATCGCTTCGGAACACCAAAAACATCCTCCAGCAAGTATCGCTTTTTTCATTTCATTCATTTTTAATTAAAACAAATCTACAATTAATAAACGTAGATTTTAATAGGGCTTTCTTTTTAACTTTTTGTTAGTATAAGTAGTTGATTGAGTATGGTAAATTTGCTTTTCATCAATCATCAATCTTACTAATCATAATTATCAATGCTAAAATATCTTTTACTCTTTCTCATTTTATTTAGCTGTTTTTCAGTATATTCTCAAGATAAAAAAAATATAGTTGCTACAAGAATTAAAAAACCACCAAAAATTGATGGAATTTTAGACGAAGATATTTGGAAAACATTACCTGCTGCAAAAGATTTTAACATGTGGCAACCAGGAAATGAAGGACCCATAGCTCCTGAGTACCAAACCGAAGTAAAAATAGCTTATGATGATGTTGCAGTCTATGTTGCTGCTTATATGTTTGATCCAAATCCAGATGAAATTTTAAGCCAATTGAGTCAAAGAGATGAGGTTTTTGTACAATCAGATTTATTTTACATTGCACTAAACACCTACAATGATGGGATTAATGAAACCCGATTTTATGTTACAAGCGCCGGAACAATAGGTGATTCTAGAAGTTCACAAAATGGAGAGGATTTTAATTATAATGTCGTTTTTAGTTGTAAAATCACCAAAGATGAAAAAGGATGGTATGCAGAATTTAAAATCCCTTATAATGCATTGCGTTTTCCGGAAGTTGAAATACAAGATTGGAGTGTAAATTTTTATCGTCAATTAAAAACAAAAAACGAAACACATACTTGGAATTTTATTGATAATAATGTTGGGAACCCTAAACTTTATAACGGATTAATTTCTGGAATTAATGATATTGATGCGCCTTTAAGACTTACCTTCTACCCTTTTGTTCAAGGAGTTGTTTCTACTTTTGACGGAGACACTGAAACCGATTTTTCAGCTGGATTAGACTTAAAATATGGGCTTACCGATAGTTTTACATTAGACGTAACTTTAATTCCCGATTTTGGTCAAACAGCCTTTGATAATGTTACCTTAAACCTGGGGCCTTTTGAACAGACTTTTGATGAAAACAGAGCTTTTTTTACAGAAGGTGTAGAGCTTTTTAATAAAGGGCGAATTTTCTTTTCTAGAAGAATTGGAGGCCCTCCTTCAGGAAGTGTAGGTGATATTGAAGACAATGAAGAAATAACAGAATACCCTTCAAGTGTGAATATTTTAAATGCTGTAAAAGTTTCTGGTAGAACTAAAAAAGGATTGGGAATAGGATTCTTAAATTCAATTACTGAAAAAACCTACGCCAAAGTTTATAATACCGATACCGAAATACAAAGAAAAGTATTGTTGGAGCCTTTAACCAATTATAATGTTTTTGTTTTAGATCAACAATTTAATGGCAATTCCTCTGTTTCAATTGTAAATACAAGTGTTATTAGAGATGGAAGTGATTTTAAAGATGCCAATGTCACCGCTGGAGTTTTTGATATTGCTAACAAAAAAAACACCTATAGAACATCTGGGAGAGCCGTCTTTAGTAATGTAAATTATGGTGAAGGATTTAAATCCGGTTTTCGTTCTGAATTAGATCTTGCAAATACAGAAGGAAAACTAAGGTATAGAGTTGGTCACGATTTCGCAAATACCACATTAGACATCAATGACTTAGGATTAAACTTCAGAAATAATTTTAATAACTTTGTTGTAGGTGGTTCCTATGAAATATTTGAACCTACTAAAAAATTTAACAAATACATAATTAATTTAACTGTAAGGCATAGAAGGCTTTACAAACCGAGTATACAAACTGAAAACTCTATTAATTTAAATGCATTCTTTTTAACTATTGAAAGATTTGCTTTTGGCGGAGGTTCTAATTTCAGAAGCAAGAGAGAAGATTATTTTGAGCCAAGAGTAGATGGAAGGTTTATAACTTTTGCTCCTAATTTTGGAATTAACGGATGGATATCTTCAGATTACCGTAAGAAATTTGCATTGGATGCTGGTGTAGGTTATCGTACCTATATCGATGATCCTCAACAAAATTTCAGTTTTAATTTCGATCCTCGTTACCGCTTTTCAGATAATTTTTTAATGATTTGGAGAACTAACTATTTTGTTGCCAACCATAACAATGGCTATATTGGTAATGATGGAACGGATATATTTTTCGGTCAAAGAAACATTGCAAATCTTGAAAATTCTTTAACTGCAAGTTATAATTTTGATCCCTATAAAGCCATCGATTTACGTTTTAGAAACTTTTGGGGAATTGCAGATTACAGCGATGAATTATTCTATGTTTTAAATGAAAATGGGTCCTTAACCCCTACAGATTACGACGCAAAAGAGAACGACCCCAATAGAAATTTTAATATTTGGAATATCGATTTAAGCTTTAGATGGCGTTTTGCTCCTGGAAGTGAAGCCTCTTTATTATATAGAAACCAAATCTTTAATCAGGATAGTCTTTCAACTATTGATTATGGTGAAAGCTTACAAAACCTATTTGATCAGCCCGGGCAACATACCGTTTCCTTACGAGTTACCTATTTCTTAGATTATAATAATATCAAACATAGGTTTAAAAAGAATTCGTAAAAATTAAATTGTCCAATCAATCCTAAAATAGTATTTTCACGGTATAATTATTCTTATGATTGAAGCTAAAAATATTCACAAATATTACGATTCTTTACACGTTTTAAAAGGAGTTGATTTACAAATTAATAAAAGTGAAATTGTTTCAATTGTTGGAGCATCGGGAACTGGAAAAACAACTTTGCTACAAATTTTAGGGACTTTAGATTCTTTTTCAGATACTGAAACAAATAGTTCGCTTCAGATTAATGGAACCGATATTGCTTCCTTAAGTAGAAATCAGTTGGCAAAATTCAGAAATGAAAATTTAGGATTTATTTTTCAGTTTCATCAATTACTTCCTGAATTTACAGCCTTAGAAAACATTTGTATTCCTGCATTCATTAAAAAAATACCTAAAGCAGAAGCCGAAAAAAGAGCCAAAGAATTATTAGCTTTTTTAGATTTATCACACCGTGAAAACCACAAACCCAACGAATTATCTGGAGGAGAACAACAACGTGTAGCTGTTGCGAGAGCTTTAATAAACAATCCTTCTATTATATTAGCAGATGAACCCAGTGGAAATTTAGATACCGAAAGTGCTGAAAACCTGCATAATTTATTCTTTAAACTAAGAGATGAATTTGGGCAAACTTTTATCATCGTTACTCATAACAATGATTTAGCAACCATGGCAGATCGTAAATTGGTGATGGTGGACGGAAAGATTGTTACTTAATATGAATCAAACTGAATTAAAAGAATTCCTAGATTCTAAAGCCCTACTTTATAACAATCCAAAGTTTATTGAAAGCGATCCTATTCAAATTCCACATCAACTTCAAAATCAAGGAGCCAAAAAAGAAGATATCGAAATTATAGCCTTTCTTGTTTCAATTATAGCTTGGGGAAACCGAAAAAGTATTATCAAAAACGGAAAAAGATTGGTTGAAATCATGGGAAATTCTCCTTTAGATTTCGTTTCTAATTTTTCAGCTAAGGATGAGAAACACCTTTCTGGGTTTGTACATCGTACTTTTAATGAATTTGACCTTACTTATTTTATGTTTGCATTACAAGATATTTACAATCGTCAAGGCGGAATGGAACATTTATTTCAGAAAAACATCGAGAATAATTCCATTCAACCGTCCATTCATCAATTTAAAAAACAGTTTTTTAGCCTTCCTCATTTACAACGAACCGAAAAACATATTAGCGATCCTTTAAAAAATTCGGCTGCAAAACGTATTAACATGTTTTTACGTTGGATGGTGCGAGATGATGATGCTGGCGTAGATTTTGGTTTATGGAAAAGTATTTCACCCTCTGTACTCTCCTGCCCTTTGGACGTCCATACAGGCAATGTTTCTAGAAAATTAGAGCTTATCAAAAGAAAACAAAATGATGCAAAATCTTTAAAAGAATTAGATAGCTCTTTACGACTATTAGACGCTAATGATCCTGTAAAATATGACTTCGCATTATTCGGATTGGGAGTTTTTGAAAATTTTTAATATGATAAAGCATCACAAAACAATAGTTTATTTTATCTTTGAAAAATCTTAATTGGAATGCAGTTTAAACACCCTGAACTTCTTTACGCACTTTTCTTACTGCTCATTCCTATTTTTATTCATCTTTTTCAACTAAGACGATTTCAGAAAGTAGCTTTTACCAATGTCGCTTTTTTAAAAAAAGTAAGCATTCAAACGCGTAAAAGTTCGCAGCTTAAAAAATGGCTGACTTTATTGGCAAGATTGTTAGCTTTGGCTTGTGTAATTTTAGCTTTCACACAACCATTTTCTGCTTCAAAAACTGCTTTAAACACTGAAAAAGAAACCGTAATTTATATTGATAATTCCTTTAGTATGCAGGCAAAAGGAAAAGAAGGACCACTATTGCAACGCGCTTTACAACAGTTGTATTCTCAAACTAACACTACCGATAAAATTAGCTGGTTTACCAATAACTTTTCTAAAAAGAACATTGCAATTCAAGATTTTAAAAATGATATTCTAGCTGTAAACTACAGTCAGAAACAACTAAACTTAAAAGCTGTTTTATTGAAATCGGAACAGTTGTTTTCAAAAAACAATCCTAATTCAGAAAAAAGATTACTTATCCTTTCTGACTTTCAAGAAAAAGGTAGATTTCCTGAAACTGATTACGATTTTAAAATAGACGCCGTTCCCTTTAAAAGTAATAAACGAAGTAATGTTAGTATTGACAGTGCTTTTATTTTTAAGAAAAACAGACTTAGAGTGCTTGTTTCTTCACAAGAAAACCAAGCCCAAGATCTTCCAATTTCCTTATATAACGATGGGGTTTTAGTTGCTAAAACAGCTCTTAACTTTTCTGAAGATACAAAGGAAATAAAAACCGCTACCATAGATTTTGACATTAATAGCAGCAAGGGTTTCAAAGGAAAATTAGAAATTAACGATCCTAATCTCTTATTTGATAACACCTTGTTTTTTACTGTTAATATTCCTAAAAAAATAAACGTTTTACTTATTAATAATTCGGAAGCCAATTATTTACAACGTATTTTTAATAATGAAGAATTTGAAGTAACACAACAAAATTATGAAGGCCTAAATTATAGTGATTTCGCCGAGCAGAATATGATCGTTTTAAATGAATTAACTACTATTTCAAATTCATTAAATGCTGCTCTTAAATCGTTTTCAGAAAATGGAGGAACCCTTTTTATAATTCCTTCAAATGATATGGATATTACGAGTTATAATCAGTTGTATTCTCAGCTTCAAATGGGTGTTATTTCTGAAATTATCCCTCAAGAAAAAAAGATTACTCAAATAACTTTCAACCATCCCATTTATGCAGATGTGTTTGAAAAACAAGTTATTAACTTTCAATATCCAAAAGTAAATTCGTACTATTCCATTTCAACTTTAGCAAGTCCCTTATTAAAATTTGAAGACGGAAAACCATTCCTTATACAAAAGAGAAATACGTATGTGAGTACCGCTTCATTTTCATTGCAAAACTCTAATTTTCAAAGCTCTCCGTTAATTGTTCCCACTTTATATAATATGGCAAAACAGAGTTTGGCTTTGCCTAAATTGTATTTTGAAATTGGAGTTCAGAATCAATTTTCGGTTCCTGTAACATTAGGGAAAGATGAAATTTTAAAAATTAAAGACAGCGTGTTTAGTTTTATTCCTTTACAACAAACAAAGGCAACACAAGTGAATATCACTACGGAAAATGAACCTTCAAAATCAGGAATTTATTCTATTGAAAGAAATTCAGATTATTTAGAAAGTGTGAGTTATAATTACAACCGAAGCGAAAGTTTACTCATTTATTCAAATCCAGAAAACTGGGACGGAGTTACGGTTCACAACTCTAGTAATCATTTGTTTGATTCCATTTCAGAAGAAAATTTAGTCACCAGTTATTGGAAATGGTTGGTTACTTTTGCTTTGTTATTTTTAATTACTGAAATGCTATTATTAAAATATTTAAAAAACTAATACAAAAAATAATTTATTATGAATGTATTAATAAAGTCAGCAACAATTATAGATGAATCCAGCAAATATCACTTAAAAAAAAGAGATATTTTAATTGAAAAAGGGATCATTAAAAAAATAGCTGCTTCTATTAACAACATAGAAAAAATAAAGGAAATTAGTTTACCTAACCTTCATATTTCTCAAGGCTGGTTCGATTCTAGTGTTTCCTTTGGAGAACCTGGTTTTGAAGAACGGGCAACCATTAAAAACGGTTTAAAAGTAGCTGCAAAAAGTGGTTTTACTCACGTAGCGGTTAATACCAACACCAATCCTGTTACCGATAATAAATCGACTATCAAATACTTAAAATCTGAAGCTTCTGTAAATCCTGTAAACCTCTATCCTATTGGCGCTTTAACCAGTAAATGTAATGGTGAAAATTTAGCTGAATTATACGATATGAAAAATGAGGGAGCTGTTTCCTTCTACGATTATAAATTACCTATTAAGAATCCTAATTTATTAAAAATTGCCCTTCAATACACTCAAAATTTTGACGGATTGGTGCAATCATTTCCTTTTGAAAAAGCCATCGCGCAAAAAGGAATGGTCAACGAAGAAACCAATAGCACTTTACTAGGATTAAAAGGTATTCCAGCTTTGGCAGAAGAACTTCAAATTACTAGAGATTTATATATTTTGGAATATACCGGAGGAAAATTACATATTCCAACAATCTCTACTAAAAAATCGGTTTTATTAATAAAAGAAGCAAAGAAAAAAGGATTGAATGTAACTTGTAGTGTGGCGATTTCTAACTTAGTTTTAACAGACGATGTCTTAGAGACTTTCGATACCAACTATAAATTAATGCCGCCTTTAAGAACCAAAAAAGATACTAAAGCATTATTAAAAGGAATTAATGATGGTATCATTGATGGAATTACTAGCGATCATAATCCAATGGATATTGAGCATAAAAAAATAGAGTTTGACCACGCCAACTACGGAAGTATGGGGCTTGAAAGTGGTTTTGGTGCCTTAAACAAAGCAGTAGGAACCGAAAATTCTATAAAACAATTAACTGGACTGAAAGATACTTTTTCGATTGAAACAAATTCTATAGATGTTGGAAATACTGCTGATTTAAGTCTGTTCAATCCTACAGCAGAATGGACGTTTACTGAAAAAGATATTTATTCTACTTCAAAAAACGCTGCCTTATTAGACTGTGAATTAAAAGGAAAAGTTTACGGAATTATTTCAAATAAAAAATTAGTATTAAGCAAAGTATAATTAATAAATAAGATTCTTGCTCACACGATAAATAACTATGAAACAAAAAGCAAATTATAAAGCCATATTAGCCTACCTCTCGTTTATTGGCTTGATTATCGCCTATATTTTAAATATGGACGAAAAAGATAAATTCGTAACCTATCATATAAAAAACATGTTTGGATTGGTGTTGATTTTATTTATATCTACCACTTTTTTTACTGGAAATGACATATTACTTTATGTAGGGCAAATTGCTTGGACAACATGCTTTTTTATGTGGGTGTATTCCTTAATAATGGCGATTTCTGGTAAATCGAAAGGAGTTCCTATTATCAGTGATTTATTTCAAAAATGGTTCAAATTATTAGATCAATAAATGGAAAAACAACAACTCTCTTTAGAACATAATTACAGAGCTTCAAATAACACTTCTGAAAAACCACCAGTAATCATTATGCTTCACGGTTATGGCAGCGATGAAAACGATTTATTCTCTTTTGCTACAGAATTGCCTTCAGAATACACCATCATTTCCTTAAAAGCTCCTTATCCAATGCAACCTTACGGAAACGCTTGGTATGCCATTCACTTTGATAATGTTGATGGAAAATGGAGTGATGACAAACAGGCAATTAAATCTAGAGGTTTAGTAGTAAAGTGCATTGATGAAATTATTGAAAAATATGAAGTAGATTCCAATAACATAACCCTTTTAGGTTTTAGTCAAGGAACTATTTTAAGCTTTTCGGTAGCTTTAAGTTATCCTGAAAAAGTAAAAAACGTAATAGGTTTAAGTGGTTATATTAATGAAACAATTTTTAAAGAGAACTATGCTCAAAACGACTTTAGTAATTTACATATTTATACTTCCCACGGCAGTGTAGACCAAGTAATACCTGTAGATTGGGCAAGAAAAACACAACCTTTTTTACAAAATTTAGGAATTGATTGTGAATATTCTGAATTTCCAGTGGGTCACGGAGTTGCTCCACAGAATTTTTTGAATTAAAAGCTTGGTTGGAGAGGCACTAATTCGTATCTCTATTACATCGAAGGATACATCAAAGAAGAAACTTGATGAAACTCAATTTTTCGGTCTTTAGTTACATAATATTCTAAAACCATTTCTCCCCAATAACGACCATCGGTAAAGTCTGCAAGAATCCATTTATGATTTAGAAATTTTAGTTTGTTTATTTTCATAGCACCTTTCATTCCTTCATAAGGTATTAAGGTATTATTTCCTTTTTTTAGGTTTTGATCATAGATATATTCACTTACAAAATTTTCAATATCTTTTGCTTCATACCCCAAACTTTCAATGTATGACATTGCGTTTTCATTGCCCTGAAGTGTAAAATAGTTAAGGTCTAATAATGCATCAGATAACTTTTCAATAGAGTCGTTTAAGATATTTAATTCCTCTTTGTAATTTTTAATCTGAGCTCGTTGTGATTCAATTTTATTTTCTTGCTTTTCGAAAATCTTCTTTTCATTCATATACTGAAAAACAACAAACAGTAATGCAAAAAAGAATAGATACATAAATAGGGAACGTTTCATAGTTATAGAGTGATTTTTAAAGTATCATAGGCTAGAAATACATTTTTAGGTAGTGTTTTTTCTACTTCATCGTGAAATCCTAATAAATGACTAATATGGGTTAAATAGGTTTTTTCTGGTTTAATTTTTTCAATTATTGCTAATGCTTCCGATAGAGTTAAATGCGAATGATGCTCTTCGTTTCTCAAGGCATTTAGCACTAAAACTTTAGTTCCTTTAATTTTTTCAATCTCTTCTTCAGTAATGGTTTTTACATCAGTTAAATAAGTAAAATCATCTATTCGGAAACCTAAAATTGGCAACTTAGCATGTAACGCTTCAATTGGGATAATATTTTTACCGCCAAGGGTAAATGTTTCTGCTTTTGAAATTTTAAATTCGGTGATAGTTGGAGCTCCTGGGTATTTGTTTTTAGTTTCAAAATATAGGTAAACCGTTGATATAGGCTTTCAAAAACCCGTTGCTGCGCATAAAAAGGAAAATATCCATGTTTAAAATAAAAAGGACGAATATCATCCATACCAGCGGTATGATCACTATGCTCGTGAGTGAGTAAAATACCATCTAATTTTGTAACATTTTCTCGCAACATCTGCTGCCGAAAGTCGGGACCGCAATCAATTACAAAATTAAAATCATCCCAGGAAAGTAAAACCGATACCCTTAATCGTTTATCTTTGGGGTTTTCGCTTTTACAAACTGGGTGGTTACTAGCAACAACAGGGATTCCCTGAGAAGTTCCCGTTCCTAAAAAAGTAATATTAATTTGCGATTTCATTCACACAAAAATAACAGTATTTATTTTGTTTCCCTACGGTATTTCTTAACTTTGTTTTTTTATAAAATTAAAAAATAGCTATGGCTGTAACTATATTAGGAGACAAGGAAATTGAGAATATTCCCTCCATAAAAAGTAAAGCACTTCGAATTAATTTAAACGAAAATATTTACGGTTCATTTTCAGAAATTGGCGCTGGGCAAGAAACTGTTCGTAATTTTTTTAGAGCCGGTGGAGCTTCAGGAACTATTGCAAAAACGATGTCTGCTTACGACAAAGATTTTAGTGATGCCATTTATGGTATTGAGCCAGATGGTCGTTATGTAACAGAATCTCGTTTAAAAACAATGCTTTCTCACGAAATTGGTTTAATTGAACAACGAATTCCTAGAGAAAAACATCCTAATAAACTGTTTTTTTCCTATGCAAATACTGTGACAACCATAGATTTTGCTAAAAAGTATAAAGGTCATGGTTGGGTTGGTATTCGATATCAAGTAGAACCAAACGGAGAATATAATGAGATTTCACTTCACGTTCGTTTTCACGAAAATGAAGCAACCCTACAACAGCTTACATTAGGAATTATGGGAGTAAATCTAATTTATGGTGCTTACTATAAATTTGATGAACCAAAGAAATTACTTCGCTATTTATACGATCATATTGACAAAGAGAAAATTGAAATAGACACTATTAACTTCTCGGGGCCTCAATTTGAAAATGTTGATAACCGATTAATGAGTCTACAATTGGTAAAAAATAGTATGACCGAAGCAATTATGTTTGGTCCTGACGGAAATAATATACTTCCTGCCTCTATTCTTTATAAGAAAAACATTCTTACACTTCGTGGATCATTTAGACCCGTAACAAAGGTAAATATTGATATGTATGAGAAGTCGTTAGAAATGTTTAAAAAAGAAAAACGGGTTGATGAAGACAGAACTTTAGTGATTTTTGAAATTACACTTTCTAATTTAAGAGCTGAAGGTGAAATTAACGAAGAAGATTTTATGTCGAGAGCTCGATTATTATGTTCTTTAGGTCATACTGTAATGATTTCTAACTTTCAAGAATATTATAAACTGGTAGAATATTTTTCTGCTTATACCAAAAAGAGAATGGGATTGGCTTTAGGAGTTAATAATATGATCGATATTTTTGATGAAAAGTACTACCGCCATTTAAGTGGTGGAATCTTGGAAGCCTTTGGAAAATTATTCTTTAAAGACTTAAAAGTGTACCTCTACCCTATGCTTAATCCTAAAACTGGGGAATACACCAACAGTGAAAACTTAAAAGTACATCCAAGAATGAAGGAGCTTTATAAGTTTTTTAAATACAACGGAAAAGTTGTAGATATAGAAGATTTTAATAAGGAGCACTTAAATATTTTCTCAAGAAAAGTTTTAAAAATGATTAATACTAAAGAGGCTGGCTGGGAAGATTTATTACCTGAAGGAGTTTCTGATATTATTAAAAAGCAAAAACTTTTTGGTTGGAGCTAATGTTTTTTTTTTTTAAATTAAGATTTTTTTGTTTTTTAAATAATTAGTATATTCCACTTCATAACTATTGAAGAGTTTAATTCTTCTATAAAATGAATTTAACAATTATTAACTAATCTACTAAAAATGAAAAAACTACTATTATTATTAACTGTTTTGTTTACAATTAATTCTTTCTGTCAAGTTACGAACGAAGGAAAGCCTAAGAGTTGGAAACAACTAAGTAATTCTAAAAATATTCAAGCTAACCTCTTACCTAGTTTTGATTTAAAAGCTATCCAAGACGAAGATAAAACAAATGACGGGCTTTTTGACAGACCTTGGCGATTTGGTTTTATGCATAGTGTAGACTATGGTTTTGAACAAGGACAATGGGATGTCTTAGACAACGGAGACCGAATTTGGAGAATTCTAATCACCTCACCTGGTGCCCTTTCTTTAAATGTTATTTTTGATGACTTTTTCCTTCCAGAAGGTGGTACAGTTTATCTTTATAACAATGAAAAAACAGATCTCTTAGGAGCTTACACTTCAATTCAAAATCCAGAAAGTGGAATCTTAGGTACTTGGCTTGTACAAGGTGATTCGTTATGGATTGAGTACTACGAACCTGCGAATGTTTCTGGACAAGGAAGACTTCATATTGCAAAGGCAACACATGGCTATCGTAATGCAGAAACTTTTAATTTAGCTAAAGGATTAAATGACTCTGGAGATTGTAATTTAGATGTAGATTGCCCAATAGGTTCAGACTGGACAACTTTAAAAGACCTTAACAAAAAATCTGCAGGAATCTTACTGTCTGGTGGTAGTGGATTTTGTTCAGGTGCATTAGTTAACAATACTACTAACGATGGAAAACCTTACTTTTTAACAGCTAATCATTGCTATAGCGACCCTAGCGCTTGGGCATTTAGGTTTGGCTGGATTAGTCCAGACCCAGTTTGTGCAACGACGACCAATAGTACTGATGGCCCAACTAACTTAACTATTAGTGGGGCAACCTTAAGAGCTAAAAGTGCAAATTCTGACTTTTGTTTAGTAGAAATTAATAGTTCTATTCCTGGAGCTTGGGATAGAGTTTGGGCAGGTTGGGATAAAACCGATAACTTCCCAACTTTTCAAGTAGGAATTCACCACCCAAGTGGTGATATTATGAAGGTATGTCGTGATGATGACCCAGCTACCAAAGAAGTAAATGCAGGAGCACAAACATGGGAAATTGTTGGAGGAGCTAGTGGAGGCTGGGAACTTGGAGTAACAGAACCAGGGTCTTCAGGGTCACCTCTTTTTGACCAAAACGGAAGAATAATTGGACAATTATGTGGTGGTGCTGCTGCCTGCTCAGGTACAAACGATAATGGAGCCTTAGATTATTACGGACGTTTTGGAGTATCTTGGGATACTGGAGCAACTCCAGAAACTCGATTAAAAGAATGGTTAGATCCTTCTGGGCTAAATCCAGGATTTATAGATAGCTACCCTCCTTTAATAACTTATGCATTAGATGGTGCTGTTGGTGTTTCTATTCCTACTGTAAATTGTGGCGATACAGAAGTAAACCCTACAATTACATTAACTAATTTTGGTACAGGAGCAATAACAAGTGCTGCTATTGATTGGAATATTGATGGAGGAACTAATACAACTATAAACTTTAATGGAAATTTAGCTCAAAATGAATCGGAAGTATTCAATATTGGCTCAATAGCAATTTCAGCAGGAACTCTTGAAATTAACGCCTCTTTAACAGCTGTAAATGGAGTTACCGATGAAAATACAGGAAACGACAATGCTAGTAACACTGTCAATATTGATGAGTATTTTGGAACTACACAAGTTCATTTAGAGTTAACTACAGATACTTATGCCGAAGAAACCTCTTGGGAATTTAGAGACTCTAACGGGACAGTACTTTACAATTTTGGTCCATATGAGGCTGGTACTGATGACGAAACTACTTTTAATTACTCTTTTGATGTAACTGAAAATGAATGTTATACCTTCGAAATTTTTGATGAATTTGGAGACGGAATTTGTTGCGGATTTGGAAATGGATCTTATTTATTAACAACAGATAATTCAACTATTATATTCAGTGGAGGAGAATTTAGTGGAGATGGGGAAATAACAGAAATTGGTATTGATGGTAATCTTAGTATATCTGACAATCTAGCTCAGAACATTATTATGTACCCAAATCCAGCAAATGATTTATTAAATATAGATATCACAAATAATGATGAAGTTTATACATACTCGATATTTAATATTCTTGGACAAATAATTAGAAAAGGGTTGATTTACAACGGAGCAAATTCCATTTCATTAAATAATATTGTCACTGGTATATATTTTGTGAAAATTGAAGACAACACAACAAATAATTCAATTGTAAATAAATTAATTATTAAATAAACAACCTGCTATAATATATAATCTTTATTTTATAAGTAAAAGGAAGCTGTCTAAAAAAAATATTTAGACAGCTTCTTATTTATTATTCTAATATTTGAGCAGCGTGTGACTTCGTTTTTACTTTCTCAATAACACGTTCAACTATTCCTTTTTCATTTATAATAAATGTCATTCGATGGATTCCATCATATTGACGTCCCATAAATTTTTTAGGCCCCCAAACTCCAAATATATGAAGAACTTCTTTGCTTTCATCCGCTAACAAAGGGAAAGGAAAATTGTATTTGTTTCTGAAATTTGCTTGTCTTTTCTCACTATCAGCGCTTACTCCTAATAATTCGTAGCCTTGCTCTTGCAGCACTTCGTAGTTATCTCGCAAATTACAAGCTTCCATAATACAGCCTGGTGTACTAGCTTTTGGATAGAAAAACACAATAAGTTTTTTACCTTTATAGTCAGATAAAGATATAGCGTTTCCATTTTGATCTTTTGATGTGAAATTTGGAACCAAATCTCCTGCCTTTAATGTTATCATTTCTTTATTTTTGTGTAAAAGTACATAAAATGACTAAACAAGAAAAGGTAGACTTTGTAATAAACACTTTAAATAATTTATATCCTGAAACTCCCATCCCTTTAGAACATAAAGATCCATATACTTTATTGATTGCAGTGTTACTTTCTGCTCAAAGTACCGATAAAGGAGTTAATAAAATTACTCCTATTTTATTTGGAATTGCAGACAATCCATACGATATGGTCAAACTTACTGTAGAAGAAATTAGAGATATTATTAGACCCGTTGGGCTTTCGCCAATGAAATCGAAAGGAATTCACGGTCTTTCTGAAATATTAATAGAAAAATATAATGGTCAGGTACCAAATACCTATGAAGCTTTAGAAGCGCTTCCTGCTGTCGGACATAAAACCGCAAGTGTTGTGATGTCACAAGCTTTTAATATTCCAGCATTTCCTGTAGATACACATATTCATAGATTAATGTATCGTTGGGGACTAACCAATGGAAAAAATGTAAAGGTTACTGAAAAAGATGCTAAAAGATTATTTCCAGAAGATTTATGGAACAAACTTCATCTTCAAATTATTTTCTACGGAAGACAATACTCGCAAGCAAGAGGATGGAATCTTGAAAAAGACGTGATTACAAAAACAATAGGCAGAAAATCAGTAATCAATGAATATTACAAGGAAAAATAAGCAAAAAAAACCTCGAATTAATAATTCGAGGTTTTCCAAAGTTTAGTTTAGAAGTGCTTCAAACTTCAATTTATTATAATCTATAACACTTAAAGCCTTAGAATAATCCAGAAGAAATTTTATTGTTTCTTCTTTTGGAACCATATTTTTATTCACGTGCTCCAGTCGTGAGGTTTTAGAGTACATTTTTTGCATAAAATTCGCTTTTAAGGTTAGTATTACCTCATAAACGTAGCAAATTTTATTTTATTGTATTAGTTCGTCAACACAATGTTATGTTTATCAATTACTTTACGCAAATTAATAAGTGCATAACGCATTCTACCCAAAGCAGTATTTATACTTACTCCTGTTTGTTCACTAATATCTTTAAAGCTCATTTCTTTGTAAACTCGCATTAATAGTACTTCTTTTTGATCATCTGGCAGTTCTTGAATAAGTCTTCTTAAGTCACTTTCGACTTGGCCTTTA
>JAJRQR010000120.1 GCA_024280145.1 Bacteroidota bacterium
AAAAGATAAAAAAATCATCAGAACCTATAAAAGAGTTCGCAAAAATCATGGTGACAAACATTAAAGCAATTTATCAATACAGGAGTATTGAAACAGAATATGAGAAATTAAATATTCCACATTATTTAAGAACATAACCAATAAAATTTAGTAATAATAACACGATTTTTAAACAAAAAACAAAAAGTAATAAGAGCATAATATTTAAGGATTAGTGTTTAAAACACGGTTTTTCTTTTTTGCTTTTTGCTCTAGGTAAGTTCCTATGCCAATACCGATTAGCATTCCAATACTCATTCCATAAGTTACACCGTAAGTTGAACCTAAAATTAGTATTCCAAATGACAATCCTAATCCTGTTCCTAAGCTTAATCCTAAAGCTATGTACGTGCCTTCTTGTATTAAATTTAGTCTTTTCAATGTAAATTGAATTAATTTATTTAATTGCTTTTTGAAGTGTTTCTTATTGTTTTCAGTAACTTGTAACACTTTCAATTCTTCCAACTGAATTTCAAAATCATTAAGTTCTTCTTCCGATAAATTTCTATTCTGAAGGTCTTTAAAAATCGCAATAAAGCTTTTGTAAACTTTTATTTCTGATTTAATTTCTGATTGTTTTAAATAGTCTTCAAGTAAGGTGATTGCTTCTGTAAATTTCATAATCTTTTTCTTAATGTGATGTTCTTAATTCTTCCATATCTATTAATAAGCTATCTAATCTTTTTAAAATTCTTCCGTAGCCAATTTTAAGATCCCACTCTCCTATTTTTGGACCTATGATTGCTAAAAGAACTACGATAAAAAGCATCACTAGAAGTAACATTAATGGGAATCCAAAAACAACTATCATATTAGGAAATTCACCTAAAAGATAGGTTACAAATTGATCGCCCTGAACAGGTTTTCCAAATCCACCAAGCCAAAAACCAGCAAACATAGATAGGAATACATAAGGATATAAATATCGGGATAATTTCATATTAAAAGAACGCATTTCTTTGGTCCAATTATCAAAAGTTTTTAGGTAATCGTAACTGTTTGTGTTTTTGTTAATCTTTTCTAATTTATTTTTAAATTTGATGGCATAATACGCAATCGTCATAAACAAAAAGAACATCGGAATACCCATATATACCATATCTGTAACCATTGTAATTGGTAATAAAATAAATGCAAATAAGAAAATTGCAATGATATTTATACGATACATACGTTTGAATTTCTCTACAATATCGATGGATTTTTTATTATAAATATTATTAACTTTTGGTGCTATTAGTGCATTATTTTTTAAAAAACCTTCTTTCCAAATTGTTTCTATTGACTTTTCCATTTTAATTGTTTTTTATAAGTAATTTTTTTAATCTTTCTTTAATTCTTTTAATTCTCACTCCTATATTATTAGGGTTTGTTCCAATAATTTCGGCTATTTCTTGGTATGATTTTTCTTCCAAATAAAGCAGAATAACTCCTCTGTCTATTTCTGAAAGTTGTCGAATAGCTTCATATAACTGATTCAATGATTCATCAGAAAATGCTTTGGTTTCTTCTGAAGTATCTGGTAGTAATTCTTCTGAAACTTGATGCTGCTTGTTGTTTTTCTTCTTTTTAAGTAAAGTTAAACATACATTTAAAGTAAGCCTATAAATCCAAGTGGACCATTTTGAGTCTTCCTTAAAATTATCCTTACTTTTCCAAATCTGAAGGCAAACCTCTTGGTAATAATCTTCAAAACCTTCTTGGGTGTCTGTATAAGCCCTACAAATTTTGATAATAATTCCCGAATATGGTAAAATGAAACTGGTATAATAATCGCTGCTCACTAGTTGTTTTTCTTGTTTAGTGGCTGAAGTTAAAAATTATTACAGGTAGATTTGATTTATTTTTAAAAAATGTCAAAATAAAACTTTATCATAACCTTAACTTCCTGTAAAATATTTTATGAAGTTGTTATAATAATCACTTATAAATTTAATTTAGGTTTGACAAATCAAAACTAACCCTATGAAACGCAAACTATTACTTTCTTTATTTTTTGTTACAACTTTTCTGAATGCACAAGTTGTAAAACAAATTACTAAGGACAAAACAGATCTTGATTTTACCAATGAATTCGCATTATCAAATTCTTTAAATCATTTGGTAAAGAAAGTAAAAAACAAGAAAATTATTGCTATTGGTGAAGACACTCATGGTACTTCCGAATATTATAAACTACGACTAGAAATTACCAAAAAGCTGATTATAGAAAAAGGTTTCAACGCCATCATTTTAGAGAATCCTTATGGAGATACTGAAGTACTTATCAATAATATTCAAAAAGAAAACCTGGATAGTTTAATGACAAAACATCTTTTTTCAATCTATCAAACGAAGGAAATGAAAGCGTTTTTAGCCTGGTTTAAAGAGTATTCATCCATACATAAAGACATTCGTTTTAAAGGTTGTGACGATTCGTATGGTCAATTGTCACAGTTACTTATAAATGAATTACCCAATAAAACCAGTAAAGATTTAACAGAATTATTAATCGATTTTAATTATATATATACGCTTTCAAAAGAATTATACTTTATAAACAAGAATCAAGAAATGCCAGAGGGATTTACAGATACTAAATTCGGAATTAAAGCATACAACATCATTCTTGAAATTGAAAAACAAATAGAAACAGAAAACTTAAAAACCTCTAAAATTGAAGAATACCTGTTCAATTTAAAAAATACGTTTGTTAATTATAAAAATATTTCTGAAGGAAGAATCCAATCTAGAGATGAAATAATGGCAGACAGAATTGCCTATTTTGCAAACAAAGCAAACGCTAAAGTCATTGTTTGGGCACATAATGCACATATTTCAAAAACGATTATTCTAGACAATGAAATTGGTATCATGGGTGAAAATTTAAAAAATGAATTTGAAGATAATTACTACGCAATTGGACTTTCAACAAGTGAAGGAACCTATAGTTTCATAGAAAACAGATTTATTAATGATGATCGAATTTACAATGACGAATTGTTACAAGACTCCTTTGTTTTTACTAAAGTCAATTCTTGGGAGAAGCTATTTTCTGAAGTAGATTCCGATGCTTATTATTTTGAATTTAATAAATATTCAAGAATAAGATTTAAGAATTCTATGGCAAAATATTTAAAATTAGTTGGATATACTATAGAATCTGATAAAGATTATTACTTGCTTTCTCCTCAAGAACTGTTTGATGCTATAATTTTTATAAAAGAAACTACGGCTACCATACCATTATTTGGAGAAGCTAAGCCTAAAAGAGAACGATTAGATTTAGTAGATTTAAAAGGTACAAGTCCCTTAATTCCCGAAAAATGGACTTGTGGAAGTGCTTCTGAAACTTTTATCATGCGAGCTGATTCTTCTCAAGCCTATTCTGGGAATAAATCAATTTATATGGAGTCCTTTGACAAATCTCAAATAAAAAGATTTGGAACTTGTAGTAAAAGTATTTCTGTTGATAATTATTTAGGAAAACAAATAAAATTATCAGGATACATTAAAAGTAAAAATATTGCTGGTTGGGCAGGATTTTGGATGCGAGTTGACGGCAAGAATAATAAGCTACTAAGTTTTGACAATATGTTTGATCGCTCAATTAAAGGAACTTCAGATTGGACTAAATATGAAATTATATTAAAAGTCCCTAAAAAAGCTACCTATATAGTTTTCGGTGTATTGTTAGCAAACGGATCTGGCAAACTTTGGTTTGATGATGTTACCATAGAAGTTGTTTCAAAAGACTCAAAAGAGCAAGATTTAAAAACTGTCTTTTATAATTTTGAAAACTGATGCTAATTTTTACTTTTCTGTTCAATATTCCAATTGTAATCTATTTTCCTTTTTAAATATAATTGTAATGGCTCTAATCCTATTATTTTACGACGTTCGTCTACAAAAGAAGGCTCTTTAATAGGAAAAGGCTCTAATTTTCTGTTTTCATCATATTGAAACTGCATTCCGTAGATTTGTAATTTATCTTCATTTACAAGAATTCTATCCTGTATTTTAGCATATTCCATACAGCTTCCCTCTTTTTCTAACCAGGATTGTTTTATTTGTGCCAAATACATTTTCCTAACCGAATCACTCTTATGATGATTAATTACCAACAATGGAGCATCAGCAGCTAAATTACCAACCATCGAGTATTTTGGCCATCCATATTGTTCTATTAATTGTTGCATTAATATATAATCCCCCTTACTTATTTCTTGTTGATAAGCACCTAATGGATAATACCATTGTGGTGCGTTTCCGTTTTTCATATAGTACTCTTTTGCCTGATCTATGTAATAATCTAATGCTTGGTCTTTAATAATTAATTTCAATAATTTTTTCGCATATTCGGGTTGCTTTATCTTACCATTTTCTTTTTCAAAACGTGCTATTTGATTTTCTTCAATTAAAGGCCAACGCTGGTCTTCAATCAATCCATACAAATCTGAATCTGCCAATGCCCATAAGGAAGGATCATCTTTTAAAGCAATCTCTAAATAATGAAAAGCACTGTCTTTCTGAAATGTTAATGCATAAGCACAAGCCAAATCATACGTGTTCTTCCAATCTTTTGGGGTTTTGGTATATTCTAATTTATAAGCCTCGATTGCAGCTTCTAATTTTCCTTCTTTTCGGAGTTGATTTCCTTTAGAAACTTGCGAAAAACCCATGTTTGAAACCAATACTAAAATAAATATTTTTATGACTGTTTTCATAGACTATAGGTTTGTAGATTGATTAAATAAACTTGAAAATATTTTACAAATCATATACAAACTAATACCCAAAACTGGTGTTATTAATGCGTAAGATACTCCTTGAAATATTAGGCCAGGTGCCATTCCTCCAGCTTTACCAATAAAATAGAAACTGTGCATAAAACCTAATAATAATGATAAAACACTCGAAATAAGTACCCAAAAAGCAGCATTATTTATTTTTTTATTGAACTTGTTTATTTGTGCTGCATCTGGTTCTCTTTTTGTAGATTGAATTTTCTTAATAAATTGAATAAAAGCCAATAGTGTAAAAATGGCAAATACAATCAAAAATTTTAAATCTCCACTGCTAATAAATTCTGAAAAAGGCATTCTCATAATAGGTGTTTTTAAATGTTATTGAAATCAAACTTATAGCAATTCAAAGTTTTCTAATACTTTTTGAGATGTATGAAGATTTTTTATGGGGATTTAACAGTTTTAGTACAATTATTGCCTTTAGAATAAATCAAATGTTATATCCTATACTAAATTGGTTATTCATCTATAATTATTTAAAATTCCAAAATTTATTACGTTATTGCTCACTATGAGTTTTATTACAAGCAAAAAATATAAACTGCATTTTCACTTCCTATTTTGGGTAGTGATTTGGTTGTTTTATGTTTTCTTTTTTAGTTATAACTCCAATCATTTAAATTTTGTTTTAACACTTTCAACCTACCTAATTCCAGTTACTGCAATTGCGACTTATGGTATGATTTATAAGCTTATTCCGAAGTATCTTTTAGAAAAAAAATACCTTCAGTTTGGATTATATTTAATTTTCTCCTTATTAATTACCACCTTTCTGGTGGTGCTTTTTTTGGTGTTGACGGTATCATTTATTCCAAATTTTAAAGCCTTAGATCTTCCCCCAATGGGAAGAAACTATGTGTTTATCGTTTTGTTGGTTTACTTGGTGGTTGCTGCGGTGAGTTATATTAACCTTCTTAAAAGAAATTCGCAGGTTTCTTTAGCAAACGTTCAACTTCAAAAAGCAATAGAAACCACTAAGTTTAAAGCTAAAGAACAGGAATTAGTTTTTTTGAAAAATCAAATTCATCCTCATTTTCTTTTTAATGCACTCAATACCATATATGGCTTGGCTTTAAAAAAATCAGATGACACTTCAGATATTATCTTAAAACTTTCTAGCCTGTTAGACTATATTTTATACCAGATTAATAAAAAGGAAGTCTTATTAATTGATGAACTCAAACATATTGAAGACTATTTAGATTTAGAGAGAATTCGTTTTAACGACACGCTTAAAGTTGAATTTAAAAAAAATATCACTTCTCCAGAAACCAATATTGCGCCAATGCTTTTATTGCCTTTTGTTGAAAATGCTTTTAAGCACGGAAGTATTATAAATGGGGTTTTGAAGGTAAAAATTGACGTAACAGTTACAGATACTATTTTAGATTTCAATATTAAAAATTCTTATATTCAGAAACCTACCAAAAGAGGATTGGGTTTAAAAAATATAAAAGAAAGATTGGAATTACTTTATCCAAATAATTATAAATTGCAGATTGATACTGCTTCAGAAATGCATGAGGTAAATTTAAAAATTAATATTAAAACGCTACAAGCTTATGAGTAATATCAAGTGTGTAATTGTTGATGATGAGCCAACTGCACGTGATATTTTGCAGATACTTATCAGTCAAATTGAAGGGATTGACATCATTTTTAGCTGTAAAAATGCTTCAGAAGCACTTTCGATTTTAAATGAAAATAATATTGACCTCCTCTTTTTAGATATTAATATGCCGGGGATGTCTGGAATTACATTAGCAAAATCAATTTCAAAAAAAACAAAAATTATTTTCACAACTGCTTACCGAGAATATGCAATAGATGGATTTGATCTTCAAGCGGTAGATTATTTATTAAAGCCTATTTCTTTGGGACGAATGCAACAAGCCATCGAAAAATATAAATCTGAAAATAATCGCAGCCAACAAAATGCCATTTCATCAAAAGAATATATTATTATTCGTTCTGAAAGAAAAATGGTTAAGATTAACTTATCAGAAATGTTATATGTTGAAAGTCTTAGTGATTATTTAAAAGTATATACCGAAACTAAAATGATTATCACTAGGGAAACCATTACTAATATTGATGCTAAACTTCCTTCAAATAGTTTTATTAGAATTCATAGGTCATATATTGTTTCCATAAATTACATTAATTCTTATACTTCAGAATTTGTTGAAATAAATGAAAAAGCGATACCTATTAGCAGATCCTACCGATCTTCTTTTTTAATGAAAATGGAAACAGAATAATACTACTCCTCTTCTTTTGGGGGAAAGCCATTAATTTCTTCATAAACACGATCAAAATTCTCCCGTAAATGATTCCGAAGCTTTAAACGATAATCGTCTTTTAACCAACTAATAAAGTTGTGCGTACTTCGGCTGATACATTTTGCATAGCGTTCAATACGGTTATCGATATCATCACCTAGTTTTTTAGCTAAACTCAAAGCATCATAGACATCATCACTATTTTCAATACAAATATATGCGTGCTGTGCAATAGAGCGTTCCAAAACAACTTTGGAAGATTCTCCTTTTGCAGTTGCAACAGAATAGGTAGATTTTATATTAAATGAAACATCTTCAGATTTAGCAAAAAGCTCTCTTACTTCTGGTTCTAATTCAAATTGAAAATTACTTTCAATATCTTCATCATCCAATATTCTATCTACAAAATAATCGGGTGATTTAAAAATGGTTTGCCAATCTAAATTTGCTCCCCAAGCACCAAAACGGTGTGTGTTGTTTCCTAAATCTATGACTTGAAAAGTAGATTTATTATTCAGAATTCGAGAACCACGACCAATCATTTGATAATATAAAGTCAATGATTTTGTTGCTCTGTTTAATATAATCGTGTCAATGGTAGGCTCATCAAAACCAGTGGTCAAAATACTTACCGAAGTTAAAATAGCATCGGGCGTATCTTTAAACCATTGTATAATCTCAGCTCGTTGCTTTTTAGTAGCCGTATTATCTAAATGTTTTATAGGAAGTCCAGCTTGACGAAAAGTGTAATATACTTGTATGGAAGTATTAATACCATTATTAAAGATCAGGGTTTTCTTTCCTTTCGAATGATTCAAATAAGCCTGTAAAAGGTTATCCATCATTGCATTACTCGTATATAAATCCTCGGAAGATTTTACGGTATAATCTCCGTTAGAACCCACTTCCAAAGAAGTTAATCCCATATTATACTGAAAGATTTCAGCTCTTGCCAAAAATTCATTTTCAATTAAAGCTTCAATAGTTTCACCAGAAATTAACTCATCGTAATTATCCTTCATAGGTAAGTTCTTGTTAGAACTCAAAGGCGTTGCAGTAACTCCAAGAATAAAAGATTTATCAAAAAACTTGAATAATTTTATAAACGAATTATAATGCGCTTCATCAATAATTACCAATCCAATATCCGAAATATCCAGTTTGTTTTCCGTTAAACGATTGTTTAAAGTTTCCACCATCGCTACAAAACAACTATAATCTGATTGATCATCAAGATTTGCCGTACTATTCACCACTTTATTGGTTACTCCAAAACTGGTTAACATTTCAGAAGTTTGACGACAAAGCTCTAAACGATGCGTCATTACTAATACTTTTTTATTATGGTGTTTTAAATATTGACGCACCATTTCAGCAAAAATCACCGTCTTCCCTCCTCCTGTTGGAAGCTGATATAGTAAATGATAATCATCTGCTTCAGTTTCAAACTTCTTAAAGATTTTATTGATTGCTCCTTGTTGATAATCGTATAATTCCTTATCCGTTTTCTTTTCCTGCACTGCGTTTTTTGGTGTTCCCAATGTTTTCTTTTTTTTTCTCGCAAAGTTGCAAAGCAGCAAAGTTTTAACTCAGCACTTTTAACTCAGCACTTTTAACTATTTATTCTTATTTCTCTTATTGAAATTCTTGTCACCTTTAGTTTTTGGCTTTTTATATTTCTTTTTAATAGTTCTTTTATACGAGCCACCAAGGTTATGTTTTCTATTTTTCTCTTTCTTTTCGTGGAAACCTTTACCCGAATCATCCAGATTCAAAGGATTGTTTCCTTCTTTATGTTTCGGTTGTTCGTCGTAAGTTAGTTTTTTTGAAATTTCTATTTCTGAAGGAATATCCAACAACGGAATTTCAAATTCCATTAAAGCTTCAATAGCTTCTTTTAAAGGTGCTTCTTTTTCCGTGTAAAGCAAAATAGATGTTCCTTCTTGCTCCGCTCTTCCTGTACGACCAATTCGGTGCATATAGTTTTCTGGAAATGGTGGTGTGTCGAAATTTATTACGTGAGAGATTTTATCTAAATCCAGCCCACGAGCCATAATATCTGTAGTTACCAGAATTCTAGTTTCTTCATTATTGAAGTTTTCTATAGAACGAATTCGGTAATTTTGGGTTTTATTAGAATGAATTACAGCTACTTCGGAAGAGAATATATCTTCCAATTCAGTAAACAATAAATCAGCACTTCGCTTGTTCGAGACAACAACTAAAACTTTAGAAAATTCTTCGCCTTTCTGAAGCAAATGAGACAGTAGATTGATCTTGGTATAAAAGTTTGGAACCGCATAACAAAACTGCTGAATATTATCCAAAGGAGTACCACTTACCGCTACCGAAATAGTTGTTGGTCCGTGAAAGAAATCGTGAATTAAATCATTTACATCATCGGTCATCGTTGCCGAAAACATAATATTTTGTCTTCTATTGGGTAACAATTCAAAAATATTAATCAGTTGAAATCGGAAGCCCAAATCCAACATGACATCTACTTCATCAATCACTAATTTCCGAACCGATTTTAGTTGTAAAGCTCTACTAAGTACTAAATCATAAAGCCTTCCAGGTGTTGCAACAATAATATCGCAACCGAGTACCACGGCTTCTTTTTGACGGTTCATATTTACTCCACCATAAACGCCCAAGACTCGTACGTCCATATATTTAGCGAACTTCTCGATTTCATCTACCACCTGAATCACCAATTCTCTGGTGGGTACCATTACTAAAACTCTTGGATGTAACTCTCTTGAAAATGGTAATCCTTGCAAAAGTGGCAACATATAGGCAAAAGTCTTACCTGTTCCTGTTTGAGCAATTCCAACCATATCTTTTCCAGACTGAATCACCGAAAATGATTGCGACTGTATAGGCGTTGGGGTTTCGTAACCTAAATCCTCAATCGCATAGTGCAGTTGCTTGGAAATATTAAATGTTGAAAAAGATTCCATCTCAATTAAATTTTTGCAAAAGTACTACTTTAAATTAGTTAGTCAATAATTTCATTAACCTACAAACCATATATTTTGTTAAACTAATTAATTTCTTTTTCTTTCTGAAGAAACATTTATCAATAATAAGTGTTAATCCTGTATAAATAAAGTAAATTTGATGCTTTA
>JAJRQR010000121.1 GCA_024280145.1 Bacteroidota bacterium
AATAAATAAGAAATTTCGTTTGGATTACGTTTTCCTGCATATCTTTTGTCATGGTATTTTATTATTGGTGAAAAATTATTTGAAGGTGGAAACTCAACTCTTCCCTCTTCAAATAAGTCCAAATCACTAGGATATTCTTTAGTCTTTAAATTAATAAGAGCTTTATTTATTTCTGAATCAGAAGGCAATCTTGTCCAATGAAAAGCTCTAGGCCCTTGAGCAAATAATCCATTTGAAAAAAACAAAAAAATAGAAAAGAATAAAACAAGGAAAAATCGATTCATATCCGCGAATTTTTGATTCAATAAAAAAAATAGTAGTAGCAGAAAGCTGAAAAGGGATATCACAAGAATTAATATAAGATTATTTATAAATCTGAAAAATTCTTAAATCACTTATAAAAAGAAAGTTAGTGATTAGTGCATAGTAAAACAAAGTTACAAAAAAGGTAGAATTAAATACTAAATAATCTTGTATTTATCATTTGTTTTTTATTGGATTATGTAATAATTAATATTCATGAATACTATAATAACTATTTATTTATTTCAGTACTTTTGTGTTCTTCAATAAATTAAAAAAACTTAAAATGAAAATCAATTATTTTTTTGGATTGCTATTAGCGTCCCTTATTACATTTTCTTGTGATGAAGAAAAAAAAGAAGTAGAAGCTACTTCCGAAGCAAAAGAAGTTAAAAAAGCAAGCGACTTTAATTATAATGTAGAGCAATTTGCAGATATTAAAGTATTGCGTTATCAAATCTCTGGTTGGGATGAGTTGACATTAAAAGAACAAAAATTAGTTTATTACCTAACTCAGGCAGGACTTTCTGGTCGTGACATTATTTGGGATCAAAACTACCGACATAATTTAACCATTCGTAAAGCATTAGAAGATGTTTACGTTTATTATCAAGGCGATAAAACTTCAGAGAATTGGGAATATTTTGAAACTTATTTAAAGCGTCTTTGGTTTGCAAACGGGATTCATCATCATTATTCCAATGCGAAGTTTACACCGGAATTTTCTTCAGATTATTTAAAAGAAATATTAGCAACCACCAATATCAAATTAGAAGGAGAAGCTTTTGAAGTAATTTTTAATGATAAAGATTCTAAAAAAGTAAATCAAGCTAAAGACACCGACAATGTGCTGGAAAGTGCTGTAAACTTTTACGGACCTAATGTAACTAATGAGGATGTTGCTTCATTTTATGGAAAAATGAAATCTCCAGACCCTAAAAAACCCTTGTCTTATGGTTTAAATTCTCAATTAGTAAAAGAAAATGGAGTACTTAAAGAACGTACTTACAAATCGGGAGGATTATACGGTTCTGCTATTGATGAAGTAATTAAATGGTTAGAATTAGCGGAAGGTGTTGCTGAAAATGAAGCACAAGGAAAAGCCTTAGGTTTATTAATTGAATATTACAAAACAGGAGATCTTCAAACTTGGGATGATTATAATGTAACTTGGACAGCAGCTACTGAAGGAAATGTAGATTACATCAACAGTTTTATTGAAGTGTATAACGATCCATTGGGATATCGAGGTTCTTACGAAACGATTGTTCAGATTAAAGACTTTGATATGTCTAAAAAAATGTCTGTGGTTTCAGGAAACGCACAATGGTTTGAGGACAATTCACCTTTAATGGAAGAACATAAAAAGAAAAACGTAGTTGGTGTAACTTACAAAGTAGTAAATGTAGCGGGTGAAGCTGGAGATTCGTCGCCAAGTACTCCAATTGGTGTAAATCTTCCAAATGCTAACTGGATTCGTGCAGCTGTGGGAAGTAAATCGGTTTCTTTAGGAAATATCATTCACGCTTATAATAACGCTGGAAGTTCAGGAAGGTTGAAAGAATTTGTAAACGATGAAGAAGAATTACGTTTAGAAGAAGAGTTTGGCCAAGTTGCCGATAAATTACACACAGCACTTCACGAAGTAGTTGGTCACGCTTCTGGTCAAATAAATCCCGGTGTTGGCGAAACGAAAGAAACACTTAAAAACTACGCTTCAACTTTAGAAGAAGGGCGTGCAGATTTAGTAGGTCTTTACTATTTATACAATCCAAAATTACAAGAACTAGGATTGGTGGATGATTGGAAAAGTGTGGGTATGGCTGCTTATGATGGTTATATTCGAAATGGAATGATGACACAATTAATCCGATTAAATTTAGGAGATGATGTAGAGGAAGCACATATGAGAAACCGCCAATGGGTTGCTGCTTGGGTTTTTGAAAAAGGAGCCAAAGACAATGTAATCGAAAAAATTACTCGTGATGGAAAAACATATTTTAACATCAATGATTATGAAAAACTTCATGGTTTATTCGGACAATTATTGCGTGAAACACAACGTATTAAGTCTGAAGGAGATTACGAAGCAGTACAAGCTTTAGTTGAAGGTTATGGTGTAAAAGTAGATCAAGAGCTACATAAAGAAATTTTAGAACGAAACGAGCAATTTACAGCAGCACCATATAGTGGTTTTGTAAATCCTGTAATTGTTCCAAAAATGGATGATGCTGGAGAAATTGAAAGTTTCACCATCGAACAACCTGCTACTTTTACAGAGCAAATGTTATATTATAAAAAGAATTATAATTTCTTACCTGAAATGAATTAAGGAATAAATTTCTCAGAAATTTCAAAAACCCTCTTAGAAATGAATTCTATAGAGGGTTTTTTTTTCAAACCAACTTCAAATATGATGAGAACAAAATTTAGTTTTGGTTAGTTAATTTGTGTTTTATTTTTGAAATGTGTAAATCTCCTGTTCACCATCGTAATTAAAACTTAACGTAAAGGTGTTATCTGAAATGTTTATAGGTGCATCAAAAAGTAATTGAGCGTTTCCAGCTCCAAAAAAATCTTCATAAATTTCGCCATATTCATTATAATAAGCATAATATTCTGCCATAAATAGTTTTCCATCAGTTTCATTAAAAGCCCACACTCCTTCAGAAAGATATTCAAAAAATTTATCAGGCTCATTAATTATTGCACATGAGCTTGTCGAAGTATCATAGTTTATATCACTATCGGTTTCTTTTAAAAACAACCTGTATATTCCATCGCTAAAAAATTCTATGTAGAATGTTGTAAATGTGGAACAATTATTAACATTTAATATGTTTCCATTACTGCAAGTTAAAGTAGCTGGATAACAATATTCTTCATTTAAGCCTGTATCAATTCCATAACTAATGTCTTGATATCTAGATAAAACCCAATAATCTACAAGGGAATTATTTCCTCCTAAATTTTGAATTGTTACACAAACTGTTTGTGGCTGACTTATATTTCCGTTTCCATCATACACACAAATAGAATAACAAAAAACTCCAGCATTTAATGATTCTAGGAAATTTATTATAATGTTAGAAGAACCACTTCCTTTATTTTTATTGATTGTATTAAATATTTTATTAGCCGTAATAGGTTCAGAAAAACCACCAAAAGCACTTTCTGGAATATCAAAATAGTTAGAAGCTTTGTTGCCATCAATATCACTAATTATAAGATAAGCACCCGCTATATTTTCAGTTGAATTAAATGAGATATTGAAACCCTCTTTAACTAACGCAGTACTAGTTTCTTCTATTAAAAAAGAAATGTTTTCTGTGGGTTGTGGTGCATCACCTTCAATGATATTAGCTCCTTCAATAATAAGACCATTAAAAACTGTGTTTGGATCAAGAACAACATTTTCTTGATCATCAATTTGTTCTTCCTCATCAAAATCATAATCATTTTCATCCTCTTCAATTAAATTACAACTTGTAATTGTTATTAAAATTGCAAATAAAAATAGTTGTTTTAAAAGCTTCATAATTTAGAGTTTTAGATGTTTTACCAAAAATAATGATCAACTGTATTATTAAAAATACCCAATACTGAGGATATTTATAAAAAGCTATATCCAATACCAAAGTTAAATATAGGGACTCCATTTCCTAAAAAACTTATAACTTCATCAATTTCTAAAGTAGTTCTACTATCGCCTTCAGTACTAGTTACTACAACAGTTTCGGGTAAGTTTCCTAATCCATAACCCAATTCTATTCTAAAATAGAATGCACTTCCTAACTTTGCCCCTATTTTTAAATTGAAAGTGTTAAATTTTATACTTGTTTCACCTGTACCAAAAGAGTCATCGTCAAATGCTACTTCTTCAATGTTTGATACTTCGGCATTAAACGTATAATAACTTAGACCTCCATAAAGTCCTTTCCCTTTGTTGTTAAGGTAAATATTTGAACCTATTTCAAAATTTTTAAATTTTGATTCTATACCTAAAAGGTTTATTCTTAATGGAAAATAATCTATAGCAAAAGCAACACGATTGTCTAATAATGGCGTTACATATTCTGCACTGATTGTAAAAAATGATGGAACTCCTACTTTTCCACCTATTCGCAAGGGATTAATATCTTTTTTTGATACTTGGTTGCCATTTTTCACATCTAGTGAAGTATCTTTATCCTGAGCGTTTAAGTTAATTGTGTAAAAAGGTAAGAATAAAAGTAAAAACAAATATTTTTTAACTGTATACATGATTTGATTTTTTAAAAGTTAAAATGCTTAAAATAAAATTATCACAGCGCAATTAATGCCTGAATACTTTGTAAGTTTTTTAGTTGTATTATAATGACAGTTGCTGCCTAAAACAACCATTGCTAGTAACTGTTAGGGTTCCATCCCAACTATAACCAGTACAGCTTGCACTAAAACTGTAAGTGCCTTCTGGGATATTATTTATATTCCCTCCAGCATTTGTATTTGAACAATCTGGAGCTCCTCCACTTGGAAAATAACCAGATATTGTTGTAGATCCAACTCCATTAATGCTTACTGAAATAGGGCCGCAACCATAATCTTGATTAATCCAAAATATGACATCCCCATTACCATTTCCGCCACCACCGTTATCTTCTAATTTTATGCGGGAGCAATTATTTTCACTTATTGTAAAAGATCCTGACCAATTATTATTACTACACGAAGCAGTATAATTATAGTTCCCAGGGGATAAATCATTAAAATTACCACCTAAGTTTGTACTAGTACAATCTGGAATAGAATTATAGTACCCTGTTATTACATTACTGCCAACTCCATCTACATTTATATTAATATTACCGCAACTAAAATCATTTTCAATCCAGAATATGGCATCTCCTGTGCCATTACTTCCGCCGCCACCTTGTAAGGGTGTAAACCCATCTGAATCATAAAGAAGTCTTCCTGTATTGTTTTCTATCCAAAAACCTCCGAGGTCGCCATTGTCATCAAGCATAAGGTTAACAAATTGAAAATTTTCTATACCATTAGTTACAAGTTTTCCAGAAATTGCATAAGCAAACTCTGCTGTATAACCTTGATAAGTTGTATTAGCTCTTAAAAAAACTGAAAAATTATTGTTATATCCTGATATATAGGAACCATTTCCATTACTTGTTTGTCCTCCATTTTCACTTAAAAAATCTATAGTTAGTTGAGAGTTGTTGTGATTGAAAAAGTCAATTATATAATCTTCGAATGTAGAACCATTATTATCTCCCGGAACAGTACTGTTTAATAAGATAAAAGGTGTGGCAATATATGTTCCATCTGGTATTTGCGGTGGAGTATTTCCAGGATAAATTACAAAACCAAGATCTTGCATTGCGTTTAATATACTTGGATTAAAAAAGTTTTCTATATCTTCTATTGAACCATCAAATCCAGTTGGGTTATCATTATTGTTAGGGTCGTTAATTTCTATATCTTCTTCATATATATCTTCCTCAATACAGGCTGTAAAAAAAGTTATTAAAAGTGTTATCGATAAAATATATTTAATTGTTTTCATAATAAAGTTTTAGTTTTTTCAAAAATAAATCCAATTGAGTCAAAAAAAAATACCCAATTAAGGGTATTTTAATAAAAAAAGTATATTTATTTTTTTACTTTACACGAGCTTGAAACTCACTAATAACGTTACTATACGAACGCAATACTCGATCCCATTCTTTGTACAGTTCATCACTTTTTACACTAGTCATGGGTAGTCCAGAAGATTCGCTAATTAGTTTTACTTTAAACACTAATGGTTCTGAAGATGATTCTTTTATGATCATTCGAGTTCTTACGGTATTTTGTCTAAATGTTTTTAAAGACCATGCAGTTCTTAAGTAACCAGTTTCTTTATCGGTCATTTCAATAACATCTATATAGGTAAGTACAATTTGGTTAATTAATTTCCAAGCTTTATCCTTGCCAATAGTATTACATTTTAATTCTATATCAATATTTGCAATATCTGTTTGAATTGATGCGTCATAAGCATCATCTCTTTTCATTTCTACATAATATGTTTTTGGAGGGCTTGTCATATTTTTTTTATTACAAAACTCAATTCGTTCTGTTAAAAAAGCAACTTTTTTTATTATAACTGTAACGCAATCATCTTTAGGTACTGTAACTACAGTAGAGCCTTTACCTACTAACTTTCCATTAATGTATATTTCTGCATCACTTTCTGAAGCACCTAATTCAATTTTCTTTTTTCCTACTAATATGGAATTGGTAGTATTATAAGAAAACGAATTTGCAAATGTTGTTGAAACAATGACAATAGATAAAAGGAAGATGATTTTTTTCATAACTTAATTATAGTTTAGTTTGATTTAAGCAAATATAGAATTTATTAAATCAATATTAATACTCACTAGAGGGTATTTTAAGCCTGATTATTAATATGATAAAACGCAGCTTTTAATAACTGCCCCGAACCTGATAACCTTAATTTTTTTATTATGTGTTTTCTATGAGTACTAACTGTGTTTTTTTGAATTGTAAGTATTTCTGAAATATCTTTTGAAGAAAACCCCAAGCCGACTAATTTGAAAATTTCAGACTCACGTTTACTTAGGCTTTCAATTTTTAAAGTTTTTTTTTTGAATAAAATACTAATTCTATTATTCTCTCTATTATAAGCTTATCTACAGTAATGTATTTTAATGCTTTTAAAACTACAATGGTTTCTGTGTAACTTAAGAGTTCTTTTTTTTTCTTAAACTCTCTTTAATATAGATAATATATTTTGAAGCGTATCCATACCTCAAAACTATTACTTCTTTTTAGGTAAAGTAATACCCTTTAGAGGGGGTTTTATTTTGTTGTTAATTTATAAATAAATTTTATTGAAATTATACTTGCGTAGTAGTCATAAAAACACCTATTATCTGAAATATCTAATGATTTTAGTACTTCATCATTATAGTCACTTCCATACCTTCTAATTCTAGAAGAAAATCTTTAAGTTTTCTATATGAATTTAATTCATAACTTAAACCAAAAGATACCTTTTCGTTTATGACACCAAAATCTTTTTTGTCATTATTAAGTTTTGGCCATTCATCTTTATTATTTGAGCTTTCATTTGGTTTTTTTTGTATATACTTTTTGTTGACTATAAGTAAATAAAGGAAAAAATAAAAATAAGCATAATAATAAGGGCTTCATAATTAGATATTTAATGGTTAGCTTTAAAATCATATTTCTTCTCAATAGCATATCGTAGTAATTCTCCTTTACCACTTAAACCCAACTTAAATATCATGTTTTTACGGTGTTTTTCTACGGTTGAAACAGCAGTAAATCGTTTGGCTGCAATTTCACTGGAGGTTTTTCCTTGTCCTATTAACTTTAATATTTCGCGTTCACTTTTTGAAAGTAACGATTTCTTTTTTGTTTTAATTGAATTAGGGTCTAACAGGGTCTTACTTATTGAAGAATCAAAATAAGTATCACCTTTAGCAACTACCCTTAAAGCATTAAGAACTTCTTCCAAAGGAGAGTTTTTTAATAAATAGCCTGATGCTCCAGCATCAATCATTTGAGTGATTGCCTCCTCTTGATCAAACATAGAGAAACCAATTACTTTAATTTGAGGAAACTCTTTTTTAATGATTTTTGTAGCCGATATACCGTCTATTTTGGGCATTTTAATATCGGTTAAAACAACTTTTGGTTGTTTTTTTCTTACAATTTCAATTAATTCTTCACCATCATTGCACATACCAATAATCGAAATGTCGTCTTCATATTTTAATAATAAATTAATGCCATCTACTAAAGCTTGATGGTCTTCGGCAATTGCTACAGTTATCATATTGGGATGTCTATTATTATACTCGTTCCTTTTCCAGAAGTGCTGTCTATTTCAAAATTTCCTTCCAGATGTTCAATTCTTTTTTCAATACTACTTAACCCCATTCCATCTTTGTTTATATTTTTATTGGAATCGAATCCTATTCCGTTATCTTCAATAATTATATTTAAATTATTATTGTATTGTGTTAGTGAAATACTTGCTTGATTGGCATTTGAATGTTTTATAATATTGGTGACTAATTCTTGAATAATTCTAAAAATAGTTATTTCTAAGGTATTATCTATTCGTTCATTAAGTCCAAAGTCCTCAACTTTTATATTTAAACTAGAAACTGAAATATTTTTTGCTAATTTTTCTATGGCAGGAAGAAGCCCGAATTTTGCTATTACACCATTATTTTTTGCGTGAGCCATAGACCTTACTTCTTGGTAGGCATCCTCTAAAAGCTGTGCTGTTTTTGTAAATAATTCATCTTTATTTTTTAAAGTCTCTGAATTTTTTTGGAGGTGTTCAAATTGCAATCTTGCTGCAGATAAGGTCGCTCCAACACTATCATGTAGGTCACTTGCCAATCGTTTGCGCTCTTTTTCCTGCCCTTCGATCATTGCATTAATTGTATTGAGTTCTTGGTCTTTTAATACTTTTTCTAATTTTTGTTTTTCAATTACTCTTTCTTTTTCTATAATCTGCTGTTTTCGTTTATTGTTTTTACGAACCATAAACGCGATAATTATAAACCCTAATAAACTCCCTCCCAAAACCAATGTGATGATACTATTTTCTTGCTTTTTTTGAAATATTTCTTTCTGATGATTTAGTTTTAATTTTAAATCTTTTTCTATTTGTATAATACTATCCTTTAACCTTCGCTTATCAAATTTTATTTGTTGAAGTTTTTTTTCGGTTTCAATCACCTTTAAACTATCTCCAAATATGTTGTAATTTTCATAATGCTTTAATGATAACCCAATTTTATCGGTCTTTTTATAGGCTCTATACAAATTAAAATTTAAGCTATATAATAAATATTTATTTCCAATTTTTTCGGCAACTACTATTCCTTTTTTACAATATTTTATTGCTTCTTTATAGTTTTCTTGATCATAATAATTTTGAGTTATCATAAGTAAAGCATTCGATTGTATGTTATAATCCTTTATACTTTCACTAGTTTTTAAGCTTTCTTTAAAATAGAGAAGTGCTTTAGTATATTTTTTTTCTTTAGTGTAATTTTGACCAATGTTAAGTAATGTTATTGCTCTCCCAGATTTATCTTCATCTATTTCCAAACTTCTTTGGTAGTAGTCTAATGCTATATCAAGTTTGTACTTTTCACTGTATACATTTCCGATATTTGTTAAAGCTCTTGATTGATTGTATGTATCACCTGTTTCTTCACTAATTTTTAAGCTCTGTTCATAATAGGAAAGTGCTGTTGTAAAATCCCAACGCATTCTATAAACACGTCCTATATTAGTTAATACAACAGCTTTCCCCCTCTTATCTTTAATTTTTTCATATATTTTTAAACTTTGTTGGTAATAATCTAATGCCTCAGGGATATTACCCATAAGCATTGTACTAGTCCCCATTGAGGTAAGTGCATCTGCGTGCTCTCTTTTTA
>JAJRQR010000122.1 GCA_024280145.1 Bacteroidota bacterium
AGATATTGATGCAGGAATGTTCGAGAATCAAGCAACTGCATTTGGATATCATAATCAAGTAGAGGTATCAGATTTATCAGATGATAACAGTGAGTTAGAAGATGATCCAACGGTAACGGAGTTATGTCAAGATGCAAGTATCGCTTTAATAAAAGAGGTGAGTTTACAAGATGATGATAATGATGGATGTGCAGATGAAGGAGAAGTATTGTTATATACATTCACAATTAAAAATATTGGAAATACATCATTAACTAACATAATAGTTACAGATCCATTGGTAGCTGTTAATGGAAATCCAATAACATTACAACCATCAGAAGAAGATGCTACAACTTTTACGGCAGCATACACAATTACTGAAGGTGATGCTAATGTTGGGTTTGTTGCAAATCAAGCAACTGTTGAAGGGACAACACCTTTAGATGATATTGTAACAGATCTTTCAGATGAAGAAAGTTTCCTTGAGGATGACCCAACAATCTATACTAATTTCTGTATAGTAATATTAAACGTACCTGGAATAAGCTTGATAAAAGAAGCAACAATAATGGATGAAAATAATAATGGTTGTCCAGATGTTGGAGAAACTATTTTATACACTTTCCAAGTACAAAATGATTCAAATGTTGAATTAATAGATATTACAATTACTGATCCGTTAGTAGCAGTAGTTGGAGGACCAATTAGTTTGGTTGGGAATGCAATAGATACAGATTCTTTTACAGCAATTTATACGATAACAGAGGAAGATTTATTAGTAGGATGGATTGAAAATCAAGCAACAGTTGAAGGAACAGATATTGATACTGGAGAGCTTGTTATTGATTTATCAGATGATGATAGTTTTGTAGAAGACAATTCAACAATAGTATATTTCTGTCCAAATGACCCACCTCCACCAATTATTTCTATATCATTAGAAAAAATAGGAGTGTTTAATGATGATAATGGAGACGATATTCCTCAAGTAGGAGAAACTATTAGCTATACATTTAGTGTAACTAATACTGGTGAAGTAAATTTATATAACATTATAATTAATGACCCATTACCAGGAATGATTGTTGAAGGAGGACCAATTGAAATATTGTTACCATTAGAAACAAATGATACAACCTTTACGGGAATATATACAATTACACAAGATGATATTGATAACGGTGAAGTAATTAATCAAGCAGTTGTAACTGGAGAAGATGAAGATGGAAATGTAATTGCTGATGATGAATCTGATGATCCAAATGACCCAACAAATGTTGATCATAATGATGATGGAGAGCCAGATGACCCAACAGTGACAGTAATACCTAATGTTTTAGGAGCTAGTTTTGAAATCTTTAATGGAGTAACTCCAAATGGAGATGGATTTAATGATTATTTCCAAATAGATGGTATAAATCTTTTCCCAAATAATAATGTAAAAATATACAACAGATGGGGTGTTTTAATATGGGAAACAAATGGTTATAATGAAGGAGCTAATGTATTTGCAGGAGAGTCTAATGCAAGAGCTACAGTAGAAGGAGATAGAGATGTGCCAACAGGAACTTACTTCTATATTATTACCTTCTCAGGAGATAATCCAGGAAAAGATAATTATTCAGGTTACTTATATATTAATAGATAAAAATTAAAAAATCTCAGGAGTGTAAAACCTCCTGAGAATAAAAATACTTAATATGAAAAAAAGTTTTTTAGCAATCGCACTTTTGATTTTATTGGGCACTTTTACTAGCCAAGCTCAACAAGATCCACAGTACACCCAGTATATGTATAATACTCAGGTGGTAAATCCAGCCTATGCAGGTAACAGAGATGTTTTGAGTTTCGGACTATTATACCGTACACAATGGGTAGGATTAGATGGAGCTCCAAAAACAGCAACTTTAACAGCAGATTCTCCTATTGGATCCCTTGAAAATATGGGATTGGGATTAACATTGGTTAGAGATGAATTGGGACCATCTATTAATACAAATGTAACGGTGGATTATTCATATTCTATTAATACTTCAGCTAATACACAATTGTCTTTTGGACTTAAAGCCGGTATTGATATTCTAGATGTTGATTTTTCAAAGCTAAATATAGCTGATCCAGGTGATGTTTTTGAAAATAATATTGATAATAAAGTTTCGCCACAAATTGGAGCAGGTGTATATTTTAATACCGATAGATTTTATGCTGGATTGTCTGTTCCAAACTTTCTAAATACCAAACATTTTGATCAGTCAGATATTAATGATCCATCTGTTGAAGTTACTACAGCAGCAGAAAGAATGCATTATTTCTTTATTGCTGGTTATGTATTTGATTTAGGGGAAAATTTAAAATTTAAACCAGCAACTTTTGTAAAAGCAGTTGCAGGATCTCCTTTACAAGCAGATATTTCTGCTAACTTTTTAATGAAAGAAAAACTTATACTTGGGGTTGCTTATCGTTGGAGTGCTGCATTAAGTGCTATGGCAGGGTTTCAAATTTCAGATCAAATTTTTATTGGATTTGGCTATGACGTTGAAACAACTGATTTATCATCTTACAATGGAGGTTCCTACGAATTTATGCTTCGTTTTGATGTCTTTAGCAAACCAGAACGTGTATTAACTCCTAGATTCTTCTAATAAAAAATAAAATCATGAAAGTATTTTTAAAAAATGCGTCCCTGCTACTTATTATTTTACTTTACACAAGTATTTCATTTTCTCAAAAAAGTCAAATTGCGAAAGCAAATAAAAAATATGATAAGTTTTCCTATATTGATGCTAGAGAAATATATTTAAAAGTAGTTGAAGACGGATATTCATCAGCACAGATATACGAGAAATTAGGAAATACTTATTATTATAATAGCGAATATAAAAGCGCTTCTAAATGGTATTCAAAATTAATAAGTGAATACCCTGAAGAAGTTACTCCAGAATATTATTACAGAGCAGCCCAATCTTTAAAAAGTGTTGGTAATTACAAAGACTCTGATAAAATGATGAGCTTATTCGCTGAAAAGGGAGGGAATCAGGTAATTGCTCAAAATTTCAATGAAAATCCAAATTATTTGGAAAGTATTGCAGATGGAGCTAGAGATTTTGTGCTAGAGAAGGTTTCAATAAATACAGCTTTTTCAGATTTTGGAACATCCTTTTATTTAGATAAAATAATTTTTGCTTCCAATTTAAATAGCTCTGAAGAAGCAAAAACATTAAGTTGGAATGGATTGCCATACCTTGATTTATATGAAGCGGATATAGATGATAAAGGAAACCTTTCTAATGTAATATTGTTAGGTGGTGATGTAAATACAAAATATAATGAATCTTCAACCGCAGTTACAAAAGATGGAGAGACATTATATTTTACAAGAAATAATTATTGTGAAGGAAAAAAAGGTAGGGATAAGAACAAAACAATTCGTCTCAAATTATTTAAAGCTACAAAAAGCGGGGATACTTTTTGGGGTAATATAGTAGAATTACCATTTAATGGTAAAGAGTTTTCTGTTGCACACCCTACCTTGAGCAATGACGAAAAACGACTATATTTTGCTTCGGATATGGGAGGGACATTGGGTCAGTCCGATATTTGGTATGTAGATATTAATGATGATAATACCTACGGAGTACCTGTTAACTTAGGACCTGAGATTAATACAGAAGCAAGAGAAACTTTTCCATTTATTAGTAATAAAAATAAATTATATTTCTCAACAGATGGACGTGCTGGATTAGGTGGATTAGATGTTTATGTAATTTCTTTAGATGATAAAGGAAAAGTGACTGGAGATATTACCAATCTTGGTGAACCAGCAAATAGTGCTAATGATGATTTTGGATTTATTATCAATGAAGAAAAAAGAATTGGTTTTGTATCTTCAAATAGAGGAGGAGATAACGGCTCTATTGATGATGAGATATACTTAATTCGAGAACAATGCATTATTACAGTTACAGGATTAGTAACAGATGAGAAAACAAAGAAGCTTTTACCAGGTACAGAAATTTCTTTCCTTGCAGATGATAATGAATTAATTAATTCGATAATCGTTGGTGCTGATGCACGTTATACTTTTAATGCAGATTGTGACACTTCTTACTCAATAAGAGGAACAAAAAAAGATTATAATCCTAACGAAAACCGCATTAAAACGCCTCTTGAAACAGGAAAAATTGAAGTGCCAATAGCACTTACGCCTATTGATTGCCCATCAAATGATCTTGGTTGTAGATTAACATTACAACCAATCTATTTCGATTTTGACAGATTCAACATACGTGAAGATGCAGAAAAAGAATTAGCAAAAATCCTTATAGCGATGGATAAGTATGAAGAATTAATTATTCATATAGAATCACACACAGATTCAAGAGGTGATGACTTATACAATGAGATTTTATCAGAAAAAAGAGCTCAATCAACACTTAATTGGCTAGTAGATCACGGAATTGACCGAAGTAGATTGAGTGCGAAAGGATATGGAGAAAAACAACATATCAATGAATGCTCAAACGGTGTAAAATGTACCGAAGAAGAACATCAACTTAACAGACGTTCTATGTTCTTAATTCAAAACTAAAACTAACTAACCAATTTTAGTTTCAAAAGCGTTTAAATTTTTTTAAACGCTTTTTTTTATAGGTCTTTTTGTATTTTTGAAAAAAATAGAAAACGAATTATGACCGAAGAACAAGTTATACTTGTAAACGAAAATGATGAGCAAATTGGATTAATGCCAAAGCAAGAAGCTCATGAGAAAGCAGTGCTTCACAGAGCATTTTCGGTTTTTATATTTAATGATTCAAACGAGTTAATGCTTCAGCAAAGAGCATTGGAAAAATATCATTCTCCTGGGTTATGGACTAATACTTGCTGTAGCCATCAGCGTAACGGAGAAGGTAATGTAATAGCAGGTCAACGAAGGCTTCAAGAAGAAATGGGATTTATTTCAGATTTAAAAGAAACAACTTCTTTTATCTACAAAGCTCCTTTTGATAATGGTTTAACAGAATACGAATACGATCATATTCTTGTAGGAAATTATAATGGGATACCTAAAATAAACCCTATAGAAGTTGCATCTTGGAAATGGATGAAATTAGATGCAATTGTTCAGGATATCGAACAAAATCCTAGTAATTACACTGCTTGGTTTAAAATTATATTCGAAAAATTTTACAAATATATTTCACTATGAGCTTGACCGTATACAGAAAATCGCATTTTAATGCTGCCCATCGTTTGTATAGAAATGATTGGGATGATAAAAAAAATAAAGCCGTCTTCGGAAAATGTAATAATCCTAATTATCACGGTCATAATTATGAATTTGAAGTGGGAGTTACTGGTGATATTAATCCAGAAACAGGTTTTTTAATTGATATTGAAAAGCTAAAAACTATTATTAAAGAAGAAGTTGAAGATTATTTAGATCATAAAAATTTAAACTTAGATATTCCTGAGTTTAAAGAGTTAAATCCAACAATGGAAAATATTGTAGTATTAATATGGAATAAATTAAGAAAAAGACTCAACTCTAATTATGGCTTAAGTATTAAATTATTTGAAACCCCAAGGAATTTTGTAATCTATAATGGATAACTAAATCTCTCTAAAAACTATTCATTGAAAAACAATCGATTATTATATCCTTTAAAGTTTACACCTATTCTTAAAGAAAAAGTTTGGGGAGGCAATAAATTAAAAGAACTTTATAATAAATCTAAAGGGGGAAATGTTGGTGAAAGTTGGGAAATATCTGGAGTTGAAAATAATATTTCAGTTGTTGAAAATGGTAGCTTAAAAGGAAAGCAGTTAGTACAAATAATTAGAGAGTTTAAAGGAGATGTTTTAGGGAGTAATGTATATAAAACCTTTGGAAATTCATTTCCGTTACTATTTAAATTTATTGATGCTCATAAGGATCTTTCGGTTCAATTACATCCCAACGACGCTTTAGCAAAAGCAAGGCATAATTCTTTCGGAAAAACTGAAATGTGGTACATTTTAGATTCTGAGAAATCGGGTAAATTAGTGTTAGGGTTTAATTCTAAAATAAACGAAGATAGCTACAATAAGCATCTTTCTGAAAATGCACTTTCAGAGATATTGCATACTGAAAATGTAGAAAAAGGAGATGCGTTTATTATTAAAACAGGGACTGTTCATGCAATTGGTGCAGGAGTTGTGTTGGCTGAAATTCAACAAACATCAGATATTACTTATCGTATTTTTGATTATAACAGACCAGGAATAAATGGAGAATTACGAGAACTTCATACGGATCTTGCCTTAGAGGCGATTGATTTTAACGCTTCAAAAGCAAAACTTGAATATTCAAAAAAAATAAATGAGCCCGTACAAGTATGCAAAACAGAATATTTTATTACTAGCATAATTGAATTATCTAAAGGCATTGATCGTGATTTAAATACCATCAATTCATTTGTTGTTTATATGTGTGTGGCGGGTGAAGGAGAAATTCAAGTTCACTCAAATTCTGAAAAATTTAAAATGGGAGATACCTTATTAATTCCAGCTATAGCAAATCAAGTAAAGATTAATACAACTTCGGCAACATTTTTAGAGATTTATATTCCTTAAAAGGTTGAAAATGTAGTATTTTTGCAAAAAATAAAATACTATGGCAAATATTCGCGATTTAAAAAAAGATATCAATTACGTTTTAGGAGATATTATTGAAGCTGTTTATGTTTGGGAGCTAACAAATCCAGATAAAGAAACTAAAAAATCTGAAGCAGTTATTGATGAAGCAATAAACGTTTTTGATGATTTAATAGCAAAAGTTAACATTAAAAATGTAGAGAATAGTAAACAACATTTTACAGGTATTAGTAAAGAATTAGAGCAAAAAGGTAGAATGTTGATTGATAAAATCAATGCTTTAAAATAATTAATTCCACTAATTATTGAAAATATTTAAATGGGTTAGACTATTAGTCTAACTCATTTTTTTATTATTAAATATTGAAATGTTTCAATATCCCAATCGATTACCAACCCTCCAGCTAACGATTGAGCTACTTCTTCTCCATATAGTATTTCACAAAGATATAAAGCCGCCTCAAAACTTTTGGCTCCTCCAGCAGATGTTATATATTTTCCGTCGTGTACAAAAAGTACTTCTTTTCTGATGTCTAAGCTTGGAAATGTTTCCCTCATTTTATCAATATCACTTGGGAAAGTTGTAGAAACTGAATTCTCTAATAATCCAGCTTTTGCTAATACAAAAGCGCCATCGCAATGAGAAGTTATAAATAAAGCATCTCTATCTACCTGTTTTACAAAGTTAATCATTGCTTCGTTTTCCAAATCGGAATCCAAATGATGTTCGGCACTAGGAACTACCAAAATATCGATTTTTGGAAGACTGTCTTTTAAATAATTA
>JAJRQR010000123.1 GCA_024280145.1 Bacteroidota bacterium
CACTACATTTAGTCCTTGGATTATCATAAAAACGAATAATAAAAAAGAAGCAAGGTTAGAAAGTATTCGATATATCCTTTCTCGTTTTGATTACGAAGGAAAAGGAGCATCAGGAGTTGAATTGTTACCAGATCCAAATATTGTACAACGCTATCACAGATCCGTAAAACAAAGTAGTTATGAAGGATAATATTTCAGAAAAAGACCTTTCGATATTAAATAAAAAGAAAGCACTAAAATATTTTTTATCAAAAGAAAACCCTTCAATTTCAAGGGCACTGCGATATTTAAATTATGAATCTCGATTGACAGAACTTCAAGAAGAATTAATTAAACTTCAGAAATGGGTAAAGAAAAATGACGAAAAAATAGTCATCATTTTTGAAGGAAGAGATGCCGCCGGAAAAGGGGGAGCCATTCGTAGAGCGATGGAGCATCTAAACCCTAGAGAGTTTAAAGTGGTAGCTTTGCCAAAACCAACCGACGAGGAAATTGGACAATGGTATTTTCAGCGTTACATCAATTTATTACCAATGAAAGGAACGATGGTTCTTTTTGACAGAAGCTGGTATAATAGAGCCATTGTTGAACCCGTTAACGGATTTTGCACCAAAGAGCAATATGAAATATTCATGAATCAGGTAAATGATTTTGAAAGAATGATTACGGAATCTGGAGTGCGATTGATAAAGTTTTATTTTTCGATTTCGAAAAGCGAACAAGAAAAACGCTTTCAAGACATTATTTCAAGTCCGATTAAAAAATGGAAATTCAGTGCTGTAGATCAAAAAGCATTGGAACTTTGGGATGATTATACACACTATAAAAAGGAAATGTTTACAAGAACCAATACAGAAGTTGCTCCTTGGAAAGTAATTAAAGCCAACCGAAAAACAAAAGCAAGGATTGAAACCATCGAGTATATTTTAAACAATATTCCTTATGATGACAAGGATTTAGAAGTAATAAAACATGTTCATTTAGAGGACTAATAAACTTTAAAAAGCAATCTTACTATTTAAAAATCAGTAAATTATTTGCTAAATAAAAAAAAGAAACTATATTTGCATACTAAATATTACGAATATCAAGTATGAGTTATTCATTGTCGTTTACAAAATCCATTTTAGTTGTCATTTTTATTTCAGATAAAATTAGACAGAAGCAATTTGAATTTTTGTCCACCGCAGATATTTCAAAATATTTAAGCATTCCGAAACCCACTTTAGTAAAAATATTGCAAAGTTTAAATAGTGCGAATATTATTGAAACTAAAGAAGGAAAAAATGGAGGAATTCGGTTAATGAAAAAACCTTCAGAAATCACCGTTTTGGGAATTTTAGAAGCTATGGAAAAAGGCAAACCATTGTTCCATACCTCTTTTAATATTTTAGCTGAAGGAAAAAGACCGGACAACGCTCAACAATCTATAAAGAATGTTTTGAGTAATGCTGAAAACCAATTAAAAAACGAATTATCTAAAAAAACAATAGCCGATATTTTAATTGAAATGAATCAATAATATTTTTTTAATCAAACTAAATATACAAAATATAGCGTAAATTAATATGAATTTTTCAAAATTCTTTTCCAACTTACAAGAATCACCGTGGTATCGGGAATTTTTAAATCCTGTGATTGATGAGATAGAAGAAAATAATGGAAGTTTATTAGATATTGGTACAGGTTCTGGGAAATTAATACAGATTCTTTATGAAGAGAAAAACATAGAGTGTACTGGGGTTGATACCAATTCGGAGATGCTAAAAGAAGCAAAAAATAAACTTAAAAATACCACAATTACTTTACTGAAAATTGAAGCGAATAAAAAGCTTCCTTTTAAGAACAACAGCTTTAACTACATCACAATTTGCAATGTACTTTTTCATTTGGACAAAGAGGGAATCGATTTCTTAATGAAAGAGTCACAACGAATTTTAAAAGATAAGGGTAAAATAATCGTACTAACACCCACAGGAAGTAGCGGAATTTTAAAACTAACCCAAAAGTATTTTTCTTTTAAAAACTTAGGAATTTACATCTGGTATTTTGCAACTAAAAAACGATCCAAAACTTGGAAAAACAACCATTATTTAAAACAATATACAGCTCAAAATATAATCACTTATCAAACACAAACACCAATGAATGGCTTTGCACAATTAGAACTTTTAAACCCCTAATTTTTTATCTAATCACTATATAATAAATATAACGTATAACTATTAAAATCAAACAAAATGAAATCAATTGTATCAAAAACACTATTTGTATTTATCGCAATTTTATTTTTTTCTTGTAATAGTGACGATCATGTTGCAGCTCAAGTATTACCAGAAACTTTTCCCCTACAAGAAACTTCCTTATATCCAGAAGGGATTACTTACAGTGCTTCCACTCAAAAAACCTACATTGGTTCTTATTATAAAGGAAAAATCTTAACCTTAGATTTAGACGGCAATATGACCGATTTTATCACAGACGAAACTTTAGTTGCTGTCGTTGGTTTGGCGGTAGATGAAACCAATAACAGGCTTTTGGTTTGTAATTCGGATGCGGGAATTTCATTTAGATCAGACCCTTCAACCATTGGTCAGTTGGCACAAGTTATTGCCTACAATTTAACCACTGGAGAAAAACTTACGACCATAGATTTAAGTACTTTGTATCCTGGCGGACATTTTTTAAACGACCTTATTAAAGATAACAACGGGAACTTTTACGTAACCGACAGCTTTTCTCCTGTAATTTATAAAATTGATGAAAACAACACTCCTTCCGTTTTGGTTAGCGATCCTATTTTTGAAGTTCCACAAGGTACTTTTGGTTTAAACGGAATTGTTTTTCACCCAGACAATTACTTAATCGTTGGAAAATCATTTGGAGGAATTATCTACAAAGTTCCTTTAAACAATCCTAGTGATATTCAGGAAATAACGCTGAATAGCGAAGTGAATTCTTTAGACGGATTGCTACTTATTAATAGCAACACCCTAGCTTTAGTGAGTAATAATTTCACAGGAGCACCTTTTAACGAAACGGTTTATAAAATTGAAACTTCAAACAATTGGGCTTCAGGAAATATAACAAATTCCTTTACTGAATTAGACGGAATTTACCCAACAACATTAGCTTTTATTGAAACAGAATTGTATGTGAATTTTGGTTATTTCCCAGAACTAATTGATCCTAACTCCACACTTCACGACAACTTTAAACTTCAGAAAATTGAATTTTAATAATACACTAAATCACTAACATTTTAAAAATAAAATTATGAATACAAAGACAAAAAACAACATCGGAAACGGAATTAACTATCTACTTTCAGCCGTTTTAATTATTAGCGGAACTCTAAAATTAATAGGTTTTGAAGCCTATATGGAAGTGATAAAATCCTTGAGTCCAAATTATTTTGAAAACATTTACTTAATAGGATTTGTAGCTTTAGCAGCAGGAGTTTTATTCGCAATTCCAAGAACATTTACCTACGGGTTTATTGCAGCACTTGTTTTTTTGGGAGGAACAATTTCTGCACATATGCAAGCAGGAGATAACTTTATTCCACAAATCGTATTTGTACTTTTAACAGCTACAACAGCTTATCTAAAAAGATCAGAATGGTTTAAATAAAAGCCAAGACATTAAAATAACAACTTAAAAAAGCACAAATCTTCAAGGTTTGTGCTTTTCTTGTTTGTTTAAGTATTCTTCAATTTGATTATTCCTTATCTTTATAAAAATTTATAATTATGAAACCAACACGTTATAGTTTTATAGGTTTACTGTTCCTTTTTTTCTTCGGAATAAATTCAGAATTCGTCCATTCTCAAAACTACAATCCTGAACTTTACGATGCAATGGAATACCGTTTGCTCGGACCTTTCCGAGGAGGTAGAAGTGCCGCAGTAGTAGGAGTTCCTAACAAGCCCAATTTGTTTTATTTTGGTGCTACAGGAGGTGGCGTTTGGAAAACGGAAGATGGCGGAAGAGCTTGGAAAAATATTTCTGACGGATTTTTTGGAGGTTCCATTGGCTCGATTGCAGTAAGTACAGATGATTCCAATGTAATGTATGTTGGAGGTGGAGAATCTACGGTTCGAGGAAATGTTTCTTCAGGTTATGGGGTTTGGAAAACCGAAAATGCAGGAAAAACTTGGACGCAATCTGGTCTTAAAAAAAGTCGGCATATTCCTAGAATTGTGATTCATCCAAGAGATCACAATACGGTTTTTGCAGCGGTTTTAGGTAACATTTACAAACCTACTCAAGAACGAGGAATTTATAAGTCTACCGATGGCGGAAAAACGTGGACTAAAAAATTATTCGTCAACGAAAGTGCAGGTGCGGTAGATTTAATTATGGATCCTACCAACCCTCGAATTTTATATGCAACCACTTGGAATCTTAGAAGAACACCTTACAGTTTAAGCAGTGGTGGCGAAGGTTCTGCACTGTGGAAAAGTACCGATAGTGGTGAAACTTGGAAAGAAATTTCAAAAAATGAAGGCTTTGCAGAAGGAATTTTAGGAAATATAGGCGTGACAGTTTCTCCTGTAAATAACGATTTGGTTTGGGCAATTGTAGAAAATAAAGAAGAAGGCGGCGTTTATAAAAGTACTGATGGTGGCGACACTTGGAAACAGATTAACAGCGAACGAAAATTACGTCAGCGAGCTTGGTATTATTCTCGTATTTATGCAGATTCGCAAAATGAAAATGTAATTTATGTATTAAATGTAAGATACCATAAAAGTACCGATGGCGGAAAAACATACAGCACTTACAATGCACCTCACGGCGATCATCACGATTTATGGATTGCTCCAGAAAACCCAAAACGAATGATTATGGGAGATGATGGTGGTGCACAAATAACCTACGATGGTGGCGATACTTGGAGTACCTATCACAATCAACCAACTGCTCAATTTTATAGAGTGACGACCGATAATTCTTTTCCGTACAGAATTTACGCGGCACAACAAGACAATTCAACTATCCGGATTACGCACAGAAACGAAGGTTGGTCTATTAGTGAGGATGATTGGGAATCTACCGCAGGAGGAGAAAGTGCTCATATCACCATCGATCCTGAAAATAACGACATTGTTTACGGCGGAAGTTATGACGGATTTCTAACAAGATATAATCACAAAACAAACACTGTTAGAAGCGTAAGTGTATGGCCAGACAACCCGATGGGACACGGAGCAGAGGATATGAAATATCGTTTTCAATGGAATTTTCCAATGTTCTTTTCAAAACACAACACCAAGAAATTATACACCTTTTCAAACCATGTTCACGTAACGACCAACGAAGGGAAAAGTTGGAAAGTTTTAAGTCCAGATCTAACCAGAAATGATTCTACAAAGTTGAAATCTTCAGGAGGACCGATTACTCAAGATAACACTTCAGTGGAATATTATTGTACCATTTTCGCTGCTGCGGAATCGCCAATAACAGAAGGATTATTATGGACGGGATCTGATGATGGATTGATTCATATTTCAAGAAATGGTGGCGAATCTTGGGAAAATGTAACACCAAAAGGAATGCCAGAATGGATGATGATTAATAGTATTGAACCTTCCGTATACAATGAAGGAACCTGTTATATCGCCGGGACAAAATATAAAACAGGTGATTTTACACCTTATTTATATAAGACGAATGACTACGGAAAAACGTGGAAAAAAATCACCAACGGAATTCAGAATGAACATTTTACCAGAGTAGTTAGAGAAGATCCAAAAAAGAAAGGATTTTTATACGCAGGAACCGAAACAGGATTGTATGTTTCGTATAATGACGGAGCAAACTGGCAATCACTTCAGTTGAATTTGCCGATTGTTCCCATAACCGATTTAAAAGTAAAAGAGAATAATTTAATCGTTGCCACACAAGGAAGAAGTCTTTGGATATTGGATGATTTAAGTCTATTGCACCAGCTTTCCAATGTAAATAACGAAGAAAACATTCTTTTTAAACCGAAAGATACGTACCGAATGAGAGGTAATTCTAACAAAGAATCTTTGACTTCGGGAACCAATCACCCTTCGGGAGTGATTACTTATTTTTATGTGAAAAATCCTTCCGAAAAGGAAATAAAATTAAGCTACTTAAATGCTAAAAATGATACAATAAAAACGGCTAGTACCAAAAACAAAAAAGACAACTTTAAAGTAAAAGAAGGATCTAATATTTTTGTTTGGAATACTAGAGGAAAACCCGCAGACAAGTTAGATGGAATGATTTTATGGTGGGCAAGTTTAAATGCACCAAAAGCAGTTCCTGGAACTTACAAAGTTCTGTTAACAGTAGAAGAAGAAAGTTATTCTCAAGATTTTAATATTGTTAAAAATCCAAATTCCGAAAGCGATATTACAGGAATGCAACAACAATTCGATTTTATTACTGATATTAACAAAACGATTGACAAGGCGCATAATTCGATTAAAAACATCCGAACAATTAATTCGCAATTAGCCTCTTTTCAAGAACAATATAAAGACGATGATCGTGTAAAAGAATTGGTTGAAAAAGCTAAAAAACTGAGTGAGGATTTTTCAGAAATTGAAAAGGCTTTGTATCAAACTCAGAATAAAAGCGGTCAAGATCCGTTGAATTTTCCTATTAAACTTACCAACAAATTAGGACATTTAAACAGTTTGGTGGGTATGGGAGATTTCCCGCCAACGGAGCAAGATATTGCTGTTAAAAATGAATTGACAGGTCAAATTAATTCAGAATTAGATAAGTTTAATGCGCTGGTTTCCGAAGAAATAAAAGCTTTTAATAAAGTGTTTAATTCACTGAATTTAGAGTATTTGATTGTGGAGGATGAGAAATAATTTAAACAATTTGGCTATGTTTTTGATACAAGGTAATATTTTAAATTAATAAATGAGCATTTTCAACAGATCCTTACGATCCCGAATATTTTTATCGATGATACTTCTAGTTATAGGTGCTTCGATACTCATTGCATTGGTAACTATTTTTCAGTACAGAGAAAACACCCAAGATTACCATCGCGAACGCTTAATTAGGAAGGAAAATGCCATTCACGAAAACATAGATTATATTTTAAAAAACACCACTTATCCTATTGAAACGGATAAAATTCCTTTGATATTCAGAAATAAGATTTATGAAATAAAAGACATTCATAAACTCGAAATATTTTTATACGATTTAGAAGGAAAACTACTAATTTCCTCAAAGGCATCTTTCTTAAAA
>JAJRQR010000124.1 GCA_024280145.1 Bacteroidota bacterium
ACAACAACACCTAATGCTTCGTCTGTTTTAGAAGTTTCTTCATCAAATAAAGGTATCATAATTCCTCAAGTTACATTAACAGGTACTAAAGACGCAATCACAATAAGTAATCCAGCCAATTCTTTAATGGTATATTGTATTGGAGGAGGAGGACTACCTGAAGGGTATTATTATAACAAAGGAACCAGTGCATCTCCAGTTTGGGTTCATGTTACGGGTGATTGTTTAATCTGGAATACGAATGTTACAGGAAATTATAACCTTCGATCTCTTATAGATGTTGCAAGATCAAATAATGTTTTAGCACCTGGTGTTTATGATTGTGTACTAAAAACTAACAATGCAGCCCATTGGTCTGGAGTAGCTTTCAAAATAAGTGCAAATTTATATATTGGAAATGCTTCTTTTTATCATAAAATTTATGATGTTGTAGATGTAAGTGCACCTAATTATTTAGGAGGTTGTTGGACAGGAGGCTTAGCTGGTTTTAATGCTACTACAGGTGCTTTCTCATTTTCTCCTGGAGTATGTTTTCAATCTATTTCATTAACCTGTTCGTGTCAAGGATTATAAATTGAAAAAAATGATATTGTAAGTTCGATTTTTTTCAACAATTCACCCATTATTATTGTTAATTACTTTCTATAGTAATCGTTTTAAATTTTACATCATAATTTTATATTAGCCATGATACCCAAATTATGGCGCAAGAACAATATACCGAAGATAATATACGGTCTTTAGACTGGAAAGAGCACATTCGTTTACGTCCCGGAATGTACATTGGAAAATTAGGAGATGGTTCCTCGCCAGACGATGGAATTTACATTCTTTTAAAAGAAGTAATCGATAACTGTATCGATGAATTTGTGATGGGTGCTGGTAAAACCATTGAAATCCGTATTAAAGATAAAGAAGTTAAAGTTCGAGATTACGGTCGTGGAATCCCTTTAGGAAAGGTGGTCGATGTAGTTTCAAAAATGAATACGGGAGGTAAATACGACTCGCGTGCCTTTAAAAAAGCAGTTGGATTAAACGGGGTAGGTACCAAAGCAGTTAATGCGCTTTCTAGTTACTTTAAAGTAGAATCTATTCGGGATAACCAATTAAAATATGCCGAATTTTCTTTAGGCGAATTACAAACAGATTCAGAAATTGAAGAAACTACCAAACGTAAAGGAACAAAAGTAAGTTTTATTCCCGACGAAAAAATCTTCAAAAAATACAAATACCGTAATGAGTATATCATTAAAATGCTCAAGAATTATGTGTATTTGAATCCTGGATTAACTATCGACTTTAATGGTGAAAAGTATTTTTCAGAAAACGGACTAAAAGATTTATTAAATGAAAACATCCCAGATGAAGATAAGTTATATCCTATTATTCACCTAAAAGGCGAAGACATTGAGATTGCTATAACTCATAGTAAAACACAATATAGCGAAGAATACCATTCCTTTGTAAACGGGCAACATACCACGCAAGGAGGAACCCATCAAGCAGCATATAGAGAAAGTTTGGTGAAAACAATTCGAGAGTTCTTCGGAAAAAACTACGAAGCGAGTGACATTCGAAAATCCATTGTTACAGCAATTGCGATAAAAGTAATGGAGCCTGTTTTTGAAAGTCAGACAAAAACCAAATTGGGTTCTACCGATATGGGAGGTGAATTACCAACGGTACGGACTTATATCAACGATTTTGTAAAAACATACCTTGATAATTTTCTTCATAAAAACCCTAATGTTGCAGAGGCAATACAACGAAAAATTGTACAAGCTGAACGAGAGCGTAAAGATTTAAAAGGGATTCGGAAACTTGCTAGAGATCGTGCTAAAAAAGCAAACCTTCATAATAAAAAACTGCGTGATTGCCGAGTGCATTTAGGCGATATGAAGAAAGAACGACGTTTGGAATCCACACTTTTTATCACTGAGGGAGATTCGGCATCTGGTAGTATTACCAAAAGTCGGGATGTGAATACGCAGGCGGTTTTTTCATTGCGTGGGAAACCTTTAAACTGCTACGGAATGAGTAAAAAAGTGGTGTATGAAAATGAAGAATTCAATCTACTTCAAGCTGCATTAAATATAGAGGAAGGTACGGAAGACCTTCGTTATAATAACATCGTAATTGCTACCGATGCCGATGTGGACGGAATGCATATTCGCTTGTTATTATTGACGTTTTTCCTTCAGTTTTTTCCTGAAGTAATTAAAGAAGGTCATATGTTTATACTACAAACACCTTTGTTTAGGGTTCGAAATAAAAAGGAAACGATTTATTGTTATTCCGAAGAAGAACGCGTTTCAGCCATTGAAAAACTTAAACCAAAACCAGAAATCACCCGATTTAAAGGTTTGGGTGAAATTTCGCCAGATGAGTTCAAACATTTTATAGGAAATGATATTCGTCTAGATCCTGTTATGCTGGACAAAACGATGAGTATTGAAGAATTACTTTCCTTTTATATGGGAAAAAACACACCGGATAGACAAGAATTTATCATCAATAATTTGAAGGTAGAATTGGATGAAATTGTTGAGAATTAAAACAGTTTGTCACACTGAGCGCAGTCGAAGTGCCGAAGCATCAAAGTGATAGAGAGAAGAAGATATATAATAAAAAAGATTCCTGCCTTCGCAGGAAATAATTATGAGCGAAGAGTTAGATAATAATGAAGATGAAATAACCTCCAACGAGGAAAATCAAACCGAAGACACCATTACCAAAGTTACGGGAATGTATAAGGATTGGTTTTTAGATTATGCTTCGTATGTAATCTTAGAACGTGCGGTGCCTGCGATTGAAGATGGTTTTAAACCGGTGCAACGCCGTATAATGCAATCTTTAAAAGATTTGGACGATGGCCGTTATAATAAAGTTGCCAATATTGTTGGTCACACGATGCAATACCATCCGCACGGTGATATGAGTATCGCTGATGCAATGGTGCAAATTGGACAAAAAGACATTCTTATCGACACCCAAGGAAACTGGGGAAATATACTTACAGGAGATCGAGCAGCAGCTTCCAGATATATTGAGGCAAGGCTTTCAAAATTTGCTTTAGACGTTGTTTATAACTCCAAAAACACTGTATGGCAGGCTTCTTATGACGGACGTAGAAAGGAACCTGTTAATCTTCCAGTAAAGTTTCCATTGTTGCTGGCTCAAGGTGCTGAAGGAATTGCGGTAGGACTTTCTACCAAAGTTTTACCTCATAATTTTATTGAATTAATTGATGCTTCCATTAAACATTTACAAGGAGAACGATTTGCCATTTATCCCGATTTTCCAACAGGTGGGATTGCAGATTTTACCAATTATAATGATGGATTAAGAGGAGGGAAGGTTCGTACTAGAGCGAGAATTAATCATCACGGAAAAAATATGTTGGTGATTACTGAAATTCCCTTCGGAACAACTACTTCTTCGTTGATAGATTCTATCTTAAAAGCAAATGAAAAGGGAAAAATTAAGATTAAAAAAATTGAAGATAATACAGCAGCAGATGTTGAAATTCTAATTCATTTGCCAAGCGGAATTTCACCAGATAAAACCATTGACGCTCTTTTCGCATTTACCAGATGTGAAACGCCAATCTCTCCTTTAGGCTGTGTGATTGAAAATAACAAGCCGCTTTTTGTGGGCGTTACCGAAATGCTGAAAACATCGACAGACAGAACGGTTCAGCTACTAAAAAGTGAACTTGAAATTCAGTTAAGAGAGTTGGAATCTCAATGGCATTTTGCTTCTTTAGAGCGAATTTTTATCGAAAACCGAATCTATCGCGATATTGAAGAAGAAGAAACTTGGACAGGCGTAATTTCTGCGATTGATAAAGGATTAAAACCTCATATTAAACACCTGAAACGACCAGTTGTTGAAGATGATATTGTTCGTTTAACTGAAATTAGGATTAAGCGTATTTCAAAATTTGATATTGATAAGGCACAACAAAAAATTGATGCTTTAGAAGAACGAATTGCAGAAATACTACATCATTTAGCTAATCTTATTGAGTTTGCAATCGATTATTTTAAGCGATTAAAAAAAGACTACGGAAAAGGAAGAGAACGTAAAACAGAAATTCGTGTTTTTGATGATATTGAAGCAACCAAAGTGGTTATCAGAAACACAAAATTGTATGTAAATAGGGAAGAAGGTTTTATTGGAACAAGCTTGCGTAGGGACGAATATGTAACCGATTGTAGCGATATTGATGATATTATTGTCTTTACGGAAGAAGGAAAAATGATGGTTACTAGAGTGGGTGCTAAAACTTTTATAGGTAAAAATATTATTCATGTTGCTGTCTTTAAAAAGAAAGATAAACGAACCATTTATAACCTTATTTACAAAGACGGAGCAAGAGGAGCGACCTATGTAAAACGGTTTGCAGTTACTTCAATCACACGTGATAAAGAATACGATTTAAGCAAAGGTACAAAAGGTAGTAAAGTATTTTATTTTTCTGCGAATCCCAATGGGGAAGCTGAATTAGTAACGGTATTGCTAAGACAATCTGGAAGTATTAAAAAACTGAAATTCGATTTGGATTTTGCAGATTTAATAGTAAAAGGAAGAGCTTCTCGAGGAAATATAGTTACTAAATATTCCGTAAAACGAATTGAACTAAAAGAAAAAGGACTCTCAACTCTTAAACCTCGAAAAATATGGTTTGATGACACTGTTCAAAGACTAAATGTAGATGACCGAGGAGAGTTATTAGGTGAGTTTACAAGCGAAGATCGTTTGCTGGTTATCAGTCAACAAGGGCTTGTAAAAACCGTAGTTCCTGAAATTACTTTGCGTTTTGATGATGATATGATCGTCTTGGAAAAATGGGATCCTAAAAAACCAATTACGGTTATTTATTGGGAAGGTGAAAAGGAGATTTTCTATGTAAAACGATTTTTAATAGATGAGGAACATCCAGATAAAGAGGAAAAGGTAATTACGGATCATCCAAAGTCTTATTTGGAAACTGTTTTTACAGATTATAGACCTATGGTAGCTTTGGTATTTGCTAAAAAACGTGGAAAAGACCGTCAGGAAAATTCAGAAATTAACTTGGAAGAATTTATTTCAGTAAAAGGAATTTCAGCGTTAGGAAATCAATTAACTAAAGAAAAAGTGTTGGAAATAAATGCAATGGAACCTTTGTTTTATGAACTTCCAAAAGAAGTTCCAGCTGAAACGATTGAAGTAATTGATGAAGAAAATGTAACCCCTGAAGTAACTCCAACGGTAGTAAACGAAGATAAAACAGAGGCTACAGATACACCCAAAGAGGAAACCCCGAAAAAAGGAGAAGATCCTCCAATAGACCCTGAAATAGATGACGAAGGACAGACATTGCTTTTCTAAAACAGTCGCCCAATACCTATGAAAAAATTTTATCAAGAGTTTAAGGATTTCGCTTTAAAAGGGAATATGATTGATATGGCAATTGGTATCATCATTGGTGTTGCCTTTAATAATGTGGTGAGTACTTTGGTGAAGAAAGTGATTATGCCACCGTTTTCTATGTTATCTTCGGGTGTTAATTTAAAAGATCGAAAATATATTTTGCAAGAAGCAACGGAAGGTGCTTCTGAAATTGCAATTGGCTGGGGTGAATTATTAGAAGTATTGGTCGATTTTTTAATTATTACCATGACTATTTTTATGGTGGTAAAATTAATGAATCGTTTTAGAAGAAAAGCAGACGACCCTACCGATAAAGAAGTAGAAACCCCTAAAAATATTGAATTACTTTCAAATATTGAAAAGCTTTTAGAAAAGCAAAACGAACTTTTAAAGAAGAAGTAAAATTATTTTTTAACCGATTTTAAATATAGCTGCTCTACTTTTTCGCGAGCCCAAGGTGTTTTTCGTAAAAATTTTAAACTGGAGTTTATTGTAGGGTTGGTATTAAAACTATTAATCCGTATTAATCCGCCTAACTCGTACCAGCCGTATTTTTCAACTAAAAATTCGAGTATTGTTTTTAAAGTGACTCCATGAAGCGGATTGTTGGGTTGTTGTTCTTTCATTTTGATAAATTTCTTAATCCTTCATAAACTACAATTCCCACAGCATTAGCAAGGTTAATACTTCTAACCTTATCGCTATAAAGTGGGATTTTATAGGTGTTTTCTAAATGATTACTTAAAATACTTTCTGAAAGTCCTTTGGATTCTTTTCCGAAGATTAAAAACAGATCATCTTTAAAGTCTATATCCCAATAGGTATGTTTTCCGTGGCTGGAAAGAAACATCATTTCTTTGTTTTTATTTTTCTGAATAAAATCTTCAAAACTATCATATATAAAAAGTGAAATATGTTTCCAATAATCCAACCCTGCACGTTTTAAACGAGAATCACTAAGCTCAAACCCAAAAGGCTTTACCAGGTGCAAATTACAGCCCGAAGCTAAACTTAAACGCCCAATGTTTCCAGTATTGGTATGTATTTCAGGTTCGACAAGTACGATATTTAAAGCCATTTATTTAATTTTCTTTGCAGTTCCTTTTTGTTTTTTAGTATCGCCTACGATATTATATTCAAAAACATATTCATCGCTTTTAGTGGTAAGAATTTTCATATGTATGGCTTTTTCTTCAGCCATATTTTTTGGATTAATTTTTCTAACAATATACTCACAATCATTGATCCAACGAATAGCAGACGTGTCTGACTTCCCTTTAAAATAATCTATTTCAATAGTGTCATTTCTGAAAAAAGTCGTGGTTAAAACCTCTGTACCGACCAAAGCTTCGTATTCAAAAGTGCCAGTTTTAAAATCTTTGCAATTTCGTTCTGGTGAATAACAACTGAAAAGCAATAGGTTAAGTAATAATGTGGGTAGAATTCGCATTCTTATAATTTTCAACGAATTTCTGAATTATTAATGAATTCTCTTAATTTTTAAATGATTTAAAACTCCCGTCTTTAAAGAAAATGATAATCCGATCAATTTCATCTGAAGCTTCAGGGTTTGAAAATTGATTGGGGTCTAATTTTACATTTTCCTCTTTTTTTAAAGGTAGGGGATTTTTAAGCTCATTTTGAAAAGTAGAAATAGGAGGAATGTGGTCGTTTTTATCGGAAGGAAAGTTTCCTTTTCCATTCATCAACCAATACAATTCTACCTCTGGAAATTGCTGAAGTACCTTCATTACAAAATCTAAACTCGGCTTATTTCTACCCGAAAGGAGGTGGGAAATAGTAGAGCGATTAAAGCTGATTTGGTTGGATAATTCGGTAGCAGAAATACTGTAATAATCCAGTATTTTTTGAAGCCTATTTCCGAATCCCGAGCTGTTTACCATTGTAATATAAAAAAGGTACTTATTTGTGTTTACAAATGTAATATATAATTGTAAACTAACAAAAAAGAAAAGCAATTAATGGATATATGATTTATTTTATACTTTAAATAAGGCATATTAAATATCTGATAATAAAATATATAAAATTAATATATAATTGAATTTAATTTTTTGCATGAAAATCTATCAAAAATCGAAAGTTTAGTTTACAATACTAAACATTTCTATTAAAAACCGTTGTTTACAAATGTCAACATCACATTGTTTACCTTTGTTGTTGCAGAATGTAAACAATGAAAATAGAAGCTTGGTATTCCGAAAATTTTGAGTCTAAATTAAGTGGCAGATATATCACATTAGATCATATAAATCCTTTACTAAAAAAATATAAAAATGACTTTGAAATTTCAATTCTTGGTGCTTCAGAATTTGATAAAGAAATTCCATTAGTAAAAATCGGATCAGGAAAAAAAGTGATTTTGGCTTGGTCGCAAATGCACGGAAATGAATCCACAACAACCAAGTCAGTTTTCGATTTTTTTAAATTCATCTCTCAAAAAGAAGTGTTTCAAGACGAAATAGGCAACTTTCTAAAAAATAACACTTTATACCTTGTTCCTATATTAAATCCTGACGGAGCAGCTAGTTATACAAGAATTAATGGAAATCTAGTCGATTTAAACCGTGATGCACAAGATTTATCACAGAAAGAAAGCAAGTTATTAATGAATTTGTTTAGTTCTATTCAGCCGGATTTATGCTTAAATCTTCACGGACAACGAACTATTTTTGGTTTGAAAAACGGAAATCCTGCTACAATTTCATTTTTATCACCAGCATCAAATTCAGAAAGAGAGGTAACGCCATCCCGAAAAATAGCAATGAGTTTGATTGCTAAAATGAATGTGGATCTTCAGAAATACATTCCTAACCAAATTGGAAGGTATGATGATGCATTTAACGATAACTGTTTTGGCGATGCTTTTCAGATGAAGAGAACACCCGTAATCCTCTTTGAGGCAGGACATTATAAGGGTGATTGTCAACGAGAAATAACAAGAGAATTTATTTTTTATGCTTTGCTTTCGGTATTTGGTATGAATAGTTCTAAAGCAAAAACGATTGACTATAAAGAGTATTTTGAAATTCCTGAAAATAAAAAGAATTATAAAGATTTTATCTTAAGAAATGTACAGATAGAGAAGGATAGTAAAATGGTAGCTATTGCTATTCAATTTGAGGAAGTTTTAAAAGATAAAAAAATAATATTCCTTCCCAAAATTTCAGAAATAGGTGATTTAAAAACACTTTATGCTCATAAAGAGCTTGACGGAAAATACGCACAGGTATTAATGAATTCACATGAAAATATTGAAATTGGAGAAACTGTTTCAATTATTGTTAATAAAAATGACAATTCATTGATTTATTTTGATGAAAATAATTTCCTATTCTAGCATAATAAATTAAATTTGCAGTCAATTAAATAAATAAAAATGGCAAAATTTAAATTAGACGATACCGATCATAAAATTCTAGATATGTTAATTGAAAACACTAGAATTCCTTTTACAGATATCGCAAAAAAATTAGATATCTCTGCAGGAACGGTTCATGTGAGAGTTCGTAAAATGGAAGAAACTAAGTTAATCACAGGTTCTTCTCTAACGATTGATTACCGTAAATTAGGATATTCTTTTATTGCTTACGTAGGTATCTTTTTAAACAAGACCTCTCAAACGCAATTTGTATTGGAGCGTATTAGTGAAATTCCTTTTGTAACGGTAGCTCACGTAACGACAGGAAAGTTTAATATTTTCTGTAAAATTAGAGCGAAAGATACCGATCAAGCAAAAAACATTATTTATCAAATAGATGATATTGAAGGCGTTACAAGAACTGAAACAATGATTTCTATGGAAGAAAGCATCAATGATAAAAAACGATTAATGCACTCTATTTTTAAAGAGTTTTAATCAATAAAATCAAATATTTTTATGAGCCCTTTGTGATTTCGCAAAGGGTTTTTTAGTTATTTTTAGTGAAAATTTATAATATGAAAGTTTCTGAATTATCAGCCACAGAATTCCATCCTTATTTTAAACCTTATATTGATAAAGTAGGAAACGATAGTTTACTTAAATCATTAAAAAAAGGAAAAAAGAAAACTATAAAGTTCTTTAAAAAATTGCCTTCTTCAAAGTTAGAATATCAATATGAAGATGAAAAGTGGACTCCAAAAGATATTTTATTGCACTTAATAGATTCAGAAAGAACCTTTAATTATAGAGCTTTACAAGTTGCAAGAGCTGAAAATGTAAGCTTAGAAGGATTTGATGAAAACGAATTTGTAAAAAATGCAAATGCTAATACTCGAAGTTTGAAAAATTTACTAAAAGAATACAAGTCAGTTAGAAAATCTTCAATTAATTTTTTCAAAAACACCACTGAAAATGACTTCCTAAAAACGGGGAAAGCAAATAATAACATCCTTTCGGTTAGAGCTGCTGGTTTTTTAATATGTGGTCACGAGATTCATCACATACAAACTATTAAAGAGCGTTATTTATAGTTTTTGTAAAAGTCAAAAGCTTCTAAAATTAACGGATTTGGAACTTCACAATTTATTTTCGGGACTCCAATATCTTCTAAAAGAACGAAAAGAATTTTTCCTTTATCGTTCTTTTTATCATATTTCAATAAGTTAATAATTTCATTGATAGCCGAATCATCGAAGGTGTTTTTTTGAAATTTCTTTAGTATATGAAAGCTTATATCATTTAAAGTTTCTTTTGGAAAATAAGCTAATTTATTAGAAATGTACGTTGCTAAAATCATTCCAATTGCTACTGCTTCACCGTGTAATAGTGTTTTCTGACTAGTATTCTCTAAAAAATATGATTCAATCGCGTGACCTAATGTATGTCCGTAGTTGAGAGTTTTACGAATTCCTTTTTCAAAAGGATCTTCCGTAATTACTTCATTTTTTATTAAAACCGATTTCCATAATAAATCTTCTAAGGCTTCAGTATTAGTTTCGTCGATAGCTTTTACTTCATTCCAATATTTTTTTGAATGAATCAAACCATGTTTCAGCATTTCCGAATAACCAGATGTAATTTGATTGTTGGCTAATGTTTTTAGAAATTCAGTATCTATTAAAACCATTTCCGGGTTTCTAATAATCCCTATTTGGTTTTTTAGCATTCCTAGATCCACTCCGTTTTTTCCACCAACCGATGCGTCAACCATAGAAAGTAGGGTAGTAGGGATGTTTACAAATGAAATTCCCCTTTTAAAAGTGGAAGCCACAAAACCTCCCATATCGGTAATAACGCCTCCTCCAAGATTGATGATTAGACTATTTCTATCTGCTCCTTGTTCAGAAAGTTGGTTACATAATTTCAAACAGGTTTCAATATTTTTATTTATTTCACCAGAAAGAATTTCGAGAATTTCAAATTCTGAATTATATAGATTTCTACTTAAAAATAAATGCAGACAATATTCTTTGGTGTTTTCATCTACGAGAATGAATATTTTTGAAGGGTTTAGTTTGTTTAGTGTTGTTTTCAAGGATTCCCAAGCGTTAGAATTACAATAAACAGTGTTGATATTTTTGTGGTTTTCCTTCATCTATTTTCGATTTATAATAATAAAATATGACCAAATCTAAGTATATTTGTGTACAATTTAGCGATATGAAAACAAATTCTCTTTTTGACAATACGGAAGCTGCTTTCCAACTTAAAAATGACTCCCAATTAGAACGCGCATATTTCCTTTTTAGAATGATTGCAAATGAGCCTTTAGTACGTATAGGTACTGCGGTTACAAAGTTTGCGTTGAATGTAAATTTACCAGTTGAAGGCTTGATTCGTTCCACTGTTTTTGACCATTTTTGTGGTGGCGTAAACGAGGACGAGTGTATGCCTGTGGTGGATAATTTACACAAAGTTGGGGTGAGGTCTGTGTTGGATTATTCCGTAGAAGGAAAAGAAGGAAGTGACCAGTTGGACGCTACATTAAATAAGATACTGGAACTTACAGATTTTGCCGATACCAAAAAAGCAATGCCTTTTTCAGTTTTTAAACCAACAGGTTTGGGGCGATTTGAATTATACCAAAAAGTAACTGAAAACATTGAACTTTCAGATGAAGAATCTCAAGAATGGAAACGATTGGAATCTAGGTTTGACAAAGCAAGTAAAGCGGCTTATGATGCCAATGTAACTTTGTTAATTGATGCAGAAGAAACTTGGATGCAAAAAGCGGCTGATGATCTTTGTGAGCAAATGATGGTGAAATATAACAAGGAAAGAGCAGTGGTTTTTAATACACTACAATGTTATCGTTGGGATCGGTTGGATTATTTAAAGGAAGAACACAGAAAAGCAAAAGAAGGTGGTTATAAAATTGGTTATAAAATAGTTCGTGGTGCTTATTTAGAAAAAGAAAATGAGCGAGCCGAAGAAAAAGGATATCCATCCTTAATGCACAAATCAAAACAAGAAACAGACAATTGTTTCAATAAGATTATGCGTTATATGTTAGATAATTTGGACACCATAGAAATCTTCATTGGAACTCATAATGAGTAAAGTAACTATTTAGCGATGGAAATTATGAAGGAGAAAAACATTGCTATTAACGACCCTAGAGTTTGGTTTGGGCAATTATATGGTATGAGTGATCATATAACCTTCAATATGGCCTCATTAGGCTATAACATTGCAAAATACATTCCTTTTGGTCCTGTAAAAGACGTGATGCCATATTTAATACGTAGAGCAGAAGAAAATACTTCAGTTGCTGGACAAACCAGCAGAGAGCTTTCTTTATTAAAGAAAGAGAAGGAACGTAGAAAGGTATAAATTTATTTAATCTGAAATAATAATATTCTGAACTGTTGCAGTTTTACTACAGTTTTGAATAGTTATTTTAATGTTTTTAATTGGTTTCTGGCTTTCATCTGAAGCAGAATTCCCGTCAATAACATAAACTTTACAAGAATCTAACTTGGTATTACTTTCAGAAAAAAGCACATTCCCTTTTTTTAATAAATAGGAAATAGCTGAAGTGTCTAGTTGGTTCTCTTTGAGAAATTGTAATGAATTTTCAGAATACACAAGTTCTTTAATTCGTATGTTTTTTTTAGTTCTTGCTCCAGGGCCATAATCATACTCGCAAGAAGCACCACTTCCTCCAACAAAAAAGTATAAAAGGACTAATCCGATGCCAAATCCACCAAAATAGAATGCAAATCGTTTTATTAAGCTCATAAGTAAATAATAATTTCTTGTTATGTGTTAAAAAATTAACAAGTTTAGGTCGCTATAAGACATGTCAAACCAATCTGCAACCGCTTTATTAGTTAAAATTCCTCGGTAAAAATACAACCCATTTTTTAATCCACTATCAAAACGAATTGCATTTTCTAATCCGCCAGATTCTGCAATATCTAAAAGGTAAGGGGTGAAGATATTGCTAATTGAAATTGAAGCAGTTTTTGGATAACGAGCAGGGATATTAGGGACTCCATAATGAATAACGCCGTATTTAACTTTTGTAGGATTATCATGTGACGTTATTTCGGTAGTTTCAAAACAACCGCCCATATCAATACTGACATCAATTATTACAGCACCTTTTTTCATGTTTTCAACCATAGTTTCAGTAACAACAACAGGAGAGCGATTGGATCCTTTTAAAGCTCCAACAGCTACATCACAACGTCTTAATGCTTTCATTAAATATTTTGGTTCTAGGGTAGAAGTGTAAAGTGTTCTTCCAACATTTACTTGTAATTTTCTTAATCTTGTGATGGAGCTGTCGAATACTTTTACGTTAGCACCCAATCCTAAAGCAGAACGAGTAGCAAATGTTCCAACGGTTCCTGCTCCAATAATAACAACTTCGGCTGGAGGAACACCACTAATATTTCCAAAAAGTAAACCGTTTCCAATTTCTGAATTTACCATTAATTCTGAAGCAATTAAAACGGATGCTGTTCCTGCAATTTCACTTAATGCCTTCACTGCAGGGTAACTATGCGCTTCATCTTTTATAAACTCGAATGCTAATGCAGTGATTTTCTTTTTTGCTAAAGCTTCAAAATATTCTTTTTTTCTTGTTTTAAGTTGCAATGCTGAAATTAAAACTGTTTTTGAATTGATAAGTTCAATTTCTTTTAGAGTAGGAGGTTCTACTTTTAAAATAATTGGGCATCCAAATATTTTTTGAGTATCATTGGTAAGTTCTGCACCAGCTTCGTTATAGTCTACATCTGTAAAGCCAGC
>JAJRQR010000125.1 GCA_024280145.1 Bacteroidota bacterium
AGTAAACCGTCTGTCATGGTTCTACAAAAGTAGTAAAAAGACTTAAGATAGTACGACTTATGATAAATGACAGTTTGTAGGGTTTAGAATAAGATAATAGGATTAGTTAACAATATGAATGTCTCCTCCGGCTAATTTTTTTTGTTTAATGTTTTTTGGGTTTCCGTAGATAGTAATATCTCCCCCTGCTGTTACTTTAGCATCAACATTATTTGTAACATAAATTTCTGCATCACCAGCAGCGGTTATTCTAATGATAGAATCTTCTGTTCTTAAATCTTTTCCTTCTACGATTCCTCCAGAATTTATGGTAATCTCTTGGTTTTTAGAAGTTCCTGATACTTCAACAATACCTCCAGAGATAGCTTTAATAGTAACCGTATTTACTTTAAGTCCTACTTTTATTTTTGCTCCTTCTTGGGATCTAATTTCAATTTTGTTTTGTTCTATTAGAGTGTTTGCAACTATAATACTACCTTCATTAGCATCAATAATAGAAATGTTTTTAAAATAAACTTCAATAAATGTGTCTTCTCCATCAAAACGCGCATCGAGCTCCATTCTAATTTTTAACTTTCCGTTTTCGTTAAGTATTTTAACGCTACCTGTATTTTCTCCTTTAATAATTACTTTATTTTCGGAAGATTGAATTAAATTGACTTCAATTAAATCATAAATTTTTAACTCACTAAAATCACCAACGTCTTTGGTAACGGTTCTTTGAGCAAAAGTTGAAAACGTAATTAGTAATACTAAAATAATTGTAAAATTTTTCATGATTATAAGTTTATTTAATAGATAGCGTTTTTTTGTTATTGTTACAGTAATAGTTAATTTTCTTCTTTATGTCCCAACATTTCAAAATCTAAAACCTTTCTTACTAAATCGGCATTTTTTACACGAACATACACTTCGTCACCTAGTTGGTATGCATTTTTAGTTTTATTTCCTACAGCGGCAAATTCTTCTTTATGAAAGGTATAATGGTCATCTCGCATATCTTGTAAGCGTACCATTCCTTCGCATTTGTTGGAAATAATTTCTACATAAATTCCCCAATCGGTTACACCAGAAATAACTCCTAGGAAATTCTGATCTTTACGATCTGCCATATATTTTACTTGCATATATTTGATGCTGGCGCGTTCAGCTTGTGAGGACAATCCTTCCATTTCGCTACTATGAGCACATTTATTTTCGTATTCTTTCTCGTCTGATGTTTTTCCTTTTTCTAAATAATGTTGCAATAAACGATGCACCATTACATCTGGATATCGACGAATTGGTGAAGTAAAATGGGTATAATAATCGAATGCTAATCCGTAATGACCAATATTATGTGTGGTATAAACTGCTTTGCTCATCGACCGAATTGTCAACGTATCTACTAAATTCTGTTCTTTTTTTCCTTTAACATCTTTTAATAAACGGTTTAATGAATTTGCAGTGGTCTTTTTATCGCGAGTATCTAATTTATAACCAAAACGTTTGATAATATTTTCTAAAGCTGCAATTTTTTCATCATTAGGTTCATCGTGAACTCGGTAGACAAATGTCTTTTTTGGTGATTGTTTTCCTATAAATTCTGCTACGCTTCGGTTTGCGAGTAACATAAATTCTTCAATCAATTTATTAGCGTCTTTAGATTCTTTAAAATAAACGCCTTCAGGATTGTTTTCTTTATCTAAAATGAATTTTACTTCTACTTTATCAAATGAAATTGCTCCTTGTTTCATCCGTTTTTTCCGAAGAATTTTTGCTAATTCATCTAGCTTTAGGATTGCTTGGGTAATGGCTGGATCTATTTTATATGCTTTTCCTGTTATGGAAATTTCTGAAGGGATTGTTACTAATTGAGATTCTTCGCTATTGCTCTGAATGACAGACTCAATAACATGTTGTGCTTCTTCATAAGCAAAACGAGCATCGCTATAAGTAACTGTTCTTCCAAACCATTTATCTAAAACTTCAGCTTTATTGTTTATTTTAAAAACAGCTGAAAACGTAAATTTTTCTTCGTTAGGTCTTAATGAACAAGCGTTGTTTGAAAGCACTTCAGGAAGCATAGGAACCACGCGATCTACCAAATAAACCGAAGTGGCGCGCTCATAAGCTTCATCGTCCAAAATAGTTCCAGGAACTAGGTAATGTGAAACGTCTGCTATATGAATTCCTATTTCATAATTTCCATCTTCCAATACTTTAAATGAAAGTGCATCATCAAAATCTTTCGCATCTTTTGGGTCAATAGTAAAAGTTAAATCACCTCGCATATCGCGACGCTTTTTTATTTCAGCTTCGTTGATAGAAGTATCTATAGTATTAGCATAATCTTCCACTTCTTGAGGGAATTCGTAAGGCAACCCGAATTGTGCTAAAATCGCATGAATTTCGGTATTGTGATCTCCTGGTTTTCCGAGAACTTTAACTACATTTCCGAAGGGAGAATCTTTTTTTTCTGGCCAATTTTCAATTTCGACCAGTACTTTATCTCCGTCGTTTGCATTGTTAATTTTTTCTTTCGGAATAAAAATATCGGTGTACATTTTAGTATCCTGACATTCTACAAATGCAAAACGTTCTTGTATTTGAATCACTCCTACAAACTCCGATTTTTTACGCTCGATAATTTTGGTTACTTCGCCTTCTTGTTTTCCGCCTTTTCTTCTTTTAAAAACATACACTTCAACAGTATCACCGTGTAAAGCGTGATTTAAATTTTTACTATTTACAAAAATATCTTCCTCTAGATCATCTACAAGAATGTATGCTTGACCTCTAGAGGTAACATCTGCTTTTCCTATATAATAGTTTTTAGAGGCTTTTATAATATATTTTCCTCTGTCTATTTCTTCAATTTTTTCTTCTAATTGAAGTTTTTTTAATTTTTTAATAATCAAATTTCTGGTACTCGTATCCCTAACTCCAAGACTGGAAGCTATTTGTTTATAATTGATTGGATTTGAATTTTGTTTCCTTAAAATTGTAAGGATACTCTGGGTAAGATTGGTATTGTTTGAATTATCTGAATTGTTTCGTCTCTTATTTCTTCTCGACATTATTTAATTTTAATTAGTGCAAAGGTACGGTTTATAAGTTTGTAGTGATATTATTAAATTATTATCTTACTATTATCTTTAATGAAGTGATTGTTTTTGAGGTCTTTAAATATATCTTACTTTTGTTGTATAATTAAAAAGATACCTGTCTTCGCAGGTAGTGTATGAAAGATTTTATAACCGTTGCGTTTTTTACTTATCCGAGTGAGTATGTCGTTTTAAAAATGTTATTTCAGCAAGAAGAAATTGATTATTTTTTTAAAAATGAAACCTCATTTTCTATTCTTCCTATTACTTTTTGTGGAAAAGGTGGAATTGAACTTCAGGTTCATAAAAATGATAAAGAAAAGGTATTGAAAATTATTTCAGATTTTGAAAGTGATGCTTCTTTAAATATTGTTTAATTTTTCTAAAAAGATACCTGCTGAAGTTTATATTGAGCGGAGTCGAAATGCAGATAAATTTCACTTATCAACAACAACTATATAATATATTTCTTTTTTAATAAATTTTAAATATAAAATGATGCTTATTATTGCTTGTTAATATGTAGCATAACTTTTTTAATAAGTGTTATGAATTTAAGTTAAAACTATTTTCTACGGACTTATCAACAGTTAATACACTATTTTTATAACTGAAAAATAAATAGATAGCTTGTTTCATTAACATTTGTTAAGAACTTAAATAAACAGATAAAATTAATAAGTATTTTAAAAATTAAAGTTAAAAAAGTATCATTTACCTCTTATAAGTTTTCTAAAATTGAAGGTTAACTTTTTAGGATAATTGAATTAATTTTTTCTATGGAATTTTAAAATTCAATATCCTAATTTACTTTTATATTTTCTATTAACAACTGTTAACAGGTTATTAACTTAGTTATATAATAAAATATAAGACTGCTTCGCTTAACGATATAAGAATTAAGACTAATAAATAAACAGATTACTTCGCTGTGCTTGTAAAGACAATTATAATATCTTTGTTAGGAATTGAAGTTTAATTAAAAGAGATCCCTGCTGGAGTTTATATTGAGCGGAGTCGAAATACAAAGAATACATATGAAAATAGCCATAGGAAATGATCACGCAGGTCCAGATTATAAAAAAGCAATTATAGACTTATTAGTTAGTAAAGAAATACTAATAAATAATTATGGTACAGATACTTTTGAAAGTGTAGATTATCCAGATTTTATTAATCCAGTTGCTCAAGATGTAGCTGATGGTAAAGTAGACTTAGGAATCATTATTTGTGGTTCTGGAAATGGTGCTGCAATGACGGCTAATAAACATCAAAAAGTTCGTGCTGCTCTTTGTTGGACAAAGGAATTGGCTGAATTAGCAAGATTACATAACGATGCAAATATTTTAAGTATTCCGGCTCGTTTTACTAGTATTCCACAAGCTGTTGCGATGGTTGAAACTTTTTTAAATACTAATTTTGAAGGAGGACGTCATCAAACTAGAGTCGATAACATTCCTTGTTCTTAAATTATGGGAGAACACCAAAATCATACACATTCTCACAGTCATGATCACGGTGATTTAAAAGGAAAAAAACTCCTTTTTACCATTGTTTTAAATACCATTATTACAGTGGCTCAAGTTATTGGTGGACTTATTTCGGGGAGTTTGTCTTTACTCTCAGATGCACTGCATAATTTTACTGATGTTATTTCATTAATCATTAGTTATATAGCAAATTTATATACCAAAAAAGAAGCCTCTCATCATAGAACTTTTGGCTATAAACGAGCTGAAATTATTGCTGCTTTTGTTAATTCGGCTTCCTTAGTAATTATTGCTTTTTATCTTTCGTATGAAGCAGTGGTTCGTTTTTATAATCCCATTCCTATTGAAAGTAATTTAGTAATTTGGTTGGCTTTATTAGCGATTATTGCAAACGGATTTAGTGTTTTATTACTAAAATCTGAAGCCAAAGAAAATATGAATATGCAATCTGCATACCTTCATTTATTTACCGATATGGCAGCTTCAGTTGCGGTTTTAATTGGTGGATTATTAATGAAATATTTCGAGTGGTTTTGGGTAGATAGTGTCCTCACTTTATTGATTGCTATTTACTTGCTTTTTGTAGGTTACGCTTTACTTAAAAAATCATTCAATGTGTTAATGTTATTTACTCCATACGATATTAATTTAGAACAAATTAGTAATTCAGTAATTGAATTTCCTGAAGTAAGAAACATACATCATATTCACGTTTGGCAGTTAAATGATGATGAAGTACATTTAGAAGCACACGTTGAATTTTGTGAAGATATTAAACTCTCTCAATTTGATGTAATTTCAGAAAATATTGAAAAGATGCTTTTTGAAAAGTTTCAGATCAATCATATTTATCTTCAACCAGAATTTAACAAACCAGATCCAAAAGATCTTATTATTCAAGATTAACTTATCATCCTGAATACTGAAAGGATTTAAAAACTTTTCAGTTATAAATATTATATTTAAAAACAATGAAAATATTAATCAAAAACTTCCAACAACTAACCCTACATGAATTGTACGAAATATTACAACTCCGTTCTGAAGTCTTTGTAGTAGAACAAGATTGTGTCTATCAAGATATTGATGGAAAAGATGATAAAGCACTTCATATTTTAGGAATTAAAGATGAAAAAGTAATCGCTTATACGAGATGTTTTAATAAAGGAGATTATTTTAAGGAAGCATCAATCGGTAGGGTAGTGGTTAAAGAATCGGAGCGAAAATATAACTACGGGAACAAAATAATGAAGGCTTCTATTGAAGCGATTGAAGCTCATTTTAAAATAGAAACCATCAAGATTTCTGCACAAGTGTATCTACAAAAATTTTATAATCAATTAGGATTCAATAATATAGGTGAAGGATATTTAGAAGATGGGATCCCTCATATTGCTATGATTAAACAACAACATTAATCTACAAATTCATTTTTAAGATCCAAAGCTTCTTTAAGTAAGCGACTCCCATTTTCTTTAATTTCTTTTAACGTAATATCTAACTCTTTTTTAGTAGGATCTAATATTCTTATTAATTCGTTATTTTTATAATAATACCTGTTTTCTATATAACTTGTTTCTTTATTATTAAAAAAATCGGAATACATAGGTGCGTTATAAGTAAACACTTGTTCATAAACAAAAAATAAACCCCTATCATTATAATAATAGGAACGAGCCGTTTTTCCCATTTCACCATACCAAGTAACTTCAGTTAGTATAATAGTTTCATTGTTAAAATAAGCAATAGCATGTCCTCCTTCTGAAGATCCACCCATTAAATCTGTTGATTTTTTAATGTAATAATCTTTGTTTTTTACAATTTCTTTATAAGATTTTCTAATCTCTTTAATATCAGATTTTAGGCTTTGAGAACTCATTGAAAAAGCAAGAAAAAAACTTAAAAACCCAATAATAATCTTCATTATAAACTATTTTATTTTCACAGCAGTACCATAAGCAAGAATTTCAGAAGCTCCTTGCATCACCATTGATGTAGTAAGACGAATATTTAAAATTGCATCGGCGCCCATTCGTTCTGCATCTCTTACCATCCGTTCCATTGCTTGTTCACGAGATTGAGCTTGTAATTTTGTGTATTCTTCAATTTCTCCACCTATTAAACTTTTTAATCCTGCGAAAATATCACGTCCAACATTTCGGGCTCTTACGGTGCTTCCTCTTGCTACTCCAAGGATTTCTACTATTTCTTTATTCGGAATATTTGCTGTGGTTGTTAGTATCATTTTCTAATTTTTTTAGACACGAAATAAGTATAGATGTAATGTCTTGATTATTGATTTCTAAGATACGAATTTATTAAATATAAAAAAGCTTCAAAAAAGCAGGAATACCTTTTTGAAGCTTCAGAAATAATAATATTTTTTTCTAATTTAAAGCAGCAATAACCGCTTTCATTTTTGCCTGAACCTCTGTTGCAAATTCACCTAAATTCTCATTTTCAATAGAACTCATTGATGCTATTGGATCTACGGTAGAAACTTCAATATCACCATTTTCATGTTCTTCAACTATTACGTTACAAGGCAAGAAAACACCAATTTTATCTTCAGCCAACAACGCTTTATGTGCATAACCAGGGTTACAAGCACCTAAAATTCTATATTTTTTAAAATCAACATCAATTTTTTCTTTAAAGGCTTTTTGAATATTGATATCTGTTAACACTCCAAACCCTTCTACTTTCAATGCAGCAGTTACTTGTTCAATCGCTTCATCAAAATTTTTAGTGCTGATCACTTTATTAAAATAATAACTCATAATATTTTTATTTAAATGTTATCTTCCTTCAGCAAAGTTAAACGAAACATATTTTAATACCGGTTACAAAAGTTACAGAGAAACCCTAGCCCTGTTAGAGCTTATTCTTCAATAGATTTTACTTCTTTACTAAACGGAATACCCAATTGAAACAGCACATCTTCATCATCGGTATGATTGGAAGAATCCAATCCATATACAATTTTTGAAGGATCGCCATAGGTAAACGTTCCGAAAATTCGATCCCAGATAGAGAGTATATTTCCGTAGTTACTATCGGTCCAAGGAAGTTCATGATGATGATGAAATTTATGCATATTTGGTGATACAATTACATAACTCAAGCCTTTATCTAACCACAGAGGTAATGAAATATCTGCGTGATTAAAATAAGTAAACGGAATGGTAATCATACGATACAAAAAGTAAAACGAAATAGGCATTCCCATTAAAATCACCACACATAAAGCAAAAGTTTCTCGAATTAAAAAATCTAAAGGATGATGCCGAGTTCCTGTGGTGACATCCACGTGTTTATCGGTGTGATGAACGATGTGTAATCGCCACATCCACCGAACTTTATGTAATAAAAAATGAACAAAATATTGTGAGGTAAAATCCAACACTAAAATTGAAATTAAAAGCTTCACCCAAAGCGATGCCTCAAACATATTTAATAATCCAAAATTTGAAGTACCTAACCAAGTATCTACTTTTAGAAGAATAATCCCAAAAATGGAGTTGATAACTAAAACCAAGAGTAATAAAATAAAATTGGTTTTTGCATGTTTCCATTTTTTATAAGGCTGTAAATAGAAAGAATAATATCCTTCAATTATCCAAAAAAAGTGATGAATGATAGTGCCCAAACCCCTTTAAACCAAGTTGGAAGGTGTTCGAAAAAGGAAACAAAATCACTCATAATTTATCTTAAAATCTTATTATATTTATTTTCATTATTCAATAAAGATACCGCTTCCAAAATTTCTGGGCTGTTTATGATGTGATAATTATACATTCCGTCACGATAAAAATAACGTTTTAAAATTTCATCGCTAATTAGCGTTATAATTTCTGCTTTCTTTTCAACCAAAGCCTTTTCTTTTGCTTGATCTACCGAGTTCATTAATTGTTTATAACTCGCTAAAATTTCTTTGTCTAATTTTTCGGTTTTTGCTTTCCTAAGGGCACCTTCAAACTCCTTTTCAGTTTCAGTTTCGTATTCAAAATTATTAGATTTTAAAAAACTTAAAAACTTTTGGAAATCACTTTCAGTAAAAGAAAAATCATTCCAATTTTCTACAGAATGTGAATAATAATAATCGGTTGCAAAATCAAAAATTGCTTGGTCTTTTAATAATGCTGTGGTAATTGGACTGAATTTCCCCGATTCCAATTCAATATCTGGCATAATACCTCCACCGTCGTAAACCGTTCTTCCGCCTTTGGTTTTAAAGGCATTATATTCCTTTGCTTCCACCCGAACAGGATCTCCATTTTCATCCCGATTCCAATAATCTAAAGCTTGAATACAACGTCCACTTGGTGTATAATATCGAGAAATAGTTACTTTCAATTGCGTTCCGTAGGTAAGTGGTTTTGGTCGCTGTACCAATCCTTTTCCAAAACTACGAGCACCAATAATTACCGCACGATCTAAATCTTGTAATCCGCCAGAAACAATCTCACTTGCTGAAGCACTGCGACCATTCACCAAAACCACCAAAGGAATTTCAGTATCAATTGGTGCTTTTTGTGTTTTATAGGTTTTATTGTATTTTTTTATTACCGATTTTGTGGTTACAATCGACTCTCCTTTTGGCACAAAAAGATTGACAATATTAATTGCTTCATTAAGTAAACCTCCTGGATTTCCTCGTAAATCTAGAATGATTTTTGTGGCTCCTTGACTTTTTAAATCTTCTAAAGCAGCTTTGGTTTCGAGGGTTGTTTTACGATTGAATTTTGACAAAACAATATAGCCAACATTCTCGTTTATCAGTTTATAAAAAGGAACTGCATGAACATCAATCGCACCACGAGTTAAAGTAGTAGTTTCTGTTTTTCCTTGACGTAAATATGAAATCTTAATTTCAGAATCGGAAGCTCCTTTTAATAATTCTGAAGCGTCACCTTCAAAATCAGACAATGTTATATCTCCAATTTTTAAAATTTGATCTCCCGATTTTAATCCCGCTTTATCCGCAGGAAAATCTTTAAAAGGCTCGATGATAATCATTTTATCACCTTTATTTCGTACCGTTGCACCAATGCCCGTATACATTCCGGAATTGTTAATTCTAGCATCTTCTACCTCTTGTTCGTTCCAATAAACCGTGTAAGGATCTAAGTCTGCTAACATTCCTTTAATAGCTTTATTCATTAAATCTGAAGGAGTAGTTTCATCTACATAATTCATGTTTAACTCTTTAAAAAGCGTGGTAAATATTTCTATTTGTTTGGCGATTTCAAAAAAGTCACCTTTAAAACTTAGGGTTGTAAATGCAATAACTATTGCTATTATTGGAACTAATAGTTTCTTTTTCATTTGTTTTTTCGTTTTTTAAGATACCTTCTAATTAAAAATACACCTATAAAAAGAAGGATAATAAATGGCCATAAATAGAGTATTCCAAGGAAGAAAACAGAGATTCCGTTCCAACCCCCTTTTAAGGCATTGCTAATTTTTTGACCATAAGAAATAGTTTCGCTTTTAACCTCTGAAGTTTTATAAAACTCCATATAAAAGGTGCTTAAGGATACTTTGTTTTGAAGGAATTTTAAACGCCCTTCTTTGGCTTCAATTTCTTCTCTAATAATGGAAAGGTTGCGTTCAATTTCTAACATTTCCTTTACATTTTTTGCTTTTTGAAGCAGTTCTAAATATCTGTTTTCAAGTTTACGTTTTGCTTTTAAACGGGCGTTGATATCTACAAATTCTTCGGTAACATCTTTTTGAGAAATTTGCTTCTGATCAAAATAACTAACACCTTCAGAAATACCCTCTAAGAAAGCATCGAACTTTTCGGAAGGTACTCTAACTGTCATCCGAATATATTCTCGACCGTAATCTTTCCCTGAATTATCATTTTGAATAAAACCGCTGTATTGCCTTGCGAGGCTTACAATTTTTTGATGTGTTTTCGCAATTTCTTTGGTTTCAAAAGTAAGATTAGCGGTTTTAATTATTTTTTGTTCTTGAATTACAGGAGCGTCGTCATATTCTGGACTTTCAATAATTGTTTCCTTTAGTTCGTATGTTTCTGCAGCAGGTGATGGAGCAGGAGGCGTATACCTGCTTTCGGCATCATCATATTCAAAAGCCCCTAAGCTTATTCCTTTACCTGATTCATTTTCATTACAAGCCAATAAAATTCCGAACACCAATAAAATTCCAAGTTTTTTCATCCTAAAGTTTTTTAATTAAGGACTCCATTGCGGTTTCAATTTTTGAATAGGGCAATTTTTCCTTACCAATATATAAAAAGAAGATTGCAAACTTTAGACCACTCTCATTTTTTAACAAATGTTTTTGAAGTCGGTATGCTTCCCGAAGTTGTCTTTTTATGCGATTTCGGTCAACGGCATTTTTAAAATTTCTTTTTGGAACTGCAAATCCTGCTTGGTTGTTTTCAGTATTTTCAACAGGAAGAAAAAATACTTTTATAGGGAATTTTGTAACCGATTTTCCTTCTTCAAAAAGAAGTTCGATGGTTTTTCGGCTTTTAAGTTTTTCAGATTTTGGAAAACGGAAATTCATAGCGGTAAATGTAAGAAATCTGAAAGACTAAAAGCCAATATCTAAATCTAAGCGAACCCTATTTCCCGTTTCTTTTGAAATTCCAAAAGGCACTAACTGTTCCACCATAAAAAACCGAGCATTTATTTTAAAGTTTTTCCTTATTAAATAGCCAACAAATAGTTCTAAACCTTTAAAATTACTCAACCTTCCATCGGGAGAACCTTGAGAGGAATAATCCCAACGAGTCCAATCGTTTTGTGCTAAAAAATCGACAATCGCATATTTTTCTAAATAAGTAAAAGTGGTGGAAACTTTCCAATCACCACGATTTTTAAGTTTTCCAATTCCTAAGGAAGCAACAATTCCATTTTTTTGATTTTTGAATTGTTGTGTAATAGAATCGTTTTGATTAAAGTTTGCAAAATTATGGTACTAATCTATTTCAGCTTTTATAAATGGCTTTTCAGAAATAGTAATTACTGAACCTAAATGAAATAAGGAATAGTCTAAATAAAATGCTTCGTTTCCGTCAGGAATATTTGGCATTTTATTGAAATAGTAAAACGAAGGAAATAATGTTAATCGGTTTTTAAAATGATTTGTAACTACTTGAATTCCTTGAAAATATTGATCTTGACTGAAATTTGCACCAGATGAAAGCATAATAAAATGCCCTGTATTGATTTTTAAATTTTCTAATAAAGGAGTATCGTTTTTAAAATTCACACTTACAAAAACACCTTCGGGATAGACATTATCGCTCCAAAATAATTCGTTTTGCTTTTTAAAAGGGAAAGTATTTTTTCCTAGCCAGCCAGAAAACTTCTTGTATTTTGTTTTAAAATATAGTTTTTCAAAACCCAAAGGGACTGTTCCAAATTCGTTAAAACCATCTCCTAATGTAAGCTGAGGGTCTTGTTGTTTTTCGCGATAACCTGTTCTAATGCTTGTTCCAAATTCAGCCCATTCATTAAATTGATAGGTAGCTCCAAACCGCAACCGATAACGCAATCGAGAACGATCATCATAATAAGTTTCGTCTGATTTTTTGGTATTCCAATCTTGTTCAATTCTAAACCTAAACTCGCCTGTAAATGTTAGTTTTTTTGTGTTTAAAGAATCTACCTGAGCAAAGGTATAATTTGGAATTAATAAGACAAACAATCCAACTAATAATAAAGGCTTCATATACAAGACAAAATAGTCTTATAAAAATACAAGATAATTATTAGTTAGCCAAAATAATAATAATTTAGTTAATAAGTGTCCGTCATATTACTATCTACCACAATGGTGAAATCTGCTTTTCCGAAGTTTTCTTTTTCAAGTGTGTTAATGTCATCTTGAGAAACGGTAGAAAGAGTTCCGTAGTTTAAATTAGGTTGATCTTGTTTAAGATACCATAAAATTCCTTCGTATTTATCGGAATGAAAAGCACCGTTATAATGAATAAATAAACTACCTGAAGTATAATTTTTTAGAATAAAATACGCCATCGTTGCATCTTTACTTGCTTGAGCCATTACCAACTCTGGAGCTCCGTGTTCGCCCATCATTACTAAAATTTCCTTATAAGTTGGAAGGTTTGCATCAAAAGTTATTGGCAAAGGAGCGACCCACGTTTTTTCTTCTACAGATAAAGAATCTAAGGCTTCAAAACCGCCTTTAAAAACTTTACTTGCAAATCGCCTTGGAATATTGGTCGCTATAAAAGGCAAATTATTGTCTTTTGCAAAATTGATTAATGGTGCATAATCGGTATCGTAATTAGGCCAAAGTCGAGCGATGGTATCTAGTTTTTTAGCGTCAATTTCTCCTTTTAAATAACTGTTGAGCTCGTCTTGGTTATCTGCTTCCATCATTTCTGCTCCCAAAATCATTTTTCTAGTTTTGTGAAGTTCATTAGTAGCTTCGTATTGCAACCAATGTGCGATTGCATTGTTATGAAGTTCACCAAAAAGCACAATGTCTTTTTTAGCCAAGGTTTTCATCATTTTTTTATAGGATACTTGCTTTCCTTTTGCATTATAAATTTTATAAGGCGACATTTTTTGAGCCGTAATTGTATTTACAAATAAGGCAAGTACAATAATGGCAATGATTTTTTTCATAATGGATTTATTTTTTGTAAAAATAAGAAATAATAAACCGAAGTTTTCAAAAACAAAGTATAAAAAAACGGACGTGTAAAAGCGTCCGTTTCACTCAATAATTGGGGGTATTAAGTAGGTTAACTAGACCTACACAACTAACTAAACAATCTATTAACAATTATAGCACAAATGTACGCTGGATGTTTTATGCGTTATATGACATCGCATGTCCTAAGGAAAACTTTAACATTTTACAAAGTTGCTTTCTAGAGAATATCCATTTTTAAATTTGCAAAAATCTTCTTCTGTAAAAGGGCTGTTATTGATTACCTTATAAGAACGCCCTTTAAAATCTTCAAATACTTCCGTTTTAAGTCCGTTTATTTCTAATTCTTCATAGCGTTTACGTTCTTGTTCTAGCTCCGTTATTCGTTCGTTAAACTCATTTAAATAACCTCCAAACAAAACGGTTCCTGTATTTTTTGAACTAAACTCTTCAGTAGAATAATAAATATTCATAAAAGGAATTTTAAAGCCTTTTTCTGTTTTATTAATCACTTCGGTTACCGATAACTTTATGTCGTTGGTTGTGTTTGAAGCAAGTTCAAAAACATGTCGAAAACTTGCATATTTTGCAATTGCCTTTTTTCTATTTTCTAAAGAATTTTCAGCATTAAAAACATAACTTTTTGTGTCGAAAAATGTTTTTCCTTCCTTTTCAAAAACTTGGTATTCAACCTCTAGTCTATAGTTAATTTTCATCTTTTTTAAATTTTATTCATTAGTTTAAATCACCACTAATTCTTCTAAAAGTTTCGCTTCGTCTTTAGAAAGTTGATCACCTTTTAAAGAAATAAGTAAACTTTTTAATTTACCTAAATTGCTTGTAGGCACAATTTCTGCGTTAAGATCTAATTCTAATAGTAGGTTTCTTATACTTCTAATAGCTGCTAGTTTCCAATGATTTTGGTCTGTATCATTTACGGTAGCATATTCGATTAATAGGAGCTTTGTTTGTATCATTCTAATTGTATTTTCAAAAATTTTCATTGCTCATTAATATTAAATATTTCTTCAATTAATTCGGTTTCAGAATAGCTTAAAGGTTTTCCTTTTATAGCTACTAATGTTTCTAATAATTCAATTTTATTTTTATTTATAATCTTGTCTAGTTCTATGTTTGCTTCTGTTAATAGCTTATTAATAGAACGAATTGCCTCAAGACGAATAGTGTCCTTTTCAATTCGCTTTATAACCATGTATTCTAATAAGAGTAAATTTTTACGTATCATATTTTCTAATTTTGCACAAAAGTATTGCGAGAAATTAGTGTGCTATATGACATGCAATGTCCGGTTGTGATAAAAAAGTGTTAATTTTATACCAACTAACTTCACCATTCATGAAAAAATACATTTCTATTGGAGAGCTCCTTATAGATTACAGAGAGTTAAACGATGTTTCACAAACTGATTTAGCTTCAAGTTTTGATGTAGATGTTCGTACTATTTTACGTTGGGAAAAAAACCAAACCCTTTTAAAATCTGACAAAGAAGAGGAAATGGTAGATATTACTTTTATTCCTTATCAAGTGATTCGTAATTTAAACACTTCTTATCCCATTCCAACGTATTATGATTTTGAATTAAGAAAATACTCACTTTCTCTTTTAACCAATACACTTCCAGATATCAATTGGATTAAAAAAAGTATTGATTATATCAATGATAAAATTCACCCAATTGAAACCGAAAAAGACATTGATCTTATTATTAAATATACTTTAGCACAAAAAGATTCTCTAAAAAACATTTCAAAATTAGTAATTCGAGAAGCCATTAGGTTACTACCAGAACTTAACTTATTAGTGACAGACGAGCTAGGAAATTATGCAGGTCATAGTTTGTATTTTCCACTAACTAACGAAGCTTACCTATTAGTTAAAAAACAAATATTAATGGACAAAGACATTACTTTAGAGCATTTAGCTGATTACAATGAACAATCACCACCTGTTTTTTATTGCCATAGCATCACAGCAGATTGCAACGAGAATTTTTTCTTTATTATTGGTTCTGTTTTAAAATTTTACAGAGATACGCCCCTTGATAAAAATTATATTTATGCAATAATTACTTCTAGATACGATTCGTATGATATGAATAAAGATTTAGGCGTTCGTTTAATTTGGGAAGATGTAAAACAACAAGAAAAGCTTAACTTAAAAGTTCCTCCAAGGTTATATGAAGGGAATTTTACAGCTTTTCTAAAACAATAAAAACCTGCTAAATAATTACAATCTAGCAGGTTTATTAAATATTTTATGAATAAAAATTACTCTACTATAAAACTATTGTTTTCAATATTAATATCTGCCATTAATCGGAAAGGATCAATAGTTACATTTTTTACCTTTTTACCATTATCTATCACAAACTCATAAGTTGGATATGCCCAAGCCCAGTCTTTTAAAACGGTCCATTTCTTTTTAGGAAAAGGATTAGGCTTATTCATACGCATCATTTGTAAAGGAATGTAAAATAGCTCTTTTGTACCGTCTTCATATTTAACTCCAATCTCAATTGGCATTGGCATTAATCCAATTCTTTTAAGTGAAATTTTAGTTTTATTTCCTTCAATTACTTCTCCTTTAATGCTGTAATCTATGGTATTGGTAGTTTGTGTCCAATCGGTTAAATACCAATCTAATTCCGCTCCCGAAACCTTTTCTGCAACTCGAATAAAATCATTGGGAGTTGGATGTTTAAACGCCCAATCTTTAAAGTAACGTTTGAGTGTTTTTTCTAAATTTTCTTTCCCAATAATATAACTTAATTGGGCTAAAAAAACCTCGCCTTTGCTGTATGCTGCAATCCCATAACTTTGGTTGAGAACATATCGATCTGCGTGAGTAGATAATGGTTGTTCGTTTCCGCTTTTAGCTAAATAGGCATAGTTTCGGTAAGAACCTTCAAAAGGGTTTTCAGTTTCTTTATTCGTTACTTCAACCATTGCTAAATCTGAAATGTACGAAGTAAACCCTTCGTCCATCCATTCATGCTTGCTTTCATTAGTTGCTAATAAAAATTGAAACCAAGTATGTGCCATTTCGTGAGCAGTAACACCAATTAGGCTTCCTAGTTTACGATTTCCAGTAATTAAGGTACACATTGCGTATTCCATGCCTCCATCTCCTCCTTGTATTACCGAATATTGCTTGTAAGGATAGTTACCTATATGTTGGTTGTAATAGGCCATTATTTCGGCTGTTTTTGGCTGAAGCTGTTTCCAGTTTTCAATAATTTTCGGATTATTTTTATAGTAAAAATTTAAAGTTACTCCATTAGGTCCTTCATAAGCATCGTGTAGAAAATTATCATCTGCCACCCAAGTAAAATCATGAACATTTGAAGCTTTAAAAACCCAAGTTCTGGTTTTGCGTTTCGATTTTTCACCAAGACCTTCTTTATCTCCATTTTGAAGATAGCCAGTACCTCCAATAATATAGTTTTCATCCAATTTAATTTCTACCTCAAAATTTCCCCAAACTCCGTGAAATTCACGTGCGATATAAGGGTCTGCGTGCCAACCTTGAAAATCATATTCTGCCATTTTTGGGTACCATTGTGTCATAGAATACTTTACTTCTTCCGCATTATCACGACCAGAACGTCTAATCTGAAGCGGAACTTGCGCATCCCATTTCATATTAAAAACGGTGGAAGAATTTGGGAGAATAGGAGTGTTTAATTCCACTTCTAAAACGGTTCCGACTACTTCATATTTTAATTTTTTACCATCTTGAGTTAAAGAAGAGGGTTTGGTGTATCCAATTTCTGAAGGGCTTAATTTTGAAATACGATCGCCCACTCTTCGGTCTGGATCGGCGATGGTTAAGGACCTTACATCCATTTCACTTCCTGGCTGAAAAGCATTAAAGTACAAATGGTAAAACACCCGATACAATGTATCGGGTGAGTTGTTTGTATAGGTTAGTTCTTGACTTCCTTTGTATTGATGGGTTTCGACATTCATATCGATTTCCATCTTATAATCTACTTTTTGTTGCCAATAACTCGTATTGTTTTGTGCCGAAGCAACAAATACAAAAAGTACGAAAAGGCTGTTTAAAACTAACTTCATAATTTTATTAATTACATTTTACTTGCCATAATTAAGGCGTTGTATAGATTCACCATTTTCCCAGATGTAGTAATGGTATTGAATGGTTTTACATTAGATTCTTCTCCTCCTAAAACAACATTTGCTGTTGAAGTTACTCCACTATCCATTAAAATTTGCTTTACTTGAGCAGCAGATAATTTTGGAAAATAAGAACGAATTACTGCAGCAACACCAGCAACATTTAGAGATGCCATTGAGGTTCCTTGTAAATATTTATACTGACTTAATTGAATTGTTGACCAAATTTTTACTCCAGGAGAAAACACATCAACACTTGTAGCTCCGTAGTTAGAGAACGTAGCAACCATATCTTTTCCATATTCGTAATTTAACGCTCCAATAGTAATAAAGTTATCGCTAATTTCTTCACCAGTTCCTAGTTGATCACTTGGGTAACTTTGAATTACATCTAAATCCACACCGTCATTTCCAGCTGCATTTACAATTAAAACATCGTGTTTTCCTGCGTATTCAATAGCATCCCAAACCCATTCCGGGTTTTGAGAATATGCTTTTCCGAAGCTAGTATTAATTACTTTTGCTCCATTATCTACTGCATAACGGATTGCTAAAGCCACATCTTTATCATACTCATCACCATCGGGTACTGCTCTTACCACCATAATTTCAACATTGCTTGCAACTCCGTCCATTCCAATTCCGTTTCCTCTTTTTGCTGCAATAATTCCTGCAACGTGAGTTCCGTGTAATACATCCTCTTTGTCTTCTGTTGGTCCATCAACATCATTATTACCGTAGTAAGCATCTGTAATATCGTAAGGATCATCATTTAAAACACCTCTAAAATCCGTATCTGTATTGTAATGGTTTTTTAATTGACTACTGAAATATTCAATACCACCTTCTAACTGCTTAATTAAACCAGGAATCGTACTTTCATAAGCAAGCATCTGAGTTAAAACACCTATTTGTTCTTGTTCTTTTTCAGTAGGATTTGCAATTGTTTTTAAATCTGCTGCTGTATAATCTTCTTTTCCTAATTTAGCAGATATTGCTTTGTGTGCTTCTGAAACGGAAGCTAACATTCCGTCATAACGCTCTTTATTTCCAGCCGAAGCAGCATATTTTTTATCGTATTCAGCTTTTGATTTTTGATATAATTTGAAAGCTTCTTTATCTTCTGCGCTTATACCTGAAGCTTCTTTTCCATAAAATTTATCGTCATATCTTCTTACGATACGTGTAAATTCAAGATTTTCCCCAACGATATCTCCTAAGAAATTCCATCCATGAATATCATCAATATATCCGTTTTTATCATCATCAATTCCGTTGTTTGGAGTTTCCTTAGTGTTCACCCAAATTACATCTTTAAGGTCTTCGTGTTCAATATCAACTCCACTATCAATCACCGCAACAATTACGTTGGTTGCTTTTCCTTCTAGGGTTGAAAGGATTTCGGTATAAGCTTTATTCACACTCATTCCTGGAATGGTATCTGTCGCTAAATCTGCGTAACTCCAAGTTTTTAATTGGTCGTCACTTAAATCACCTTTTTTTGAAGGTTGAGAATCGTTGTTTGTAATTGGCGCTAACTCAATAGGAGCAATACTGCTACCACAACTTGCTAAAATAAATGCAGATGATGCTGCAAAAAATAAGGGTTTTAAAATTTTCATTTTTGTTTAATTAAAAAATTCATCAATAGTAAAACACTCGTTGAGGCGAACCCCTTTTTCCGTGTGTTTTACAGTTATAATTGGATTGTGAGCATCGTGCTCTAAAAATAAATAGTAATTATGATCGGCTGCCATATTAAGAAATTTCTCTTTTTCAGGCATGGTTAATAAAGGTCTAGTATCATATCCCATTACAAATGGAAGTGGTAAATGTCCAGCAGTGGGTAATAAATCAGCCATAAACACCACCTTTTTTCCTTTGTAATCTATGTGTGGAATCATTTGTTTTTCGGTGTGACCATCGGCGAAGAAAATTCCGAAATCCAATTCGTTTGCTTCTGCAAAACAAGCTTCAGGATCTGCTACAAATTTTAACTGACCGCTTTCTTGCATCGGCAAAATGTTTTCAGTTAAAAAAGAAGCTTTTTCTCTCCGGTTGGGTTTTGTTGCCCAATTCCAATGACGTTCGTTGCTCCAATAGTTAGCATTTTTGAAGGTGGGTTCGTAGCCTGTTCGTTTTTCATTCCACTGAACCGCTCCGCCACAATGATCAAAATGCAAATGAGTTAGAAAAACATCGGTGATATCGTCTTTATGAAATCCATGTTTTTTCAAAGAATTTTCTAAAGTAAAATCTCCCCAAGGAAAGTAATAACCAAAAAATTTATCGGATTGTTTATTGCCCATTCCCGCATCAATAAGTGTAAGTCTGTTTCCGTTTTCAATAAGCAGACACCGCGCTGCAATATCAATCATATTGTTGCTATCAGCAGGATTTGTACGAGACCAAAGAGACTTCGGAACAACACCAAACATGGCGCCTCCATCTAGTTTAAAGTTTCCCGCTTCAATAGGGTATAATTTCATAAGCTTGCAAAGGTAATTAATAGGTAGGATAGTGGCAAAACCTTGTGATTTTATTAAGATTCTAGTTTAAATCGTATGTTTTCTAAACTTTCAAAAGTTCCCACCAAAGTTACGATATCACCAAGACGTAATCTAGTATATCCGTGCGAAATTATTACCTGTTCTTTTCGAACTACAGAAAGTACAATTACGTCTGTTGGGAAACGTAAATCGCGTAAAGTCATACCGTGAATATCTTTGTTTCTAATTTCAACATCTATAGAATCTTGCGTAGTATCCAATCCAAGTAAAATTGAAGTTGCATTTGGAGAGCGTACAAAATGATCCAGCAGATTTATCATTGCTGAAGAAGGATCCATAATCCGAACCCCAAGTTCTTTGAATTTTTCTAAGAAATGCCTCGATCCATTATAACGAACAATAATATCCTTTGTACCTACGTGTTCATAAACCAATTCTGAAATGTCGAAATTTTCTTTATCAGACATTAAACAAACAATGGCTTCTGCATTTGCAAGATGAAGCGATTCGATAGATTTTAATGAAATATCCCGAATACAAACCACTGGAATATCATTGGGATTATCTACTTTTTCGTTGGTAACAGCTACAATTTTTGGAGTCCAACCGTGACTTTTTAAAGAACCTGCTAGAGCAATCGCTTGACTTTCTAAACCAAAAATCACTGCATCTCTAACTCCATCATATTCTGGAGTTTTATGTTTTAAATGACTTTCTCCCACCAAATTAATGGCGTATTTAAAAAGAGGAGGACCTATTAATTGATTAATCACAATGATGGCAATAATAATGGTCTGAAACTCATAACCCCATTCTGGAAATTCCGCAGCAATAATCGTTGTTAAACCAAGGGCAACTCCTGCTTGAGTTACATAGGGCATCCACGAAATAAAGGTGTATCTTTTATCATCTTTTGCAGCAACCACTCCAAAGATTCCTCCTAAAACCATCGTGATTAATCGCAATACAAATAATGCTAATGCAATCCAAAATACTTCTACTAATGTTTGAAGCGAAAGAGAAGCGCCCGTAAGAGTAAAGAAAATAATATATATCGTCGGGCTTATTTTTTCAAGTAAATTGATAAATTCAATCCTATTTTTGGTATAGTTGGTAATATAAAAACTTGCGATAATACAGATTAACAAAGGTTCTAGAATAATCTCGTGATTAAAAAAAACTTCGGTGTGTTCTCTAACGAAAGTTGCAAAAACATAAGCTCCAAACCCCAAACCAATAATGAATAACCCTTTAATAGGCTCACTAAACTTTAAGGACAAAGGAACCTGAAGTATTTTACCTAAAACTATTCCGAGAGCGAAGGATAAAACCAATTCAATTAATAAAAATAATAAGAAGGTAAATCCTAATTCTCCACCCTCATTAATCACTGCTTTTGCAACAGCAAAACAGATAGCAAACAAAACAATTACCAACACGTCTTTTACCACGGTAACTCCCATAGAAGTTTTGGTAAAAGGGCCGTTGGCACGAAGTTCGTTAATCACTGCAATTGCAGAAGAAGGAGAACGCGCTACAAATATGACTCCAAATAAAACAGCAATAATCATTTTTACATTAGAAGATAATTCCTTCATAAAAGGAATATAATCAGAAGCATAAAAAATTACTATCGAACTCACAATAAAGGTAATGGTTAGCTGTCCAATGGTCATCCATTTGATGCTGTTAATTCTACTTCTTAGTTCTTTTAAATACAATTCAGAACCCGCAGAAAAAGCAATAATTGCTAAAGCGAGATCGTTTAGAAAACTTAATTCAGGGAGTGTTTTAGCAGGAATAAATTTTAAAAGGGAAGAACCTGCAATGATTCCTGTTATTATTAACCCAGTGATTAATGGAAACTTTAATTTCTGAAATACTTTCGCAATCTGATTACCAGCAATGGCAACAATAGCAAATCCTATTAAAAGAATAATAAATTTGTAATCCATTTAATTTTTGGTCGTTAATTTTTTCTAAATATATAAAAACCATTTTTAGTGAAACTCAATTTTGAAGAGTTTGTAAAACGAATTTAAAACTGCTTTTGAACTAAGCCCGTTGAATAACGGGGTCAAGCTTTCTATAAGTTTTTAAAAATAAAGAAAAATAATCTTCAATCGTTATATAATTTTATTTAGTATTTTACACAAAAATTAGACCTGTGTTAGAATTAGGAGGCATTATCATATTAGGAATCTTGGCGCAATGGCTAGCTTGGCGAATTAAAATTCCGTCCATACTTCCACTTATTCTTATTGGTTTAATTGTGGGACCTATTTCGGCTGAATTTTTATCGTCAGATGGCAGCAAATGGATAGAGCCCGTTTGGAATGGAAACAAAGGACTTTTTGCAGGAAAAAATCTGTATTATTTTGTTTCACTTTCTATAAGTATTATTCTTTTTGAAGGAGGATTAACCTTAAAACTTAAAGAAATAAAACATTGTGGACCAGCTGTAATTACTAAGTTGATAACACTTGGATCCCTAATTACATTTATTGGTG
>JAJRQR010000126.1 GCA_024280145.1 Bacteroidota bacterium
ACTTATCCTATTGAAACGGATAAAATTCCTTTGATATTCAGAAATAAGATTTATGAAATAAAAGACATTCATAAACTCGAAATATTTTTATACGATTTAGAAGGAAAACTACTAATTTCCTCAAAGGCATCTTTCTTAAAAGACTCCACACGAGGTAGAATTTCAAAGGTTTCTTTACAAGGGTTAAAAGGCTCCAACGACAAACATTTTGTTGAAAAATTTAAAGAAGGTGATTTTGAATATCAATCTTCCTATACATACATCAACGATTCTCATTTTAAACCCATTGCAATTCTAAACCTTCCCTATTTTGAAGACGATGAATTTTTAAACAAAGAGTTAAAAGAATATTTAGGAAGGCTAGGTGTTGCTTATATTTTTATGCTAATAAGCGCCATATTATTAGCCTATTTTCTTTCCAAATACATTACTAGATCGCTTAATACTATTTCCGAAAAAATTAAAGAAACAAGGTTGGACAAACGGAACAAAAAGATTTTAATCCCTGTTAAATCTCATGAAATTTCTACGCTTGTAAATGCTTATAACGAAATGATTGATGAGTTGGAAAGTAGTGCTGCACAATTGGCAACTAGTGAGCGTGAGGCAGCTTGGCGCGAAATGGCAAAACAAGTGGCACATGAGATTAAAAATCCCTTGACACCAATGCGTTTAACCGTACAAAGTTTTGAACGAAAATTTGATCCAACAGATCCAAATATAGTTCAAAAAATGAAAGAATATACTCATAGTTTAATTCAGCAAATCGATACCATGAGCTCGATTGCTTCAGCATTTTCGACGTATGCGCAAATGCCAGCTCAAAAAGACGAAAGTCTTAATATAGTTAAGATTACAAAGCTTTCTTTAGATATTTTTAATGAGAATTATATTTATTTTTCTTCGGAAAAAGAAGAAATAATATTAAATTTTGACCGTACCCAACTCATACGAGTGATTACTAATTTGGTTAAAAATAGTATACAAGCAATTCACGAAAAAAGCCCTGAAAGCCCTAAAATTGAAGTGGCTGTTTTTGATGAAAATAATTTTGTTTCTATTACAGTTTCAGATAATGGAATAGGAATTACAGAAGAACATAAATCAAAAGTTTTTGAACCAAAATTCACCACAAAAAACAGTGGAATGGGATTAGGATTAGCAATGGTAAAAAATATAGTTGAAACTTTTGGAGGGACTATTAGTTTCACTTCTACTGAAGAAAAAGGAACGGTATTTACCGTAAGAATACCCATAAAATAAGCCTGATTTTTGTAGCTTTGTTTTTGAAATTTATTTCGAATAAAACCGCTGAGACTCTATTTCTCTCTGTGCTACAAATTAATATTTTAGAATCATGAACTACAACAACATACTTTCAGAAACAAATAAAGGTTTAACAACCATTTCTATTAACAGACCTTCAAAACTAAACGCGTTAAATCGTGAAACCATCAATGAGCTACACCAAGCTTTTAAAGTTGCCGATGAAGACAAAAAAACCAAAGTAATTATCATCACTGGAAGTGGAGAAAAAGCATTTGTTGCAGGAGCAGATATTAGCGAATTTGCAGATTATTCAGTTAGTGAAGGAAGTGACTTAGCTTCAGAAGGACAAGCATTATTATTTGATTATGTTGCCAATTTAGCTACTCCTGTAATTGCAGCTGTAAATGGTTTTGCATTGGGTGGCGGATTAGAATTAGCAATGGCTGCACATTTTAGAATAGCCAGTGATAATGCCAAAATGGGATTGCCAGAAGTGTCTTTAGGTGTCATTCCAGGATATGGAGGAACCCAAAGATTACCTCAATTAATAGGAAAAGGACGCGCGATGGAACTAATTATGACCGCAGGAATGATCGATGCACAAACGGCTAAAAATTATGGTTTAGTCAATCACGTTACTTCACAAGAAGAACTAATGCCTTTAGTAGAAAAAATTGCTTCAAAAATTATGCGAAATTCTTCGGTTGCCATTGCTGCAGCAATTTGTGCAATCAATGCCGGTTTTGAAGCGGGTGAAAATGGTTTTAATGCCGAAATAAGTCAGTTTGGGAAATGTTTTGGAACGGCCGATTTTAAAGAAGGAACTACTGCATTTTTAGAAAAAAGACGAGCTGATTTTCCTGGGAAATAAAAAAATAAACCAAAATTAATATGAAATACTACTTGCTTATAGGCTTTTTATTCATTTCTATTGGGATAAAAGCACAAGAACCCAATTTTAAAATTATTAGAAGTAAAGTTTTTGCAAATGAAAAATATAAAACAACACTACTGTTTTCAAAAGAAGACGCCAACGGAGATATCTTTTTAGTTCGGAATTATCATAAGTCAGTCGCCTCACCATTAGGTTACTACATAGAGCGTTACGATAAAGATTTAATTTTAATAAAAAGGGTTGAAATTAAAGTAAACAAAAGTGAATTAAGAGGTATTTATATAAATGATTCGGAAGTTATTTTATTACAATTTAAATACCTTCAAAAAGAAAAAAAATACGCGTTTGTAACATTGACATCAAATAAAGAAAATTTTGATTTCACTGAAAAAGAAATCTTTTTAATAGATAGAGATAAGCTTAAAAGATATGATCATTTTGGTATTAGGAAGGAGCTTGAATTTACCCTTTATAAAGAATATAAATTTGGAGAAGTAGTTACATCAAATAATAAAAAGTATACTGCGATTACCTTATTTATTAAAGATAAAAACAAATTAGATAGTTTTTTAGTGGTAGTCTTTAACGAGAAATTTGAGAAAATTTACGAACATGTTTTGGAAGAAATTCAAGCAGTAAATAAAATTCAAGAGGTGCTTTTTGAATATCAAAACATGAAACTTGATGATCAAGGAAATGTTTTTCTTTTAGGGAAAGTTTATAAATCTAATTCTAAAAAGGAAAATGTTAAAGGAAAACCTAATTACACTTACGAATTATTTAAAATTAATGAGCAAGGACAAAAGCAAATTTCACTAGAAGACAACAAATATTATATTGATAAATTACAAATAGTTTTAAAAAACAATATCCTTTCTTGTTTAGGACTTTATTATGAGAAAATAGGCAATACTGCAATGTTTGATGATTTTTCGAAAGATGGAATCGTAAGAATAAATATTGATGTTAATAACGATAAAATTCTCCTAAAGAACTATCAACCTTTTCAAGAGAGTATAAACAAGCTAACATTTAAAAAAAGGTTTTCGTTTACTACTGTCTATAGTAATTTATATATTAATAA
>JAJRQR010000127.1 GCA_024280145.1 Bacteroidota bacterium
CCTTTATTCCTTCAGTATTATTTATAGGAGAAGAAACATCGAAAATTCTTGCTAAAACACGATATACATTTCCGTCCACAACAGCGGTTGGTAAATTAAAACTAATTGAAGCAATGGCAGAAGCAGTGTAATCTCCCACACCTTTAAGTTGAAGTAATTCTTTGTAAGTTGAAGGAAATTCGCCATTTAATTCTTCTGAAATATATTTTGCAGTAGCATGTAAATTCCGAGCACGTGAATAATAACCAAGTCCTTGCCAAAGTTTCAATACTTTTTCTTCGGAAGCTTTTGCTAGGTCAAAAATTGTTGGAAATTCAGATATAAACGCCTTATAATAAGGTAATCCTTGAGCAACTCGAGTTTGCTGAAGCATAATTTCTGAAAGCCATATATTATAAGGTAGCTTGGTAGTTCTCCAAGGTAAATCCCTTTTATTTTCTAAATACCACGTAATGAGTTTTTTACTGAATTCTGAAGCGCTTTTTGGCATAAGGCGAATTTAACCTTTATCTAATTAAATTTTAATGGTTTAAGGATTGATTTTTTGAAATTTAAATGCTTATATTTGCCGTCTTGAAAAAAGAAAATTTAATAATAATAAAATTATAACAGAATGACGAAAGCAGATATCGTAGCAAAAATTTCAGACAAATTAGGAATGGAAAAAGGAGATGTACAAGCTACAGTTGAAACCTTTATGAGCGAAGTAAAAAATTCATTAGAAGGTGGTGACAATGTATATTTAAGAGGTTTTGGAAGTTTTATCGTAAAGAAAAGAGCTGAAAAAACAGGAAGAAACATTTCAAAAAATACAACAATTAAAATCCCTGCACATAATATACCAGCATTCAAACCTGCAAAAGTGTTTGTTGAAGGTGTAAAAACGAATGTAAAGGTAAAATAATAACCCTCTCGTTAAATCGAGATATTTAAAAAGTATATTACTATGCCAAGTGGTAAAAAAAGAAAAAGAGCAAAGATTTCAACTCATAAAAGAAAGAAAAGAAGTCGTGCTAATCGCCATAAAACTAAGAAATAATAGTTTATTTCTATAGTTTTAAAAAATCAAAAATGTTCTTTGAAAATGAAATTGTTTAGTTTTTTCTAAATGATTTCGACGGGTTTTTTCCATAATAATTATGGAATAACAAAAAACCTGTGATAAATTATTGTTTAATCCATTTGTCACACTATTGTGTGATGGATAAAAATTAATGAAACGTGAACTACGAATTATTTATTAGATCAAGTTCGCAGTCAGTTGATTTTGCCCTTTTAAAAGATGGAAAACTAATTGAATTACATAAAGAAGAAGACGATAACAAGTTTTCGGTTGGTGATGTGTTTATCGCCAAAACCCGAAAAATTGTTCCGGGCTTAAATGCTACATTTGTAAATGTAGGTTATGAAAAAGATGCTTTTTTGCATTATCATGATTTAGGTCCTAAAGTCGCTTCTCTTTTAAAATTCGTTAAAAGTGTAAGCACAGGTAAACTTAAAGATTATTCTTTAAAAGATTTCCCATTTGAAAAAGATATTGATAAAAACGGAGGTATAAATCATGTACTGAAGTCCAATCAATCAACACTGGTTCAGATTGTAAAAGAACCCATTTCCACCAAAGGTCCCAGAATTAGTTCCGAGCTTTCAATAGCTGGAAGATATATTGTTTTGGTTCCCTTTTCAGATCGAGTTTCTATTTCACAAAAAATAGAATCTAAAGAAGAAAAAGACAGGTTAAAACGCTTGGTAACAAGCATAAAACCTAAAGGATTTGGAGTTATTATACGAACTGTAGCCCAGGGCAAAAAAGTAGCTGAACTCGATAGAGATCTAGAAAGCCTTATGGATCGCTGGAACGCGATGTGTAAAAAGTTACGAGGAGCGCACCTTCCTTCAAAGGTGTTAAGTGAGTTAAATAGAGGCGCATCTATTATTAGAGATGTCTTTAACGATTCGTTTTCTTCTATTTATATAGACGACGAAACACTCTACTTACAAATTAAAGATTATGTGCAACAAATTGCACCTAAGAAAGAGAATATTGTTAAGTTTTATGATTCTAAAACACCCTTATATGAAAAATTTGGGATTGAACGTCAAATCAAAACTGCCTTCGGAAGAACGGTTTCAGGAAGTAAGGGAACTTACTTAGTAATCGAACATACTGAAGCACTACATGTAATTGACGTCAACAGTGGTAACCGAAGTAACAAATCAAACAATCAAGAGGATACCGCATTAGAAGTAAACTTAATCGCTGCTACTGAAGTAGCAAGACAATTACGCCTACGAGATATGGGCGGTATAATTGTGATAGATTTTATCGATATGGCAGCAGCTGCCAATCGTAAAAAATTGTACGATCACATGCGTGAAGAAATGAGCGATGATCGAGCAAAACACAAAATTTTACCACCAAGTAAGTTTGGTTTAATACAAATAACCAGACAACGCGTACGGCCAGAAATGAACATTAAAACTCGGGAAGAAAATCCAAATACTGGACAGAATACCGAGATTGAAGCACCAATAGTTTTGGTGAACAAAATGACTGAGGAATTAAAACACCTTTTAGAAAAAGACTATAAAAAGATAACCTTAAACACACATCCTTTTATAGCGGCCTTTTTAACAAAAGGTTTCCCATCGGTACGAACCAAGTGGTTTTTGGAGTACAAAAAGTGGGTAACAATACAACCTAGAGATGCTTACACATATCTTGAATATCATTTTGTAGATAAAGATGATAACACGATAAAATAAAACTGAAAAACACCCTCCTTCGCAAAAGCTATGGAGGGTTTTTTTGTGAATTTTTTTAAAGATATATGGCTTTTTGACTTTTGATTTATGATTCTTATAATTTTTAGAAAAATATTTAATTAGTGTAAATTGGAGTAATTCGTGTCTTTACACTATTTTTGAATGAAATGAACAACTACTCCCAAAAATCATATACCGTTGATGAAGCTAAAGCTCGACTTGAGAGTTATTGTGCTTACCAAGAGCGTTGTCATAAAGAAGTGCATCAAAAACTATGGGAAATGAAAATGATTCCCGAAGCTCAAGAACTCATCATTTTACATTTATTAAAACATGATTTTTTAAACGAATCACGTGTTGCACAGGCTTTTGCAAGAGGAAAATTTAATCATAAAAAATGGGGGAAACAACGGATTGTACGAGAATTAAAATTTAAAGACATTTCAAAATATAATATTGATTTAGGGCTTAAAGAAATCTCTGAAGAAGACTATATCAATACTTTTAATACCCTTGCAGAAAAACGTTTTTTACAACTAAGCTCCGAAAAAAACCTTCAAAAAAAACGGAAAAAGTTTACCGATTATTTATTATACCGTGGTTGGGAAAGTTTTTTAGTGTATGATAAGGTTCGGGAATTGATTAAGTAATTCCTAAAGCACGATGCGTATTAATAATCGCTCGTTCGTTTTTACTATCAATCCAAGCTTGTCCTTTTATTCGACGCATTAAATTATCGTAATGCCGCATAATAAAAACATTGTAAATTGCTTTACTCAAATTTTTAGGGTTTCTAGCAATGGCTCGTAAACTCATAGAAAATCCAGGTGTAATGTATTTCATATAATGCCAATATCCTTCTGGGATATACAACATATTTCCGTGTTCGAGATTGGCTTTCCAGCCTCTTGCTTTTTGTAAAGCTGGCCATTTTGTATAATCGGGATTTTCTATATTAATATCTTCTCTTGTTATTAATGAATGAGGTACTTTGTATAGATACTTAGTTTGTTCTGGGTCAAATAAAATGGCTTGTTTTTTACCTTCAAAATGAAAATGAAAAATATTTGCCAAGTCAATATCTATATGCATAAAAGTGTAAGAATCACTTCCACCAAAAAAAAGCATCGGTAAGCTTTTCATTAATTGTATTCCAAAATCTGGGTAGCTGAAATCATTTTTAAGCTGAGGAATTTCTTTTAAAATATTCCAAAGAAAAATCCGGTATTTGGTTGGTTCTCTTTTTAACAAATCAACATATTCACGCATCGTCATGGTGGCGTGTGGCTCGTTAAAACCGTCTTTGTAATCTACGGGACGATCATCGTATAGTGGCACTTCTTTATCGCCAGCCACTTGTGCCATATATTCCAAATTCCATTTGGAATAGGCAGGCCAATCTTCTATTCCGTTTTCAATTACTACAGGCTTTTGGGGTTTAAAATAGTTTTTTTTAACCTCTTCTTTGGTGATGGTTTTTATTCTTGGAATGTCTTGTAAAATCATTTTAAATCACCTTTATCCAAATAATATTATTCTTCTTCTGTATTGTCAGTTGTTGAAGCGTCTTTGTTAGTAATATCTTTTCCTTTTAAATATTCTGGAAGCTCCATTCCTGCCATTGTAAACATTTCTTGAAGTGGCGGTACGGATTTATACATTCCTGAAATGAAATTTGAAGTCGCTGTTTTACCATCTTTAGAACTTCCATTTTCCCAAACCGTAATTTTATCGATTTTGATATTTTTAATCGCTTCCGATTGCATTTTTACAATTTCCGGAAGTTTATCCGCTATTAATAAAAGTACCGCATCTTTGGTGTTATCACCTGCAGCTTTTACAATTTGATCAAAACCTTGTGCTTGTTTTGTAAGTACTTCGTATATTCCTTTTGCTTCGGCTTGTGCTTTAAATAAAATCGCATCTGCTTCTCCTTTTGCTAAACGTCTGGTTTGTTCTGCTTCCGCTTCCGCATCAATTTCAACTTTCTTTTTATCTATTTCAGCAGGAATTATAATATCTGCTAATTGGGTGCTTCGCTCTCTATCGGCACGTGTTATTTCGGCTTCTTTTTCAGCAATATAAGATTCTTCCAAAGCTTTTGCACTTTGTACTTTTTCTGAAGCGATTGCAATACGTTCCGCTTCTGCTTCACGTTGACGACGTAATGAATCGGAATTTGCTACTTCAATTTTTGCAATATTTTCTCCTTCTACCGCTTTTGCATTTGCAGCAGCAACTTGGGTACGTTCATCTTGTTTTGCATTGGCTTCACCAATTGAACCATCTCTGTTTTTTTCCGCAACCGACTTACGAGCAGCATTAATTGCATGTGCTGCTGCTTCTTTTCCTAAAGCTTCAATATAACCAGATTCATCAACGATATCGGTAATATTTACGTTGATTAGCTTCAATCCAACTTTCTTAAGCTCCGATTCAACACTGTTAGAAATGTTGGTTAAAAATTTATCTCTATCTGAGTTTATTTCTTCAATATCCATAGAAGCCACCACCAAACGCAACTGACCAAAAATGATTTCCATTGCTAAATCTTGAATATCTTGTTGTTCCAAACCTAACAAACGTTCTGCTGCATTTTGCATAACACCCGGCTCTGTGGTCACACCAATGGTAAAACGAGAGGGTACATTTACACGAATGTTTTGCTTACTCAAGGCATTAACTAAATTTACTTCAATAGAAATTGGAGTAAGATCTAAAAACTGGTAATCTTGAATTACAGGCCATATAACAGCGGCACCACCGTGAATACATTTTGCTGAATTTCCATCACCAACTTTTCCGTAAACCACCAATATTCTATCGGAAGGACAACGTTTATATCTTTTTATAAAAGAGATAATGATGATAAAGAAAAATAAGATAACAAAGCCAGTTACAAAAAGGCCTGCAAATGTTTCCACTTGAAGTGGTAGTAAATTTACTATATTCATTTTAAGATTTTTTAATAATAAGTATTCCATTTGAAGATACTTCGGTTACAGTGATTACTGTTCCTTGTTTTAAATCTTCGGTTTCATCTGTAAGTGCATCTAATTCACGAAGTGCACCTTGAACTTTAATTTGAACTTTTCCAATACTAGATCGGTTAGCACCAACGGTTAGATATACTTCTCCTATATTTCCAAGGGCATTTTTTAAAACTAAAGAGCCGCTACTTGTTAATTGTCCTAAGTAATAAAAAAGAGCCGCCATAGCAGTCATCATTGCCAGACCACTAATTACCGAAATAACCATAGTCATATTATGTGACATCCCTTCTGCTAAGCAGGCAATACCTGACCAACCAAAAATGGTGAAAAATACAACTAGATTTTTGAGTGTTAAAAATTGAAAATCAATTCCGGTATCTCCATCAATTTCAGCATCCACATCTCCCAGAGCATCCACATCACCACCGATACAAGTAAGAGTAATTAGAACAAGAAAAACTACTGATGCTGCCAATGCAACTATCCAATAAACCCTTTCGAAACTTGAAAGTGCCAAGTACCATTCTTACATAAAATAGATTTTTTATAATCTTAGGTAAGATACTAATTTTCAGAAATATTTTAACAATACCGTTTCAATTTTTTCAACAAATTTGATAGAATAAAATTTACAATGAATTAATAGCTTATTTTTACTCAAGTTAATAAG
>JAJRQR010000128.1 GCA_024280145.1 Bacteroidota bacterium
AAATACTTTTATACAATATTGGCAACGGTCTTTATTCTTTACAATATTTTTTAAATGCTTCTAAAACCATCGCATTATCATCTCCTAGTGAAACAGCTTTTCTCAAATCTTCACACACTTGTTTTAATTCAGATTCTGGGATTTTAGTCTCTTTAGAAGCAAGGATTTGAATTTTTTTTGATTTTGAGATAACGCGACTGTTATCTAATTGGTATTTTCTAATAATGACAAATGCACGATTTGAATATGCAAAAGTGTAATAAGGTTCAATATTTAAAGTTTCATCAAAATCTTTAATTGCTTCATCAAATTGTAAATCTTCTAATTTTGCTGTTCCTCTTGCAAAGTAAGCATCCGCCCAATTCTTATTTATTTCTAAACATTTAGTGTACTTTTTAATTGCTGATTTATATTTGCCTTTATAAAAGAAATCTTGCCCTTGGTTATAATATTCGGTTATTTTGTCATTTGTTTTGTTCTTTTGATAAAATCCATTCTTATAAATATCTTTACCTTTTTCTTTACCTGTTGAATAATACGAAATAGATTCTCCATCTTGTTTTCCATCATCATTATAAGTTGATCGTAGTTGTAATTGACCGTTAGGATGAAACATTTCCCAAACACCAATTCTCTTTCCATTTTTATTATACCCTTTTTGTATCAATGAACCATCTTCACGATACCGTTCCTCAATACCGTTTGAAATTCCATACCTATATTCGAAAACGTAAAATAAATTTCCGTTTAAATGATATTTTTTTCGGGTTCCACTTAATCTGCCAATAATAAGTGTTCCTTCTCCTTCTTTTTTTCCATTCAAATAATAGTCAATAAACTTCCCAGTATATGGAATCGTACTATTTTTCATATACCAAGTACCATTTCTTTTAACCATAAGACTTGTCGTTGGAATAACTTTGATACTATCTGGTCTTTTAGTATATGCTTTTGTGAAAACATAAATAATTTCGTCTAAATCTTTATAACCCTTCGATTTAATTATTTTTTTTTCTTTAACAATTTCAACTCTTTCAATCTCATTATCTTTGAGAAACCCAAATCCCTCTTTAGGTTCTTTGATAATTGGTATCGAATCAACAATGTATAGTATATTTTTTTTTGAATTTTGTCCAAATCCAATTAGTGAAACTAGGGTAAGAAGTATAAATAGTAATCTGTTTTTCATGTTTTTTTTAGCTAGTTGCCAACGTAAGTCTAAATATAGTATTTTAAAATCACTCTAATTACTGTACTAATCGCCATCATTTTAAAAAGAAAAAACATTATCAACCACCATCTCTCCGAAATTTCTCACGAGGTTTCCTCCTTTTTTAGTTGATAGTGTTCTTGTAAACTTTACCATCCTTTATAATAACTACAAAGTTATTATCTGGGTCGGCAACAAGATCTATATCTTCTAAAGGGTTACCATCTACTAGAATCATATCGGCATATGCACCTTCCTTTATAACTCCTAATTCACCATCTCTATAAGGATTACGTGGACCACATAACATTAGTAGTTCAGCATTTGTAGAGGTTGCCATTTTTAAAACTTCGTAAGGTGTATACCACTTTTTTAATTTAGCTAGCATTTTCCCTTGGTTTTCTGCAGCGACAGGGTCGAATAACATATCTGTCCCAAATGCCACTTTAATACCCATTTCTTTGGCTTTTTTATAAATATGTTCAGTTCCTGAAGTCACCAATTCATATTTATGTTGGCTATAAGGGTTATCAAATTGCAAGGCATCTTCATCATTTAAAAGGGGTTGTAAACTCAACCATACATTATTGTCTTTCATCATTTGCAAAGTTTCGTCACTCATTAAAAAACCGTGCTCTATAGATTTAATCCCTGCTCTGATAGCTGTTTGAGTTGCTTCATCAGTAAATATATGAGCAGCCACATACGAATTATAGGTTTTGGCAACATCTACAGCTGCTTTCATTTCTTCAAACGTGTATTGCTGAACATCTAAATCATCGTAGGCAGAAGATACTCCGCCACCTGCAGAAATTTTGAGTTGTGTAGCGCCCATCCTAAAATTTTCTCTTGACCTTTTTATTACTTCATCTACACCATCTGCCATCATAATAAGACCTACACGCTCCCAATACGGCAGAGGGTCGGAAGGGTTTGATGGCATATCATTCTTCATTCTAAAGTCAAAATGACCTCCTGTTTGTCCAATTGGAGGACCAGAGGCAAAGATGCGAGGTCCTGGATGCTTTCCAGAGTCAGTCATTTTTTTAACTGCAAAAGGATTTCCCCCTAGGTCTCTTACGCTTGTAAAACCACGCATTAAAGTACGTTCTGCTCCAACAAAGCCTATGATGGCGACTTCACTTATATCACCCGTAAATAAAATACTTTGCGACGCATTAGCATAATAAGTATGCCAATGAGCATCGATTAAACCAGGTATTAAAGTTTTTCCTTCACCTTCAATGACTGTTGCTCCTTTGCTCGTTAAGTTTTTTCCTATTTTTTTTATAAGCTTTCCTTCAATGAGAATATCTGTTCCCACTTGAAGTTTTTCATTTACACCATCAAAAACAGTTACATTTTTAATAATAATTTGAGGTTGATCCTGAGCAAAAGCAAGATTGCAAATGCTTAAAAGAAGGCTAAAAAATAATAGTAGTTTTTTCATAATTATATTCTTTATTTTATCGTCCCGAATTGCTATAAATGGCTAGGTTAAATATAGTATATAATATTAACTTTTGATCGCCCTTATTTTAGTAAGAAACAATATCAACCACCACCTCTCCTAAACTTCTCACGAGGCTTCCCTCCTTTTTCAGAATACTCAATAGGTAAGGCTTTTTTCAAAGCTTCTAAAATATTGAAAGTTGCAGGGCAAATGGCAGCATTTTCTAAAGTGATTGCTTCAATTTTATGAAACCTTCTTCGGTTGGTGTGTGGATATTCTTTACAAGCTTTTGGTCGGATATCGTAAATACTACATTCATTATCAAATCCTAAAAACACACAAGGAATCATTTTAAAAGAGAATTCGTTGTCTTCTCCAACTTCTAAATATTCCTCGATAAATTTTTGCTCCTTCAGTTTTAAATGCTTGGCAATACGAGCAACATCTTGATCGTTTAACCACGGAGCTGTGGTTTTACAGCAATTAGCACAAGACAAACAATCGGTTTTTGCAAACTCTTTATCGTGCAATTCTACCATTATAGTATCCAGATGTTTTGGCGGTTTTTTTCGGAGTTTTTTAAATAATTTCTTATTCTCTTTCTCCTTATCTTTGGCCTTCTTTGGAAGCTGTTTTAGTATGTTTTCCATAATGAGGACAAAAGTAGTTTAAAAAGTTGGAAGACGGGAGATGGAAAACGGGAGAAAAATATTCCCTTCGATACTATTTTTTTTATTAAAAAAATCACTCAGGGAGCTCCAAAATAATAAAGTAAAATGAAAGACATTCTAGGTAAAGCATTATTAGATTTTCAAAACGGAAATTACACCGAAGATATTCGTACCGAAACCAATATTAGCGAAGAAGATATTTTACCTATTCCGTATTTATTTAGAAGCTTTTCTGAAATGCCTCCACTAGAGCAAAAAGCTTTAGAAGTTTCAAAAGGAAAAGTATTAGATGTTGGTTGTGGTGCTGGAAGTCATTCCTTGTATCTTCAGAAAAAAGGTATTGAAGTTACAGCTATTGATACTTCAGAAGGCGCAATTGAAGTTTGTAAATTACGAGGAATTGAGAACGCTCGTTGTATTGATTTGCTTCAGTTAAAAGATGAAAAATTCGATACTATTTTATTATTGATGAATGGTACTGGAATATTTCAGAAATTAGAACTTACAGAAAAATACCTTCAGCATTTAAAATCACTTTTAAATCCGAAGGGAAAAATATTAATAGATTCTAGCGACTTGCGTTATATGTACGATGAGGGAGAAGATAAAGGTAGTATTATGGTTCCTTCAGATAGGTATTATGGCGAATTAGAATTTATAATGCACTATAAAAATTGGTCAAGTCAGACCTTCGACTGGTTGTATTTAGACGAAACTACTTTTAAGAATGTTTGTTTTAAAAATGGACTTTCTTTTAGTATTATTTCAAGAGGTGAAAACTTTGATTATTTAGCAAAGTTATCTCTTATTTAGTATATCCAGCTTTTGCCAAAACCCCTAATTTTTCTGTAAAAAGTTCTCGACTCCATTGTTTAGAAATTTTTAAAGAATCTTTAGTAAATTCAGCACTAACTTTCTTTACTTTTATTGCTATATTACTCTTTTTATAATTACTAATAAATTCCAATTCTTTAGATGTTAGTTCATCAGTCCCAGAAGCCATCTTCTTTGCAGAATCAGTTTTATAAAATTCATACAACTCACAAATCTCTGGATGCGTAAAATATTTTCGATAAGCAAACGACATAATTGCTATTAATTCATCTACCTTTTCATCTTTGTCTTTTTTTAGTGTTTTCCAAAAAGTATCTGGTGTATCTGGAGATGCTACCTTAATATTTAAGTCTACCATTAATTTTTCGTATTCAAAATCATACTTTTGGGCAGTACCATTTACATTTAACAAATCTATTATATCTTTCTGGTATTCATCTATTTGTGATGAAACTGTAAAATATATCATTAAAAAAATCGTTAAAATAAAAGTTTTCATAATAATGATGTAAAATTAAAGATTAGATTTGCAAATATTCGATTCAAAAATATGAAGTTTTTAAAAATTAAATACCCCTTTATTGTTATTATTTCTATTTTAATTCTAGTTTCTTGTAGTAGTGACGATGATTCCGATAGTTCAGCAATAAATCCAAAAGCAGAAAACTTAAAACCATTAGGAGTATCTGCAGCAGATATTCTTTCTCAAAATAGCTATACAAGTTTGACTATTGAATTGGCGTACTCCTCTGCTTATAGACCGTTGCAACAAACACTAGACGATTTTAAAACTTTTTTATTGCAAAGAGTAAACAAACCAGATGGAGTTACATTTATAGAGACTGAAATTATAACCCCTCTTGTAAGTACACAAACTCTTGATGAAATAAAAGAATTGGAAGCCGAACAAAGAACCCAGTATACCGTTGGTGACGACATTGCAGTTTTCGTGTATTTTACACACGCAAAAGCAGATACAGACACTGAAACTTCTTTAACTTTAGGGACTGCCTATTTAAATACTTCCTTAGTGATTTTTGAGCGAACACTTAAGGATATTAGTGTATCTCAAAACGTTGACTTATATATTTTAGAAGAAACTACTTTGCAACATGAAATGAGCCATTTATTTGGTTTAGTGAACATTCAAGGAGATGATATTCATAGCAATCACGAAGACAATGCTCATAGAAAACATTGTATTGTTAATGATTGCTTAATGTATTTTGAAAGTAATACAAAGAGCTTTTTCAGAAACCGAATAAGCATTCCTTTTTTAGAACCTCTTTGTATTGAAGATCTACAAGCAAAAGGCGGAAAATAAACACAAAAAAAGAGGTTGCTCTCTACAACCTCTTCTTTAATAACTGTTAATTTTTAAACTTTAAAACAATTATTTGTAAACAGTTATTACTGTCGCTTTTACCTTTTTTGCAATATTGGTAGAAGGTTTTCCTTTTTCAAATGCTATTTTAAAATCAGCCAATGTGATATCCATAATTACTTCAACGGTAACTTCTCCTCCATTTACTGTGATACTTGCATCACTTGTTACTGAATTTGAAACACCATGTATAGTTAAATCTCCAGTTACATTAGCTGTATATGAACCATCAGCACCGAAATCAATATCACTAAGATTATTAATTTTTCCTTTAAATTTTGCTTTTGGAAACTGTTTTGTATCTAAAAATTTATTGCTATTAAAATGCTTTTGCATCATTGATTTTTCAAACTCAAAACTTTGCATTGGTATTGAATAAATTAGATCTCCTGTTTCAGTAGTTAAAGTACTTACTACTTTGTAATTATCGGCGCTAATATCTTCAACAGCAGTATGCGAAAAGAAATTTACATGTCCCGATTTACTCACTAATTTTCCAACTATTGGACTAAACGCTGTTGTAACGATTACTAAAGCAATTACTGCTAAACTTAAAATTGATTTTTTCATAGGTATTGTTTTATTTTATATTGATTATTATTTTTTATTTACTAAATCATATTTTTCCATGATGACGTCTTCATACATTTCCATATCTTCATCATATCCCGCCCCTGATCGTATCACACCTTTAATAGTAACTATATCACCACCTTTTAACGAAACTGCATTTTTATTAGTCTCAGCAGTAAATGTGCAGCTTACTCCTGCTTTTTCTCCCCTTGCTTTTAATAATACTACTTTTTGATTATTGAAGTCTTCAGATATTTCAGCAACAACACCCAAAACTTCAATTACTTTTGAATCTCCTTCCTCTTGCAAATATTTATCATTAGCTGTATTAGCATCATTTAAATACTCATCTACAATTTGTCTTGCTTCTAACTGAAAATCGGTTTTGGTAGCTTGAACATCTCTGTGAGGTTGGAAGAACATATAAAGAAATACCCCACCGCCGATTACAATTCCTAAAGCGATGATGATTAATCCTCTTTTTACTATTTTTTTATTCATTTAATTATTTTTTGAGAATTAAATTTTACCCGAAAATCAATTCAACTATTAATTTATTGTAAGCGAATAGTCGAAGCTAAAATCGAATCCTAACTTTTATTTTGAAAAAAAATAATTTAAAATGAAAATTTATACTAGCTAATTAAGCGAATATCTTCTTTCTTGCTAAGCTTTTCAAGAGTTATTTTTGAAACAATTTCTGCAAAATATATTTATATTCAACTAACTTTATGTAAGAGTTTATCGTTGTAAAAATTAACGTGGTAAATAATCTATTTAAAAAAATGATGTAATAAAAGATTATTTAATCTTTTTATTTGCTAGTTTCTATGACAATTAGTAACTTGTATGAGTTTCACAATTTACTACTATATTATGAAAAATTCAAAACACTCCGTAAGTAAAAATCTCTTAAAGTTATCAATACTATTAGGGATTTCAATTCTATTATTTTCTTGTGAAAATACTACTTCAAAAGAAAAAAAAGAACCCGTACCAAAAGAAGAAGTCGCCAAAGTTCCAGAGACTATTTGGAGGCTTAAAGCCATCTTATTAGATGGTCAAAGTTTAGAAATCAAAGCTCTTGATAAGGAAGGAAATATGTTTGATGTAAATGCCATTCAAAACTCAGATCAAGATAGTTTCTTGGATATTGAAGCTTTTGTAAATGGTAAAAGAATACCAATTAAAATGTTATTAAATAAAGATAAATATGCACCTGTAAAAGCAATTGATAAAGGTGGAATTTCCTACGATATTAAAGCCATAACTCCCCAAGGAGAAAAGCTTGATGTAAAAGGCGTTAAGCGTTTTGGAAATATTGTAAGCATAAAAGCTATAACTAAAGAGGGAACATTTTATGGTGTAAAAGCAATTTCACCTTCAGGAAAACTCAACGATGTAAAAGGTGTTAAAATAAATATTAAAGACAAAGAAATGACACTTAATGGTTTTAATGTTTTTGCTCACGTTAAGGCAATTCATCAATCAGATAATGATTATGAAGGGATCATAAACCCAAAAGAAAAACTTAAAAAAATAGCAAAAAGAAAAAAGAAAAGCACTAAAGAAGATGAATTTAAAATTATAATTTGGAACATAAAAGCAGTAACTAAAGATGGTAAAAACCTACAAGTAAAAGCTATTGATGAAGAAGGAAAACAATTTGATGTTAAAGCAATTCAAGACTCTGAACAATACAGTTTTATGAATATTAAAGCAATTGTTGACGGAAATGAATTACCCATAAAAGTACTTGTAAGTGATGATGAATACGCTCCTGTAAAAGCAATCTCAAGAGATGGAAAAATCTATGATATTAAAGCAATAGCAGAAGATGGAACTATAATTGACATGAAAGGAATAAACCGTTTGGGGAACATTATTAATTTAAAAGCAGTTACTGATAACGATGAGTTTTATGCTATTAAAGCATTTTCTCCTAAAGGAAAATTAAACGATGTTAAGGGTATTAAAATCTTTGATAGAGAAACCGAAATGACTTTAAGAGGTAATAAGGTGTATGCGCATGTTAAAGCGTTGACTCAATAATATTTCTAATAATTACAGAAAAAGAGGTAAACATATTTAAAATGCTTACCTCTTTTTATATACTATTTCTCCGTTAATAAAAGTTGCAATTACTTTTGTATTTGGAATTTTATCTTCTTTGCAAGTCATAATATCGGTGTCAAGAATGGTGAAATCTGCAAATTTTCCTGCCTCGATACTTCCTTTTTCGTTTTCTTCAAAATTGGAATAAGCCGCCCAAATAGTCATTCCTTTTAAGGTTTCTTCTCTGGTTAACGCTTCTTCAATTCTAAATCCACCTTCTGGATAATTTTGCAAATCTTTTCGAGCTACTGCCGAATAAAATGTGTGCATTGGATTTACTTTTTCAATTGGAAAATCGGTTCCTAAAGCAATCATTCCTGATTTATTTAACAAGGTTTTATAGGCGTAAGCTCCCTTAATTCGTTCGCTTCCTACTCTATCTTCCGCCCAATACATATCGCTTGTGGCGTGAGTGGGTTGTATGGAAGGTAAAATTTTATTTGAAAAATAATCAAAGTCATGTTCTGAAACTATTTGCGAATGTTCTACTTTCCATCGTGGATCTTTTTCATTTTTTAATACCTCAGCATACACTCGCAAAACCGAAACATTAGCAGAATCTCCCATGGCGTGTGTGTTCATTTGATAGCCCGCTTTCGAAATTCTAATCGCTAACTTTTTCATTTCAGCTTCATTGGTAATCATAGCTCCAAAATGTTGGTGTTGATCGCTATATTCTTGTTTCATAGCAGCTCCTCTCGATCCCAAAGCACCATCTGCATAAATTTTCACAGAACGCACATTAAGTTTATCTGTTTTTACAAACCCGTTATTTAAATAATAATCTAAATTTTCTTCTGAATTACTCACCATTGCATATACCTTTATTGACAAGTCATTTGATTGTTGAAGAATATCTATTAACTCGATAATTTCTCTATCCAATCCAGCATCATTAATGGTGGTAAGTCCAAGTTTTAGACATTTTTTTTCCGCTTCTTTTAAAGCATTTATTTTATAATCTGTTGTTTGTTTTGGAAAGGTTTTTCTAACCAAAGTCATTGGAGTATCGATTAATAAACCTGTGGGCAATCCATTTTCAAGTAACACTTCTCCCCCATCCATCTTTGTTTCAGGGGTAATTCCTGCCAATTCTAAAGCCGCACTATTTACAATCATTGCGTGACCATCTATTCTTGTAAGTGCCACAGGAATAGATGGAAATAATGAATCTAGCTCTTTTTTTGTTGGGTATTTTTTATCTTCCCAATCGTTTTGATCCCAGCCTCTACCTATTATATATTCGCTATTTTTTTCTTTCTGAAAAGTAATGACTCTATTTAAAACCTCTTTATAACTTTTAGTTCCATAAAGTTGAACTTGCTGCAATGACAATCCTAAATTGTACAAATGTGCGTGAGCATCAATTAATCCAGGAACGATTGTTTTTCCTTCCGCATTAAGGGTTTTAGTTGCTTTGTATTTGTTTTCTAATTCCTCAGAAGCACCTACTTCAATAATTTTCCCTTTTGAAACACCAAATGCTTCCGCAGTTTCAAATGAAACATTTACTGTATAAACTTTAGCATTTTAACCAATAAATCTGCCTGAATTTTTTCCGAAGTACAAGAGAACAAAACAGTTATAAGTGAAAATAAAATTATATTTTTCATAAATTACTTTTGAAAATGATTTGGTAAAAATAGCTAAAAATAACATCTCATTTATATTTTTATGTGGGAACAAATCCTTTGTTTATATTTACAGCTTCAATGAAAAAAATAAGAAGTTACATAGAAACCATTACCGAAGTAAATGATAAAGACTGGGCTTTTTTTTCATCGAAGCTTCAAAAAAAATCTTTTCAGAAAAAGAAAATCATCACAGATATTGGTCAAATTGAAAATCATATTTCTTTCGTTGAAAAAGGGATTGTTAGGCAGTTAATTCCGAAGACAGAAGAGGAAGATATTACTTTTGGTTTCAGTTTTGAAAATGAATTTATTAGTGCTTATGATTCTTTTTTAACTCAAACTCCTTCACAATATCAGTTAGAAACATTAGCAGAAACAACTTTGTTGAGTATTTCTTTTTCCGATTTGCAAGAAGTATATCAGCACACTCAAATTGGAAATTTAATCGGCAGACTAGTTGCAGAACGGCTTTTTATATTAAAATCTAACAGGGCTTATTCTCTTTTAAATGATTCTGCAGAACAGCGGTACCTTAACTTATTTACAGAACGTCCAAACCTTATTAAAGAAATTCCTTTAAAATATATTGCCTCATATATTGGCGTTACTCCACAATCGCTAAGCAGAATTAGAAAACAAATTACTTAACATAGGTTCATTGCTTAGAATGATTTTTCTTCTGAAATTTGAAGAACGAAATATTCTTATTTATGACCATTCTAATTTTTATGATAATCCTGTGGTATTCGGGCTTATTTTTTCAAACTTTCTTTTTACATCGTTATGCTGCTCATCAGGCTTTCACCATGTCTAAGTTTGCAGAAAAATCCTGTTTTGTATTAACTTGGGTAACACAAGGCTCCAACTATTTAAGTGCTTATGGTTATGGTGTAATGCACCGAATGCATCACGCTTACGCCGACACTGAAAAAGATCCGCACTCTCCAAAATACGATAAAAACATGTTTGCTATGATGTGGCGAACTAAAAATATGTACCAAGGAATTAATAAAAAAACAATTGAAGTAGAGTCAAGATTCACCAAAAACGTACCGCAATGGGAAGCCTTTGATAAAATTGCAAGCTCCAGAATTTCGCGTCTACTATGGGTAGCTGCTTACACTTTATTTTTCGTGTTTTTTGCTACTGCTTGGTGGCAATGGCTATTTTTACCGGTCGCTTTTTTAATGGCTCCTATCCACGGATTGATTATTAATTGGTTTGCACATATATTTGGATATACCAATTTCAAAGTGAATGACACTTCAAAAAACTTATTGCCTTTCGACTTTTTAATGATGGGTGAAGGATACCACAACAATCATCATAAACACGGAGGTCGTGCTAATTTTGGAGGCGTTCGTTGGCACGAAATTGATCCTACTTATTATATTATACTAGTTCTTGATAAATTAAAAATCATCAAACTAAAAAGTAAATCGCCAGTAGTAAGTGTTAAAATTCACCAATCAAATTTATAAGAAGCACCTCCTAATATTTGAATTCCCTGAACTGGATAATTCGTCCATTTTTGATAACTATCTCCAAACAAATTACTTCCTTTTATAAAAAATGAAAGTTGCTCATTAAAACGATAACCTACATGTGCATTAGCATCAATATAACTATCTAGGATTATTAATTCTGAACTAAGACTTCCAAAAGGGCCATTTTCACTTACAAAAAAGTCTTTACGTTCTCCAACAAAAAACAAAGAGGCACCACCATAGAATTTTTCTGAAATATTAAAACTTGAAAACAAGGAAGCTTCAACTGTAGGCAAGTTCCATGGTTCAGGTTGCTTGGACATATCGTAATTATTAAAGGTTCCATTTACTCCAATTGAAAAGTTTTTAGAGAGTTCTAAATTCAATTCACCAAAAAAAGATAAGGTAGATACATCTGTATAAACAACATTAAATGAATTTCCATACTCATAACCTTCCAATGTTGAATCAAATTGCTTTTCATAATTTACAGTAAACAAAGCTTTGTCCTTTTCATTACCGTAGGAAGCCTTTACATTGTAGGCTAATGTACTAGTCAATTTTCCTTTTAAACCTGCAAATCCATAATACTGCTGATGCGTTGGAGTAATTAATAAGGTTGGTGATAGAAATGGATTTTCTTCTTTAAAGTTATAATAAGAATTCTGCTGTAAACCTCCATCAACTCCTCCGTAAGCAATTAATATTTCATCAACTAAACGATAGGAAACCTCCACATTTGGATAGATATAAAAATTGGTATCACTATTTTCTGAATCCATCGAAACTACCGCTTCAAAACCAACTGAAACAGATAAATCTTCAGTTACATAATCTACAGATGGGGCTAAACCGAAATTAAAAATACTGTATTTTAAATCTGAAGTATTTAAATAATCTCTATCAAATTTTCCGTTTAGATAATCTAAATTTACATCAATATTTACAGGAAAATCTAGTACATCAAAACCAAATTCTGGGCTTGCTTTTATATTAAATTCAGATGACGAAAAATTATCTCCTAAATATCGAATACTTGCAGTTGCTTTTTCAAAATAAGAATCTTCAATCTCTAATAATCCTTCTGCAAAACCACCAAAGTAGAAATGTTTCGAGTCTATCGAATTGATTACTTCATCGGAAACTCCAGTATATAACGGACTTAATCCGTACCAATTATAAATTTGATGTTCCAAACCTACCTTTATTTCATAGGTCATATCTTTTTGACGACTGCTATAATTACCTTCTAATTTAGTGTCGTAAAATTTATCATCTAAACGCAATCCGTCAATTCCTCCTTGAGAAGAATTATGCTTAAAATAAACTCCAAAATTATCGGTTCTACTAATTTCAAAATTGCTGTAAAATTCTGCTAAAACATTCAAATAATTACCAACTCCTAATGTAGCATAGTTGTCATATAATTGTATTTTTTTTGCTTTTTCCACAGCTGTTGCTTTTCCTTTAGCTGGAGTAAAAGTAGATGCCACAGGAACAGAAAAAATAGAGTATTTTACTTCTTTTTTATCTGAATTTAATGAATCATTAAACACTGGGGTTTCCTTTACTTTAAAAGCATCTGAAAGAGTAGGTGAATAAGGTTTTACAATATTTACTACTTCGGTGCCGAGGTTTTCATTTTCTTGGGCTTGAAGAGTGAATGAGGTTAAAAATACTATTGAAACCATTGAAAACATCCCTAAAAATCTCCCCTTAAAGGGAAACTTATTTTGTACTTTATTTAAACTTTTACTGTTCATAGGTAAGCTTATATTTTTTATTGTTTTATTGATTTTGATTAACAAAAAAAATTAATTTTCATCTTCAATTTCAATAGAATCGTTGGTTTTAGATTCCTCTGTTTTTACGATAGCCAATTCTGTTTTTGCTTCTTCAACTACATCTGGAAAATCTTCAAAGTTTTTGATCACACTTTCTAAAATATAGGAAGCTTGAAAAGCATCTTCTAATTGATAAAAGTTTTTAGCCATTAGTACCAACCCCTTTGCTCCGTAGTATTTATATCCAGAATAATCTTTAGCTAAAATTTGAATTGCTTCATTGGAAGCTTCAAATTGATCTGATTTATTTTTAAAATAAGCATCATAGTATAAAGCCTCTGCTGCTAACTTTCCTGTGGCTATTTTGGCAACCTCAGCATAGGCAGTTCTTGCTTTATTTTCATCTCCAGTTTTCATTGCCGAACGTGCTATAATAATTTGTGCATCGCTTTTTACCGCATTATCTATTTTTTCATTTTGCAATACCTTATCAGCAAACTCAACTGCTTCATGGTATTTTTCCAGCTCATAACTCGCTTTCATTGCGTTGGACTGTGCAAAAACAATATTCTGCGGAAAGTCTGCTTCTTGCTCCAATCTAATTAAATAAGGAAGTGCCGTTTTATAATCCTCTTTTTCTAGAAATAGTTGAGAAATTCTCGCCAAGACTTGTTCTGTAAATTCGTTTCGATCTTTATTTACTACAAATTCATAATGTGTAATTGCTTCTTCCTTTTTCTCTTCTGAAAAATACATCTGACCTAAATAAAAGTGAGATTTTAAAGCGTGTTTTCCGTTAGAAAACTGTTCTAAATAATCATTAAAACGCGTTGTTGCCAAGCTTAATTTATTTTCTAAATAAGCTTGTTCTGCAGCTTGATAGGTTGCATCGTCTATTTCAGAATTCTCAATATCAACAAAATCCAGTCGGTTTACCCATTCGGCGTAATCGTTAACACGACCTTGATCTATGTAAATTATTTTTGCTGAAGAAACGGCTTGTAAGGCTTCTTCAGAGGAAGGGAAGTCATTTGCCACTCTTTTAAAAACGGTCAATGCTTCGTTACTTTTTCCTGTGTTTTCAAGGATCAAAGCTTTTTTCAGCAAGGTTTTTGAAACATAACTACTATTAGGCAAGGTGTTAATTAATTGGTTATACGCCTTCATTGCTTCTGGATAATTATCTTGCGATATGTAGGTGTTTCCCAATTCATAAAAGGCATCATCTCGATATATTGACTTCGGGAAACTTCCTGAAAAACTTTGCAGTCCTTCAATTTTTTGAGATGTTCTATCTACAAATCCGTAGCTTATTGCTTTCTGAAAATGTGCATAATCTTGATCTACGGTTCCTGCTTCTATTGCGTTATTATAACTCTCCATTGCTGGCCAATAAGCGCTTGTCACAAAATAACTATCGCCCAAACGCATATAAGCATCTTGCTTTTTTGAAGAATTTTTCGAAATATTTGAGACATACGTATTAAAATAATTAATAGATTCTGAATAGTTTTTAAGCTTAAAATAATTATAGCCTAGACTGTAATCTACATTAGTAAATTCAGGAGTTTCAGAAGCATTTGGCAATTGTAAAAACTGTTTGTATCCTATTAAAGATTCTTCAAAATTTGAAAGTAAATAATCACATTCCGCTTTCCAGAAAGTTGCTCTTGCTGTAAAACTAGCATCACGAGGTTCTTTTAAAGATTTGTTTAAAACTGTAATTGCATCCTGGTAATTTCCTTCCGAATACAATTCCAAACCTCTAAAGAAGGTCACTTTTTGATAAGCCAATTTATTCTGAAACGATTTGTTATTTTCTAATAAATCAATGGCTGCTTGGTAATTTTTGGAGGAAATATAGGAGTCTATTAACAAGTCTTTCAACTCTTCATTATTTTCATTTTTAGGATAGGTTTGCATAAACGAAAGCAAAACTTCTGGAGCACTTTGGTAGCTATTACCAATTTGGTAACTCAATTTAGCATAATTAAGCCAAGCATCTTCTTGAATTTCTGTACTAACATCCATTTCAGAAGCATTTTTAAAGGCATTTAATGCTTGTTGCTTTTGGTCTAATTTTAAATACGATTCCGCTAAATGATAATAGGCATTTTGGGAAACGGCATTGTTTCCGTCAATAATTTTATTGAATTCACCAATGGCATTTTTATAATCTCCTTGTTTATAATAAGCATATCCTAATAAGTAATAATCAGTGTTATTCCACTTCCCTTTTTTCCTTTGTACTCTTGTAAATAAGGAATTGCTTCTTCATATTTTTCTAAATTAAAATAACTCTCTCCTACTATTTTTGAAAGTTCACTTTTCTCTTTTGGTGAAGAATTATAGTATTGTTCCAATCCTAAATCGATTGCTTTCTGAAATTTCCCCAACTTAAAATTCATATCGGCTTGGTAATACGACATATCTTTTGAGTAGCGTTCTTCGTCTTTTACCTCTTCAAAAAGCTCGTTGGCTTCTTTATAATCATCACCTTCATAGGCAATATATCCTAAATAATATTTGGATTGTGCTCCGTATTTTTCGGAAGTTGAAATTCGATTAAAATATTTTTTCGCATCTGCATATTGCTTATTTTTACAGTAAGCATAGCCATTATTAAAGTAAAATGGTTCTTTTTCTGAAGCGTTTAGATTAAACTCATCTACTTTATCGTACCATTTTCGAGCGTAGGAATATTTTCCATTGTCAAAATAATAATTTCCAACATTAATATAGGCACTGTTTCGTTTTAGACTTGTGGGATATTCTTTAACAAATTGCTCCATCAAATTATCGGCGTTTTGCTGATTCAATCTAATGGCACTATTTGCAATGTAATAGGCACAATTACTTTTTATATTTTCTTCAGAAGAATTTTCTTTTACAGTTGAAAATAAATTTTGAGCAGCTAAATATTGATGGTCGTTATAGAGTTCGTAAGCTCTATTGAAATCGACTAAATCGTTAGTGTAAACGGCAGTTTGCTGTGAATAAGAAACAACCGAAATAAATATAAAAGCAAGTAAATATATTTTTTTCTGAAACATTAATGTTTTATTTTTTAAAAGCATAAATATATTGTATTAGTCCTTGAAGAAAAGGCATAAAAGAAGGAAGTATTCATAAATTATTCATTACTTATTAAGATAGAATATTCGTCCATTTATGATGCTTCCTTCTTTTGAAATTATGACAATCAACATAAATACTAACGCAACAAAAAGTTGATAAGTATGTTTATGGGGTCATAAAGTTTTATTAATAAATAAAATGCTTATTTTTAAAGTTGAAATTTTTTACAAACAATTCATTATGAAAAACATACTTTTTATTATCGCAATATTATTCGCATTTTCACTTAATGCACAACGAAGTAATCTCAAAAACATTTACAGTAATAACAATAAAATAGGTATTGGAACCAGTAATCCAGATGAATTATTAACTGTAAAAGGTAAGATTCATACACAAGAAGTTATTGTTGATTTAAAAGGTGCCATAGCTCCAGATTATGTTTTTGAAACCTATTATAAAGGAACATCTGAATTAAATCCTAATTATACTTTTTTGACTTTAGAAGAAATTGAATCTTATATAAAAGAAAACAATCATTTACCAAAAGTCCCTTCAGCAGAAGAAATTGAAGAAAACGGATTATCATTAAAAGAAATGAACTTACTTTTGTTGGAGAAAATTGAAGAACTGACTTTATTTACTATTCAGCAACAAAAAGAAATTGATTTGTTGAAGGAAAAAATGATTAATTAATAATACATTTTACTTCGATACGATTTCTGAAAAAGAAATCACTCAGTAACCTGTTAACAATAAGAAATTAATTTTAACCTATGTCCCAACCTATATTATATTTAAGAAATGCAGAGATTTTTCAACGAGAAAAATTAATATTATCCAATGTTAATGTTTCTGTTGAGAAAGGTGAATTTGTTTATTTAATAGGAAAAACAGGAACAGGAAAGAGTAGTTTTATGAAAACTCTTTATGGCGATTTACCTTTAAAAAGTGGTGAAGGTGCTATTGTAGGTTACGATTTACCTTCATTAAAAGAAAAAGATATTCCGTTTTTAAGAAGAAAATTAGGGGTTGTTTTTCAAGATTTTAAATTATTAAACGACCGAACGGTTCAGGATAATTTAGCTTTTGTTTTAACTGCTACTGGTTGGAAAAATAAAAAAGAAATGGACAACAGAATCCATGAAGTATTGGAAAAAGTGGATATGAAGAGTAAAGCTACGATGTATCCTTTTCAGTTATCTGGTGGAGAGCAACAACGCATTGCGATTGCTCGTGCTTTATTAAACAGTCCAGAACTAATTCTTGCTGACGAGCCAACAGGAAATTTAGATCCACAAACTAGCGTGGAAGTAATGGAAGTAGTGCAAGAAATAAACAAACAAGGAAACACTATATTAATGGCAACTCACGATTATGCTTTACTATTAAAATACCCTTCCAAGACTTTGAAGTGCGATAATAGCCAAATTTTTGAAGTAGTTCAGAAAACGGTCTAATTATACAAATTCCAAAAAAATATCAAATTCCAACTTTAATAATCTAATTGTTTGGGTGATAATATTTGTTGTTTGGAAATCCTTCTCGTAAAACCAAATCACATTCTTTTTCTAAACTAGGATCTATTTTAAGAATTATAGAGCCTTTAGAGTTGGGTCTTAAAACCGTATTTTCTCCAATTACTATACTGTTTTTTGCGGTTAAATTTAAGGTAGATGATTCTGTAAATCTCTGGTTTTGAATGAGCACTTTTTCAGAAAGCGAAGTAAGTATAAAATTCCAGCGATTAAATTTTTGATTTTCAATGGTAGCAGTTTCCCCTTCAGTATATAAATCGTATACCATTTTAACTGCTCTTCCAGCATTTAAAGACCCAGCCCCATAATTACCTGCATAAGGTTTATTATCATTAATATCATCAATATTAGTTGAAGTAAATTTCAATATGGATTCAACTTCTGCTACTGGCAAACAAGGGTTTAATGAAAATAACAAACCTATAGTTCCAGTTACAAAAGGAGCAGTTGAAGAAGTAGCTTCCAATGTATATTTTTCCTCCCCAAAAAGAACAAATTTTGAATAACGAAATAAATCTACCGAGGGAGTTAATAAATCAACTTCACTATTTAATGTTGTTATGGAAACTGGCCATATATGATGTTCCTTTGTTATGTCATTATCTTTAAAACCTATAGTTCTTCCCACATAGTTTTTGATGTTAGCTGCATATGGATTCCCTTTTTTACTTATCAGTATATTTTCATCTATCGTTTGATACCTGTGCATTACAGATGAAACAGAAATCACATTATTATAGGATGAAGGGTAATAAAGAACCTTTCCTTTACTTTTAGACCAATCTTGATTTCCTGCAGCAGAAACTATTATGGTGCCATTTTTTAACATTTTATCAATCACTTCTTGTGCAGATTGATATTTTAAAGCTAATGCCCAACTACAATTAATAACTTTGACTCCCATATCTGACAACTCCACCAATTGCTCAAGTATTTTAAATTTTCCATAAGAAGTTGTATTAATACTACAATCAAAACATACACCAGTAACTCCATAACTATTATCGCCTTGCCCTGCAGCAATTGATGTTACTCCAGATCCGTGACCCTTTGAAAGTGTTGAAGTTCTTATTACTTTTGTTTTACCTGAAAAATCTAAATCAGTAGTATCTACTATAGCATCAGAAATACCAATTACAGTCTTCTTATCACCTGTTGTATAATACCATGCTTGAGGAGCACCTATAAAATCCATATAATCCAGATTAACTTGTAAACCAACATTATCTCCAATAGTGCTTGTTAAACCATAATCATTAGGCTCGTATATTTTTTTTTCTTCATCATTTATTATATTACCAGATTCAAAAATATAATTTGTTTTTAATAGTAATTCATTCAACAAATCATCACTGTTTGCAACAATAAAAAAAGTTCTTTTTAAATATTCTTTTTTTGCATTTTTATATGTTTTTTTAAACTCATACAATTTATACTTCTGCAATACAGATTTAAGTTTTACATCGTTACCTATATAGATTAATTGATTTTTAACCTTTTTAAATTCGGGTTGAACAAGTGTATCTTTGGCACGAAGGTAAAACCAACTATAATCCTGAGCTTTTAAAGAGGCAATAGAAAGAAAGAAAAACAATAGAAAAATAGGTCTCATAGTATTTTATTTATACCGATTAAAAGTAATTAAAATAAAACAAACTAAAAATTAAGCAAACAACAATAAATTGTAAATTAGCATTTATGATTTCAATTCTAATTCCTACTTATAATTATAATGTCATTAACTTAGTAAAACAAGTTCATAAGCAGGCTTTAGATGCTGCTATTAATTTTGAAATAATTGTAATAGACGATTGTTCTTCAAAAAAAAATGTGATTGAGGAAAACTATTATATAAATAGTATGTCTTATGTTAACTTTCAAACAAATGAAATAAATTTAGGTAGAACAGCTACCAGAAACCTATTAGCTAGCAAAGCAAAATATGATTTATTGTTGTTTTTAGATGCAGATGTGTTGCCAAAATACAATGATTTTATTACCAGGTTTAATTTAGATAAAAATAAGAATTGTCAAGTAATTTATGGTGGGGTTTGTTATTATAATGAAAGCCCCCCTAATGAAAATATATTGCGCTGGAAATACGGAAGAGAAAGAGAAACAAAAGATATTTATACTAGAAAAAAAGAACCTTATTTTATTATTTCTCAAAATTTACTAATTAATAAAAGTGTGTTTTTAAAAATAAATTCCATTGAAACAAATACCTATGGGCTTGATATTTTATTTTCAAATAATTTAAAGAAACATAATATTGAAGTAATACACATTGACAATCCCGTATATCATTTAGGTTTAGAGCAAAATAGCATTTTTATTAAAAAATCATTGGAAGCTGTAAAAACTACTTTTCTATTAGAAGAAAAAGGATTATTAGCCAACAATTTAAGGCCGCTACAAAAAAGTTATTTAAAACTTAAAAAGGCTAGATTACTTTCTGCTTTTAGTTTTTTTATCTCGAAATTTAAAAACCGAATGGAGCGTAATTTTCAATCTAAAAACCCCAATTTATTTTGGTTTGATTTATACCGACTACAGTATTATATTGATTTAAAATCTAAAAAAAGTGCCTAAGTTCTCTGTAGTCATATCTGTTTACAATAAAGAGAGGTACATCTCAAAAACAATACGAAGCGTATTGTCACAAACTTTTACAGATTTTGAAATTATTATATTAAACGATGGCTCTACAGACAAAAGTGAAGATGAAATTTTATCTTTTTCTGATTCTCGTATTTATTATTTTTCTGAAAAAAATCAAGGTGCTGGCGCTGGAAGAAACTTTGTAATTAACAAAGCAAAAGGAGATTACATTGCTTTATTGGATGCTGATGATGTTTGGTTTCCTTTTTATTTAGAAGAGCAAAACAGACTGATAAGTAAGTATCCAAATGAGGTTGTTTTTGCAACAAATAGTGAGTTCTTAAATAACGGACGTATAATTAAAAAAGAATATTCGATTGATGTTAATCGCCAGAAAGATCTTGTTGTTAATTTTTTTGAATCAAGTTATATGAGTTCAATAATAAATAGTTCTAGTACAGTTATTAAAAATTCAGCTATAAAAAAAATCGGAAAATACAATCCATTAATCAAAAGTGGTCAAGACACGGATTTTTTTATACGATTAGGCTTGTTATTTCCTATAGTTTTTAGTTCAAGAGTTTGTGTTCAAATATTAATAATAAAAAACAGCTTATCTCGTAGAACAAAAAGTATTTCTGAAAAAGCAAATTTTAACGAGTTTGAAGAGTTTGAAAAAAACAATAAACCATTAAAAAAATTTATTGATCTTAATAGGTTTTCAATTTGTTTGCTTGCAATAAAAGAAGGAAATAAAAAAGGATATTATGAAAACTTAAATAAAATTGATTTAGACAATCTTAATAAAAAACAGCAATTTCTTTTAAAACAACACCGTTTTACTATTCTTTTACTAATGAAACTAAAATTTTATTTAGAAAAATTAGGGTTAAGACCAAGTGTCTTTAAGTAATTTAAACTCATCATAATCTCGAATATAATCCTCTTCCAAAAACGCTCCCGAAGACAACACCAAACAAATAGCTCCTGATGAAAAATTTTCTAACTCTCTCCACATATTAATAGGTATAAGCAAACCTTTATTGGGTTTGTTTAATGTAAATTTTTTCTTTGAAATTCCATCGTCCAAAACCACATCAAAACTTCCACTTATAGCAATTAAAAATTCTAACTGCTCTTTGTGAGCATGACCACCTCTAAAAGAATCACTAGGCACATCATACAAATAATACACTCTCTTTATTTTATAAGGCAAAAAGTCTTTTTCTATTACAGAAAGGTTTCCTCTACCTTTTGGGTCTGTAATTTTTAAAATTTCTGTTAAGGTAATTTCGGGTAATTTATTGTAATTCATTTTGTAGTAATTGGTTCCATTTATCTGAAATTTTCTCTTTTGAAAACTCAGCTACAGATGTTTTTGCATTGTTTTTACATCTATTATAGATGTTTAAATCTTCAAACATTGTAACAATTCCTTCCGAAAATAAAGATACTTCTCTTTTACCTATTAACAAACCGTTTTGTTGGTCAATTATTATTTCTGAAGGTCCTGAAATTATATCTAACGAAACAACAGGAGTTCCTAAAGAAAGTGATTCTGCTAATACCATCGGAAACCCTTCATATTTACTAGTAATTGTTACAAATTTTGCGTTTTTAATAATTGGGAACGGAGTATTTGTAAATGGCAGGAAAATAATTTTTTCTGAACACGGTAATGTTTCAGAAAAATCAATTAATTTTTTCTTATCCTTTCCATCTCCCAAAATAACCAAGTATTTATCTTTCTGCCAAACCATTGATTTATTAAATGAGTTGATTAAAAATGCAAAATCTTTTATCTCGTCATTAATTCTTCCGTAAGACAGTATATATTCTTTATTTTTAATTTCTGAAGGAATAGAATTTTGTTTCTCATCATACCAAAGTGGATCAAAAGCGTTGTAAATAGTTGTGCATTTTTTAACACCATTTTTCTTTAAAACTTTATCCTGAATATATTTTGAAACCGATATATTAGTAATGTTCATATTATAAATCTCAACAAATAATTTTAAGTTATTGGTTAAAACCTGCTGAGTTTTTGAAGTGTGTGCAACATAAATTTTCGGTAAATCTCGATAAATATATTTTTGATAAAACAATTCTCTTTTATAATTGTTTTTTGGTCTATGGTCTATTATTACATCGAATGAGTTTTTAACCAAATACTTTCTTAATTTTCTAAACCTCAAATATCGGAACCAAAAATTATCTTGCTTCTTTTTAAACAAACCTAAATTAAATAAATCGCCTTTAAAAGGAAAGTCAATTTGGTTATTTAAAATCACAAGATACACCTCGTGACCCGAATCACTAAGCATTTCAGAAAGCATTGCACAAGATCGTTCTGCTCCTCCTTTTGCTAATGAAATAGAAACCAAACAAATTTTAAAATGCTTCTCACTTTTGTGATGCGTCATTATTTATACTACTTTTGAAAATATCTTTGTAAAGATAGGCTATTTATGAAAATTTTATTGGTTGGTGAATATAGTAGATTACATAATTCTTTAAAAGAAGGGTTAGAATCTTTGGGGCATCAAGTTACCATAATTGCAACGGGAGATTATTTTAAAGACTATCCTGTAGATATTAAACTATCTAGAAATTATAACGAAGGTTTAGGTAAAAAATTTAAAGTTGCTATCTATAAACTATTCAAAATAGACATTACTTCTCTTTCTTTAAAAAATCAATTTTTTTCACATCAAAATCAGTTAAAAAACTTTGATGTAGCGCAACTTATTAATGAAAGTTCGTTGGGAGCAATTCCTAAAATTGAAAAACAATTCATTTCATTTTTAAAAAAACACAATAAAAAATTATATTTATTATCCTGCGGTACCGACTATATGAGTGTAAAGCATTCTAGTGATCAAAAACCAAGATATTCAATTTTAGAAGCTCTTTTTAAAGAAAAAGATTCCGTTAAAAATTTTGACACTATACTTAAATATTTAACACCCGAGTATGTATCTCTTCACAATTTTGTGTTTAATAACGTGGAAGGAGTTATTGCTTCAGATTTAGATTATCATTTGCCAATGCATGGACATTCAAAATACAAAGGTCTTATTGCAAACCCTATAAACACAGATATTTTAGCCTTCAAACACAACAAAATAAAAGATAAAATTGTGATTTTCCACGGAATTAATCGCGCCAATTACTATAAAAAGGGAAGTGATTACTTTGAAGACGCACTAGAGATTATTCAGAAAAAATATGCTAAAAAAATTGAAATAAAAACAGTAGAAAATTTACCTTATGCTGAATATATTGAGACTTATAACACGGCTCATATTGTTTTAGACCAAGTATTAGCATACGATCAAGGCTATAACGCATTGGAAGCAATGTCAAAGGGAAAAGTAGTTTTTACGGGAGCTGAACAAGAATGGCTAGATTTTTATAATTTAGAAGAAGATACTGTTGCTATAAACGCCTTACCAAATGCAACTAAAATTGCTAACAAATTAGAATGGCTGATTTTAAACCCAGAAAAAATTACTGAAATAGGCAAGAATGCAAGAAGTTTTATTGAAAAGGAACATCATTATATTAAAATCGCTAAAAAATATATTTCCGTTTGGAACAAGTAAATTTACTTGATAATTAACCTTCTTTCAAGATTTTCTTGTTCTCCTTCCCAATCTCTTGATATATTTTCTTTAATAAGTTTTGCAGGTATTCCTCCTATCAACACATTCTTACCAAAATTTGTATAATCTTTATTTAGTAAAGAGTTAGAAGCAACAATGCAATTAATGGGAGTTTTGGTGTTCTTCATTATGGTGGTTCTGTTTCCAATCCAATTATAACTATCAAGAAATATAGGAGCACTTAATGGCAGTTTTTTATTTGTAGCCATATCAATTAATTGATGAATAGTAGTATCAATAAATTGTACTTGAAAACCTACACGAACGTATTCTTTCAATACAATCTTATTCTTACAAACCACCAATCCTGATGAACCTAAACAGGAAAAATGTCCCATTTCAAAATAAGCATCTTTTGCAATTAAAATACTTACATCTTTTCCTATTTGTACGCTTCCTTTAAAAACCAAGGTTCCATTTAATGATAGTTCTGAGGTGCCTTTTGATGTAGATGGAAATTCAAAAGTTTGCCCAAAACCTATCATTGCTTTACTTATTGGTGCGTCAATAATCACTTTTCCTTTTATACTAGAAAGTTTGATCTTCCCATAGATATAAACAGGAAGTTTTTTTGCAATAGCATTCGGGAACATTTTATAATTAAAATAATAGGTTTTTATCCAATTTACAGACCAGAAAAACCTGAATTTGGTTCGGAAGCTTCTATATATTTTTTTAAAATTTTCTATCATTTTTTTCTTTTCAACAGACTTTTAATAAAATCTTTAATATCAAGTTTTTTATCTAATTGCTTATAGGAGTAAATTACTGAAATAACAACAACTCCGAGCATTAATCCATATTTTAAAACTGAATTAGATATGAAAGTTAATGAAAAAGCGACTAAACATAATACGACAGTAAAGGTAAATATTTTGTAGAAACCTTTTTCAAAATAAAAATCATATCGATAATAAGTAATTATCCTTACGGCAATATAATGTATAATGTAATAAATAAAGAAACTAAAACCGATACCTTCAAGCCCTCCATAATGATAGCCTAACACATTAAAAATTAATAACAGCGTATTAAATCCAATGGCTGTTTTTATAAATACTTTAGAATCTCCTTTAGCAATAATCATATATCCCATAGACCAGGAAACTGCTTTAAAAACCATTCCTAAAATCCCCCAACTTACCATAGCTACTATTGGTGAAAATTCTTTTGAATATAGAACAGTAATGATGAATGGTGCTAAGGTTAAAAAAACTACAATGATTGGTGTTATTAGTAAAACAGCGATTAATGCTAGTTCTAAAACTGTTTTACGCAATTTTTTTATTTCGGAAGAAATTGCCGATAACCTCGGGAAATAATCGGTTCCCATGGCGTTAAAAATAATTCCTACATAAGAATTAAGAATTAAAAAACCTGCATTATACAATCCTACTTCTTGTAAACCTATTTCTTCAACTCCACTAGACTTACTGATATAAATTCTAATAATATAGGCGACTAGTAGTGTTATCATACTACTTATACTAAGCATTACTCCCAAGTTTATCATGCTTTTTCCTTCGGAAACTGCTTCTTTTCTACTAACTTTTACCTTTTCAATATTCAACTTATTGGAATAATAAAAAGTAAAAATAAAACTCATAAAAGTGGCAATAATTATTGCTGGTACAATTGCATCTAATCTGAAATAATAATACAATGGAAGCGTAATAATTAAGCCAATAAAGTTTCCATATAAATTAGCTTTAGCAAGGTATTGAAGCTTACGAAGCCCTTGTAAAATTGCCAACTGACTACTTGCTAATTGTTTAAAAAGTAACGCGATCGAGATCCACATAAAAGCAATTGTGTAGTCTTTATTTCCAAAAGCAAACTCACTTAACCAAGGTGAAGTAACCACCATAATTACAACTCCTAAGGTTACGGTTAACCAAACTAACTTTTTTAAAACATTAATTATTCTGGTAACCTTTTGTGTTTCAGAATTATTATTTGCTAATGAACTTTCCTTCACTGCACTTCTTTCCAATCCAAAATTAGTGAGTCCATTAATTAATCCCATCGTTGAGGTTAACAAACTAGCAATCCCCATTCCGGCAGGCCCAATTAATAATGCTATAAATTTTGATCTAATTAATGAAATAA
>JAJRQR010000129.1 GCA_024280145.1 Bacteroidota bacterium
TGCGAACCATGTGGGGCGTTTCCTTAGAAAAAGTTGAATTGAATTTTGGAAAAATATATGTAAATTATTTATTAAAACAAGCCAAAAAACCCATTGAAGAAGGTTTATTACAATTAAAAAACAAAACCTTTACTATAACCACAAAAGGAAAGTTTTTAAGTGACGGAATCGCTTCTTATTTGTTTTATGTTTAGACTTTTTCTTTGTGAAACTCTGTGTAATAACTTTAATTAATTTCAATAAAAAAAATAGTATCTTAACCCAATGATTGCGCAACTAACAATAAATAAAAAGTCGATTAAAGTAGATTTGTCCAAACCCTTGGATATTTCAATACCCTTATCAGCTTCCAATAAAAACCCAATTGCTTGGTATTTAGAAAAACCAGAAATTAAACCCGTAAAAGAGGGCGAATGGATTGCAAAAGTAAGTGAAGGAGCTTCCATAAATTTCAATAATATCACTTTTAATCCACACGCACACGGCACTCACACCGAATGTATTGGTCATATTACACCTGAATTTTATTCCGTAAATGAAACTTTAAAAACCTTCTTTTTTTTAGCCGAAGTCATTTCAGTAGTTCCCGAAACATTGGGTGATGATTTGGTAATTTCAGAAAAACAAATCAAGCATGTTTTGAATGGAAAAACACCAGAAGCAATTGTCATACGAACCCTTCCGAATACCAACTCAAAAAAGAATAAAAAATATTCCAACACCAATTGGCCGTATTTATTAGAGGAAGCTGCCCAATTTATTAAAGAGATAGGAGTGAAGCATTTATTAATCGATTTACCTTCAGTAGATAAAGAGAAAGACGATGGAAATTTATTAGCACATAGAGCTTTTTGGAATTACCCAAAAGCACCAAGAATGGAAGCAACCATCACCGAATTTATTTATGTTTCTAACAAAATTGAAGACGGAACTTATATGTTAAATCTTCAAATTGCTTCTTTTCATAACGATGCATCACCTAGCAAACCAGTGCTTTATAAATTTATTTAAATGAAAACAACATTAAAAATAGAAGAGTTATTTCAGTTTTTATTAGGAATCTTTGCTTTTTCACAACTTTCATTTGCGTGGTGGGTATTTCCAATATTGTTTTTTCTTCCAGATATAAGTATGCTAGGATATGTGATTAACACTAAAATTGGAGCAATAAGTTATAATGTGGTTCATAACAAATCACTAGCTATATTAGTGTTGTTAGTAGGTTTTTTTTATTTAGGTGAGAACTTTATTTTGTTAGGAATCATATTGTATTCACATTCAGCATTAGATCGCGTTTTTGATTACGGACTTAAATATCCAGATGATTTTAAACACACACATTTAGGAGTAATTGGTAAAAAATGAGGTTTCTAAAAATAACTATTTTCTTTTTTGTTATTTGTTTTTCAAAAATGCTTTTTGCTCAAGATTTTGAAAGGGTAGATGCCACCATATTATTTTATCCCAAAACATGTGAATCTCCAGAGGAAATTTCAAAATTTATAACGCGTGATTTTCAAACGAAAGAGGAAAAAGTGAGAGCCATTTACAGTTGGATCATTCAGAATATTGCCTACGAACCTAATGAATATAAAAAGTTCGATTATCGCTTTAGCAATTACAGAGAACGCAATAAAAAGGAAGAAATTACTCGTGAAAAAATAATCAGCAGAACGCTTCAAAAGGGAATTGCCGTATGCGAAGGATATGCATTTTTATTTGAAAGACTGTGCGAATTACAAGGGATTACCAACTATTTAGTACGTGGAGATACCAAAACTACTATCGAAGGAATTGGGAAAGAATTCAACACAAATCATATGTGGAATGTGGCGATAATTGATGGAAAATCATATTTGTTTGACCCTACTTGGGGAGCAGGAAAATACAATCAGAAATTCATTAAAGAACCCAGTTATTTCTATTATAAAATACCACCAGAACAGTTTATAAAAACTCATTATCCCGATATTTTTGAAGATGCTTTTATTTCAGAAACCATGAGTAAACAAGAGTTTTCAGATATGCCACTAATTATAAAAAAGGAGCTGTTAATTTCTGATATTATCGCTCCTAATAAAGGAATTATTTATTCTGAAATGTATTTTAATGAAATCCAATTTGAAATTAAAAATGCGAATCCAAATAAGGTAACTTACTCCTTTGGAAAAGAAATATTACATGTTTCAAAATTAATTCAAAAAGAGAATTTATTAGAATTTTCAGTACCTTTAGAATTGGGAGTAAAAACCTTATTAATTTATTTTGACGATCAACCAGCTTTGGGTTATCGGATAGAATAATGATTTTGTCATTCAGAGCAAAGCGAAGAACCTCATAATTATTTATTGAATCATTATATCATTACAATGAACATAGAAGAATTCAGAAATTATTGCCTTTCCAAAAAAGGAGCTACCGAAAGTTTTCCTTTCGATGAACAAACCCTTGTTTTTAAAGTAATGGAAAAAATGTTTGCACTTACTGGTTTGGAGCATCATCCTACTAGAGTAAATTTAAAATGCGATCCCGAACGCTCAGTTGAACTGCGTGAAGAACACGATGGACTTATTTACGGAGCATTCCATATGAGTAAATTGCATTGGAACACAGTAGAGTTAGAAATGAATTTGCCCAATGATTTAATTATAGAACTCATTGACCATTCCTACGATTTAGTGATTTCAAAATTGACTAAAAAACTAAAATTGGAGTTGGAGAATTTGTAATTTGTCTATTCGAGGTACGAAGCAATCATATACTCACATTAATTAAGTTTAAAACTTTAGTTAAGATGTTTTTCTTATAACTTTAATATTTCATTTTTACCTACAGCCTACACTACCCACAACTCATATCACCAACAATCTTCCATTCTCCATCAATCTTCTTAAAAATAATAATAAAAAAACCATTAACATCGCCTACATTTCGTTTTAAAAAATATTCTCCCATTACCCAATACGAGTTGGATTCTATAGCTGAAACATCATTAACCTTAAAAGTTAAAGTACCCGAATGTTCCTTAGTAGGATAGCCTAACTTGTAGTTGTCTAATGTTTGTTGCCAACCTCTGGTCAATCCACTTGCACCATAGAATTTAAGGGAATCGCTTTTCCAATAGCCTTCCATAAAACCTTCCAAATCATTATTGGACCAAGCAATCTCTTGGGCTTTCATTACGGCTAAAATTGCTTCTTTATCTTGTTTATAATTTGAATTGTTTTGAGCAGAAACTGAAATTGTCAGTAATATAGAAAATAGGATAAGTATTTTTTTCATAATTTATTCTTTGTATTCCGATGTGTCGGGACTGTGAAAATCTTCGTGTTCTTTGTGGTTAAATAATAGTCTAAATATACATAAATTAGCTACAGAAAAAACAACATGGAAATCCAAACAAAAAGACTCGCATTACAAAAATACAAAGCTTCCGATTTTGAAGCTTTTTGCAACATAGTTTGCAACGATGAGGTCATGAAAAATATTTCAGGAAAAGGAAATACCAGAATTGTCGCCAAAGAAAAATTTGAATGGGTTTTAAAAACAAATCAAGAAAACGAATATTACGGTTTATATAAAGTGATTCTTATAGAATCAAGTGAAGTCATCGGATTTGCAAAAATAACTCCCTTTGAAGAAGACTGTTATGAAATAGGATACGCACTTTTACCTCCATTTTGGAGAAAAGGATTCACTGCTGAAATGATTAATAATCTGACCAATCATTGTATGGAGTATTTATCCGACAAAAAGATAATGGCAATAGTTAATATTGGAAATATTGCTTCGTTAAACGTGTTGGAAAAATGCAACTACACTATTTATGAAGAAACAGAATTTAAAGGCGCTTCTTGCTATTTATTAGAGTATAAATAATACCAAATCCCAACAATATTTCAATATGAAAGGATTTGAATTACTTACTGTATCTTCGGAATTCTCTTGGTGAAACATTTTTAAACTGCTTAAATTTTCTATTAAAGTTTGAAATATTCTGAAATCCAGATTTTTCAGCAATTTCTGCTATGGTGTACTCTGTTTTAGTCTGAAGTAAACTACAAGCTTTTTCAATTCGCAATTCATTTAAAAAAGTAGTATAGGTTTTATTGGTACGTTTTTTAAAATATTTACAGAAAGCATTTTTGGTCATATTTGCTTTATCTGAAATAGTTTCTAAAGAAATTTCATTTTGATAATTTGATACCGTATAATTAAAAACAGCATTCATTCGTTTTCCTTCTACATCACTGAATTTTTTTAAAGGAATAAAAGAAGATAGAGAGTTAAATTTACTGGCATTGAGTTGTTTTAACAAAGTCAGAAATAATATAAAACGATTTAGTTTGTTGGTTTTAAACAGCTTTTCAAAAGTAATTGTTGTGTTTTTTGAAACCGAAAGCTTTATCCCGTTTTCTGTCTTTTTTAAAAATGATTTCAAAGACTTTAATTCTTCAATTTCAAAAAATCCTTCACCAAAAGAATCCTTTGTAAAAAACAAGGTCATCATATAGGATTTCTTAATTTTTGAAGTATCCGAATTAAAAACGTGCGGTAAATTACTTCCGAAAACAAAGAGATCTCCTTCTTTATAATTATTAAACGTATTTCCAACCAATAAAGAACCCTCTCCTTTTTTTATTAGACTAATTTGCAATTCTTTATGCTGATGTAATTGAGAATAAAATTCACCTTCAATATCTTCCTGAAGGATAAGCGAATCTTGTTTCGATTTGATAATGGTGAAGGGTAGTACTTTCATAATGGTTGATAATTAATCAAAAATAGATAATAAAATTATAATAGGGATAATATAGTATCAAAACTAGATTAAATCAAATTACAATTTAACGGCCTTTCCTTTTAATTTTACCAAAAAATAAAAAGACATGAAATTTCAATGGGAAGGTGTAATGCCAGCAGTAACTACCAAATTCACGAATCAAGATTCATTGGATATGGAAATGTTTTCAGTAAATATTAAAGCGCAAATCGATGCAGGAGTTCACGGTATTGTTTTAGGAGGAACTTTGGGTGAAGCAAGTACTTTAACAGATTCTGAAAAAAGAATTTTAACTACGGAAACGGTAAAGTTAGTAGCCGGTAAAATTCCTGTAATGATTAACGTCGCAGAACAAACTACTAAAGGTGCAATTGAAGCAGCCCAAAAAGCTGAAGAAGATGGAGCTAGTGGTTTGATGATGCTCCCGCCAATGCGGTACAGTGCAGGCGATCGCGAGGTTGTGGAGTATTTTAAAGCGGTGGCGACTAACAGTTCACTTCCTATTATGATTTATAATAATCCCGTAGATTATAAGACTGAAGTGACCTTAAATATGTTTGAAGAGTTACTAAAATACGATACCATTCAGGCAGTAAAAGAATCTACTCGTGACATTTCAAATGTAACCAGAATTAAAAATCGTTTTGGCAATCGATTAAAAATTATGACAGGTGTTGATACCTTGGCTGTAGAAAGTTTATTGCTGGGTGCCGATGGTTGGGGTGCTGGGTTGGTTTGTGCATTTCCGCAGGAAACAGTAGCGATATATGAACTTCAAAAAGCAGGAAAAATTAAAGAAGCACTCGAAATTTACCGTTGGTTTTTACCCTTGTTAGAGTTGGATATAAATGCTAAATTAGTGCAGAATATTAAGTTAGCCGAAGTTGCCACAGGAATCGGAACCGAAAATGTACGAGCACCGAGATTACCCTTAATAGGAAATGAACGTAAAAATGTGTTACAAATAATTGAAGAAGGACTTAAAAACAGACCGACTTTACCAAATTATAAAAATTTATAGGAAATGATAACAGGAAAAAATTATATAGGAAATACTCTTTCCAACAAAGGAACCAAGACATACAAGACTTTTAATCCGAAGTCAAATGAAGTAAACGAACATCAGTTTTACGAAGCTACTGAAGAAGAAATCAATCAAGCAGCTCAATTAGCAACGGAAGCATTTTCAGTTTTTAGTCAGGCTTCAGGAGAAAAAAGAGCCGAATTTTTGAATGCCATTGCAGATGAAATTTTAGCATTAGATACCAAATTAATCGAAACCTATATGTCTGAATCTGGATTGCCAGAAGGAAGAGCTATTGGAGAGCGAGGAAGAACCATTTTTCAATTGCGAATGTTTGCCGTTTTGGTAAAAAATGACCAATGGAGAGAACCAAAATTAGATGCTTCAGACTACGATAGAAAACCCATTCCAAAACCGGATTTACGTAAAATGTTAATTCCAATAGGCCCTGTGGTTGTTTTTGGTGCAAGTAATTTTCCTTTGGCATATTCTACCGCCGGTGGCGACACGGCAAGTGCTTTGGCTGCTGGTTGTCCGGTGATAGTAAAGTCACACCCAATGCATGCTGGGACTGGTGAATTGGTTTCGTCTGCCATAATTAAAGCTGCTAAAAAAACAGGAATGCCTAATGGTGTATTTTCCAATATTAATAGCTCTGGAATTAAAGTTGGTGAGCAATTAGTAATGCATCCTCAAGTAAAAGCGGTCGGATTTACAGGAAGTATTTACGGCGGTCGTGCGCTATATAATTTAGCAGCGACACGTAAAGAACCAATCCCTGTTTTTGCTGAAATGGGAAGTATCAATCCAGTAATTATTACACAAAAATCATTGGAAACCCGTGCTTCGGAAATTGCAACTACCTATTCAAAATCCATTACCCTTGGAGCGGGTCAGTTTTGCACCAATCCAGGATTGCTATTGGCAATTGAAAGCGATGAATTAACGAGTTTTATTTCCGATTTAGGAGAAAAAACCATCGCTCAAGATCCGCAATGTATGTTGCATCCCAATATTAAAAACAGTTTTGTAAATAAAGGCGATACGGTAACTAATGAAGCTGAAACTAAAATTGTAGCAGAATATAAAAATACCACTTCTGCCAATTATGCCGGAGCAAAAATTGTAACGGTTTCAGGAGACACATTTTTATCGAATACTTATTTACATCAAGAAGTATTTGGGCCTTTTTCGATGGTGGTTCAATGTAAAAATGAAGCACAATTATTAGAAATTATTTCAAAATTAGAAGGGCAATTAACAGGAACTATTTTAGCTGAAAAAGAAGAATATTCTCAACTCGGAAAATTAGTACAAACCCTTCAAAATAGAGTGGGGCGAATCATTTTTAACGGAGCACCAACAGGAGTAGAGGTTTGCGATGCCATGACTCACGGAGGTCCTTATCCAGCTTCGACTGACAGCCGATTTACAGCCGTTGGTAACGGAAGTATTTTACGTTGGGTACGACCGTTTAGCTATCAAGATTTTCCAGAAGAATTATTGCCGGAAATTTTAAAAAATTAGTCCATGAAATCCGTTTTTACTTGCATCGATGCTCATACTTGTGGCAATCCAGTTCGCTTGGTAGCCAAAGGAGGCCCTGAGCTTATTGGAAAAACAATGAGTGAAAAACGGCTTCATTTTTTAAAGGAATTCGATTGGATTCGGAAAGGATTAATGTTCGAACCTCGTGGTCACGATATAATGAGCGGTAGTATTTTATATCCACCTCACAATCCGGAAAATGATTTTGCTATTCTATTTATTGAAACCTCTGGTTGCTTACCAATGTGCGGTCACGGAACTATTGGGACGATTACTATTGCGATTGAAGAAGGAATTATTCAGCCAAAAGTTAAGGGAAAAATAAAAATGGAAGCTCCAGCTGGTTTAGTAAACATCGATTATTTTCAAAATGAAAAAGGAAAAGTGGAATGGGTACAACTCACCAATGTAAAATCTTATTTAGCTGCTGAAAATTTAACTGTAGATTGCCCAGAATTAGGTGAAATTACCTTTGATGTTGCCTATGGAGGGAATTTTTACGCCATTGTAGATCCTCAGAAAAATTTTAGTGGAGTTCAAGATTTTACGGCGAGTAAGATTATTCAATATTCGCAGGTAGTTCGAGAAGAGATTAATAAAAAATATCCAAATGCTTTTATTCACCCAGAAAATGAAAATTTTAGAGATGTTAGTCATATGCTTTGGACAGGTGAGCCTTTAGATCCGGCCTCTTCAGGAAGAAATGCGGTGTTTTATGGCGATAAAGCAATTGACCGATCGCCTTGTGGAACGGGAACTTCGGCAAGATTGGCACAATTACACACCAAAGGATTATTAAAAAAAGGTGAAGATTTTATTCATGAAAGTTTTATTGGCTCTAAGTTTATTGGAAGAATTGAAGAGGAAACTACTATAGGAAAACATAAAGCTATTGTACCAAGTATAAAAGGATGGGCAAAGATATTTGGTCACAATACCATCACGATTGATGATGAAGATGATCCTTATGCTCACGGTTTTATAGTAATATAAAAACATTCAAAATGCAAAAAGAAGTAGTGATAATAGGAGGCGGAATTATAGGCTTAAGTTGTGCTTATTATCTTTTAAAAGAAGGGCATAAAGTAACAGTGATTGATAAAAGTGACATTAAATCTGGTGCTTCATTTGTAAATGCGGGTTATATTTCACCAAGTCATTTTATACCACTTTCTGCTCCAGGAATTATTACCCAAGGAATTAAATGGATGTTTGATTCCTCAAGTCCGTTTTATGTAAAACCCCGTTTGGATTCTGAATTTTTAAAATGGGCCTGGGCTTTTAAAAAGTCGGCTACTAATTCTCACGTTGAAAAATCGATTCCTGTGTTAAAAGAATCCTTGATTTTAAGTAGGGATTTGTTTCAAGAAATAAAAAACTCTAATGAATTCGATTTTCAATTTGAAAGAAAAGGCTTGTTAATTGCTTATCAAACTGAGAAAGCAGGTGAAGAAGAATGGAAAGTTGGAAAACGAGGGATTAAAGAAGGGTTGAAGGTCATTAATTTATCTCCTTCCGAAGTTAAAAAAATGGAACCCAATGTAGATTTCAATATCAAAGGAGCTGTATTTTTTCAAGACGATGCACATATGACCCCTGAAGAATATATGCAGAAAATGTATGCTTATTTAATGAATAAAGGAGTTACATTTTATACTAATGAAGAGGTAGTAGATTTACAAGTTTCCAATCAAAAAATAACAGAAATCACCACCAATAATAGAATGCTAAAAGCTGATGAAGTTGTTTTTGCAGCGGGAGCTTGGACACCTTTATTAGCCGAAACATTGGGAAATAGTTTATTGGTACAAGCAGGAAAAGGCTACCGAATTAATGCCGCAAGAGATACAGGAATTACCATTCCAACAATTCTTTCAGAAACCAAAGTAGCCGTAACTCCAATGAACGGATTTACACGCTTTGCAGGAACGATGGAAATAGGAGGAATCAATCATAACATCAACCCATTACGAGTAAAAGCCATTGCCAATGCAGCTTCTAGTTATTATAGAGGGATAAAAATTAAAGAAACAGAAATCAAAGAAGCTACTTGTGGACTTCGACCTTGTTCCCCAGACGGAATGCCATTTATTGGAAAAAGTTCCAAATGCAAAAACTTAACTTTCGCTACTGGTCACGCAATGATGGGTTGGGGTTTAGGGCCTGTAACTGGTAAATTGGTCTCAGAAATTATTTCAGATAAAAAAACCTCCTTAAATTTAGAGTCATTTCATCCTGACAGAAAATTTTAAAAGACCTAACAGGTTATCCTCCTACGATAAATCTTCAGAGAACAAGGGAAACCTATTAGGTCTGGTGTAATGATTTCTTTGTAATACCTGCAACAACCCTTAAAAATCCTTACGCTCCGCCTTCCGTTTAATAAAATAAGTAGGAATGATGACCCATAAAGACAATACGGTGGTAGAAATAATAAATCCAAGATTGGTTCCAAAAAATTGTTTAAATACAGCTCCTGTATAACCTAATAAAGCGGAGATGTCTAACTTCAGTAAAATAAGAATTCTAGATAAATCTATTGGATTAAACATCGTTCCGATAAGTGAAAATTTATCTAAAGGATAGTCTTCAAAAAACACCAAAGACATTAAGAAAATACCGTCATAAATTACTGCTAAGAAGAGCCATAATAAGATGGCATAACCAAATCCTTTTATTTTGTTTTCGTTGGAAAGGGCAATGTTAAAAGCCAATGCCGTAAAAATTAAGGTTAAGAAAGTCCCGGTAACTAGGAGTAAGGTGAAATCCCAAATAGCACTAGACATAAATATTCCGTAGAAAACAAATGGCAATCCTAACCCAAGTATCAAACTCATTGAAAGTGATAAAGCAACACCCAAATACTGACCAATAAAAATGGATGTTCGTTTTATGGGCTGTGCTAAAAGAAGTTCGGTAAATTCCTTGGAATTATAATAATACATCACTCCAAAAATGGTTCCGATTAAGGGAACTAAGGTGATGATGACATTCATTAAAGTAATGACTGCTTTGGATAGGTTATTGTTTAAAAATAATAATACAATACCCAATAACAGGTAAAAGAAAAAGTACACATAACTCCAACGGCTACGCATTAAATCGTAAAAACTATATTTTAATATCTTAAGCATAACTGTCGGTTAAAATGGATGCAATTGCGTGTTCGAAATCGGGTTGATTGGTTTTTGTTTTTAATTCTGGGATGGTTCCTTTAAAATAGATAACTCCTTCTAAAAGGAATACAATCTCATCAGCTACTTCTTCCACAAAGCTCATAATATGTGAGGTAATTAAGATGGTTTTTCCTTTGGCTTTTTCTTTATTAATTAAATCCTTTAATCTAATTAATGAAATTGGATCTAGCCCTGTTGTGGGTTCATCCAAAATCACTAAGGGACTATCGAACATAAAAGTAAGCACGAGATTTACTTTTTGTTTAGTTCCTCCAGAAAGGTTTCCGAGTTTTTTGTCTAGAAAAGGGCCGAGTTTAAAAAGCTCAATTAATTCCAAGTCTTTATCGGTATTATTAGCTCTTAAATCTTTGATCATTTTAATCAATTCCTTTACAGATAAATTGTTTGGGAAGTTGGCGATTTGTGGAAGGTAATCGATGTCTTTTCGGTAAGACCAATCTTTTTTAATGGTTTTTCCATTTAAGTTAATGGTTCCTGATTGCGGAATTACCATTCCTAAAATACTTTTTATCAAGGTTGTTTTTCCCGAGCCGTTAGGCCCTAGAACAGCAAATATTCCACCTTCATTAATGGTAAGGTCGAGCCCTTTTAAAACTTCGTTTTTACCAAATTTTTTATATAATTCTTTAATTTCAATCATTGCTAAGTGGTTTCATTTGTGGGTGATTGTCTAACAAGTTATCAGGCGTAAAAACAGGCGATACTTTTTCTGAAAAATCGATGATGTCAATAAACAAACTTCTTAATAAAATAATGGTTTCGGGAGTACGATTAACGATGTATGAAAACAGTTTTACAGGTCGGTAGGGGACATCACCCTCACCGTCTTTATCCAAATCGTAGCCTGCATAACTAGACCAGTAATTATGGTCAAATTTGTTGTCATTTAACTTACTATTATAAGCCAAATCGAAGGAATTGTACAAGAAATTATTATGTGAAAAACTGTTGGCATAACAAGCACCACGGAATTTTATCGCCCAGCCATTTCCTTTAAAATCATTATTTTTATAAATTATTCGATTAGTTCCTTCGATGTTGATGCCGATGGTGTTTCCATCAAACGTATTTCCGATTATTTCAGAATCATTGATCTCTTTTAAAAGCACTCCATAAGAAGCTGAACCCCAATTGTCTTTAAATACATTTCCGTACATTTTAATTCGTTTTGAAAACATTACTGCCACTCCTGCGCCGTTACTTTCAAATCGGTTGTTTTCATATAAATCATCGTTTGAAAACATAAAATGTAATCCATAACGCACATTGTCTTTACTCACATTATTGGTGATTTTACAGAAATCGGAGAACTCCAAATAAATCCCATCACGAACGTTCATAACTGTATTTCCGTCTATTTCAATATTTTTACAATACCAAAGCTGAATTCCGTTACCAGAATTGTACTCTTCTACTGCATCGCCTAAAACTTCATTGTTTAGGATTTTTCCGTGATTGGCTTTTTCGAGGTAAATTCCGAAGAAAAGCTTTTCTAATTTTAAATTCTGAATCACAAAATCACGTCTTTTAACTACTCGAATTGCTGCGTAATCTTCGGTATAACTGGTGCCAACATTTTTAATATGAAGTCCGTCAACTGTTACAGAATCTGCGTGAATAGAAATAATCTCTCCTTTATTTTCACCGTCAATTATCGGGTAATTTTCGCCAAGAAGCGTTAATGGTTTATCGATAATGATGTTGTATTCCTTATAAACCCCTTTCTTGATAAGGATAATATCGTGGGGTTTTGCTTTTGAAATAGCTTCTTTTATTGATTTGTATTCACAACTATTACAGACTTCCAAATTTTGTCCAAATGCGGAAAAGTTCAGAAAACTGAAAAAAAGTAAGTATATGATATAGTAATGTGTTTTCAATTTCTATGGAATTTGAAGGTTTGAAATTACGAAAAATAAAAAGGATATTATTCCTTGCTTAAATGAATTACTATTTCTTCCCAAGTAAACACTTCGCCATCTTTATGTTTTTGAAGTTTAGCAGCGTCGTCTTTTGTTTTTACTGCTGAAAGAAAGGCTCCCATTGGACTTGGAATGTTCTTAGAAATAATATACGAAGCCTTTTTAGCATCGATTAAATTCCCTGGATTGTTATAATCGGCTACTAGAAAAAGTTCAATTTCAGTAGTGTCTATTTCAGCTAAATAGTTGATTAAACATTCGGTAGCATCAAATTTAAATGCTTTGCCTTTTTTGGTGACAATTTGTGCTGCGTGTTGTTGATCGACTATGTTCATTCTACAAAAGTGACAGGCGTCTTTACCATAGTCAATCTTTTGAGGTTTGACCTCGCAAGCTGTAAAAATGATAAACAGTGATAAAAGTGAAAGTGTAGTGATTAGTTTCATCTGTTAATTATTTTGTTTTAGTAGTATTCAGAATTGATTTTCAGCGATTAAAATAATCAAATTTGGGAATAAAGGATTATTTTAATCGCATCCAATCTATTTTTTTTAAGCATTTTTTACTTCTCGTTTTCCAACGAAATAAGCAATAAATCCAAAGCCAATACCAAGTGCTAAAAATAAGGCGCCTAGTCTTGGATAGGAGTGTGCTCTAAAGTTTAATATATCTTTAGAACCGAATAATGGTGGTTGAAAGCCCATAACCGATCCATCAGGATTTGTAAATTTCATAATTGCTTTAGGATCTAAATCATGACCGTAATCGTGTTCCCAAAGATAAAAATCGATAAGACCAGCGGTACTCACTAAAATCATTAAAACAAACCATCCCATAAACCATTTATAATTTCCAAAAATACCGATTAGTAGCCCGATAATAGTGGTGATAATTATACCTATAGGAAATATTTTAAATTCAGGAATCGCATCTGGAATATATTTCATACCCACATAATGATTCATTAAATTAATGTTTTTGATGTCGTAAGGATTGGCATCAGAGAAATCGTTGATATGAATATTCATTCCTAATGGAATAGGATATTGTGGAGCTTCTAATGTAATATTCCAAAGAGGAAATAAGAATAATCCTAAAGGAAGTAATGCTCCAATAATCATTATTATTTTTGACTTTTTCATTTTTTTTAATATTAAGTGATTTAATTAAAAAATGTGTTTAAAGAATTTAAAAGTAAAAATTAAATATTCAAACTATTCATTGGTTGAAATCGAATACTTAAAGGTAGTGATTCTTTAAAATTAATAATGACAAGCTAGTTAGTTTCGTAGTGGTTTTCTTCAGAAAAGAGATTTAAAAGGCGGAAGAAATTAACAACTCCCGCCTTTTTGGAAATACAACTAATCACTAATCAATAAATACTTCCACTACTAAAAACAAATATTTAGTCACCTAATCCCCAACTTAGTTCTAAGTTAGAAGATGCTGGTGATACTCTTATGTATCCTTGCATTTCTTGGTGTAATGCAGAACAGAAATCGGTACAATAGAATGGCCAAACACCAACTTGTTTTGGATACCATATAAAGGTTTCTGTTTGCCCTGGCATAATTAATAATTCTGAAGTTTGTGCTCCAATCATACTAATTCCGTGAGGTACATCATAATCTTGCTCTAAATTCGTAACGTGGAAATATACTTTATCTCCTACTTTTACACCTTCAATATTATCTGGGTTAAAGTGACTACGAATCATAGTCATATAAATATGAACTTCTTTTCCTTTACGAACTACTTTTACTTCAGAATCATTTACTGTTGCATATTCATGTTCGTTTTCTTCTAATTTGAATAATTTTTTAGAATTAGGGATTAATATTTCCGCTGGAATACCTGCAGCATAGTGAGGCTCTCCAATAGTTGGGAAATCTAATAATAATTCCATTTTTTCTCCAGTAATATCATATAACTGCGCAGATTGAGTTAATTCTGGACCTGTTGGTAAATAACGGTCTTTAGTGATTTTGTTCATTGCAAGCACATATTTTCCGAAAGGTTTTCTAGAGTTTCCACCAGGAATCATTAAGTGACCTACAGAATAATACGTAGATTTTCTGTCGATTACTTCCCAAGTTCCTAATTTCCATTTTACTACTTCAGAAGAGATGAAGAATGTTGTATAAGCGTTTCCTTTTCCGTCAAATTCTGTGTGTAATGGACCTGAACCTGGTTGTTCAACAACACCTGCTAAAACATCTTCGAAATTAAGAATTGGAATTCCGTAAGCATCACCTGCGAATTTTTTATTTTCAATTGCATCTAACATTTTTGTGAAAGAGTGTACTGTTAAGTTAGCAGAAAGTTTTCCGTTACCCACAATATATTCACCACTTGGATCTACATCACAACCGTGAGGAGATTTTGGTGTTGGTAAGAAGAAAACTGCTCCAGGAATATCTATTGGGTTTACGGTAAGAACTTCTTTAATCATTGTAGAAGTTGCAGTATGTGTTTTGTCATCGTAAACATTATGTGCATAATTAGTTGGCATTTTTGTACCACCACCATTATTTACATATTCTTCAATTTTTTTCCAGTTAATTGCTGCGATAAAATCTTTATCGTTTTGTGATGCATTTACTTCTAATAAAGTATTTGCTTCTTCTGTATTATACGTTGTAAAGAAGAACCAACCATGAGATTTTCCACGTCCTGGATGCGATAAATCATAGTTAAATCCTGGCATTAATATTTGGAATTTAATAGCCATTTTTCCGTCTTCTGGATCTACGCTAATGAATGTTAAAGCACCTTTAAAGTTTCCTTTATATTCCTTTATAGACATATCACGTTGAGGTACTGGAACAGAAAAACGTGTTCCTGCCACCACATATTCTGTATTTTCAGTTACGAAAGAAGAACTGTGATTACCTGCACTGTTAGGAACTTCGATAATTTCAGTAGTTTCGAAAGTTGTTAAATCTATTTTCGCAATACGAGGTGTATTGTTACCATTGATGAATACCCAACGTCCATCTAATTCTCCATTTGTTTGAGAAATATCTGGATGGTGAGAATCATCCCAAGGAATAAATCCGTGAGAAGTATTCAACATAGGAATAGTTTCTTCATTATAACCCCAAGCTTTTTCAGCATCTTGTGAAAATACAGGAATTACTTTAAATAAACGTCCTGAAGGCAATCCGTAAACAGCTAACTGTCCACTAAATCCACCTGAAACAAAGGCGTAAAATTCGTCTAATTCACCTGGAGCTACATATACTTTTTCAGCTGCGCTAGAAGAAAGTGCTCCCTGGCTCTTGTTTGAAGTTCCTCCGTTATTGCAACTGAATAATCCAGCTACGATAACAAGAGCAACTATAATGTTAATTGTTTTTTTCATTATATATTTATTAATAGTGTTAATTTATTTATTCTTTTGTTGGAGGTAGCATTACTTTGTCAATTACGTGTACAATACCGTTTCCAGCTTTTACACTTGCAATTATTTTTGCTCCACCTACATAAACATCATCTCCTTTTACTTCAACCAAAACATATTGGTTATTCGCTTGACCTAATTCTTTACCATTAAAAGCAGTTTTTAAAAACTCTTTGCTGTAATTACCAGGAGTTACATGATATTTTAAAATATCTGCTAAGGTGTTTTTGTTCTCAGGTTTTAATAAAGTTTCTACTGTTCCTTCAGGTAAGGCTGCAAAAGCCTCATTAGTAGGTGCAAATACCATTAAAGGTCCAGCATTAACTAAAGCATTTTCTAAATCGGCAGCTTGTACCGCAGCCACTAAAGTGGTGTGATCTGGAGATCCAATAGCAATTTGTAAAACGTTTGGAGTAGATCCATCGTCTTTAATAAAAGCTTGTCCTTTTTCTTTTATATTAGATGTTTTTTCTGCTGGTGTATTTGTAGTTGCATCTTTTTTCTCACCATTATTACAGCTAGAAACAAGTAAGATGAACATAAAGGCAAATACTGTTTTTAGTATTGTTTTCATGATATAATTGTGTTATTGGTTACTAAATGTGATATTCTGAAATGTAATTATAACGTTCTGAAATATTCTAAAACTGAACGAGCTTCTTCTTCAGTAAGACTTTGATTTGCCATTGGCGAACCATTAAACTCCATTAATAATGCTTTTGCATCTGGATCTTTCTGAACCATTTCATCTGGATTTAAAATCATATTCATAATCCATTCTGGAGAACGTCTTTTAAAAATTCCCATTGGAGAAGGTCCAATGAATTTTTTCTCAACCTTATGACAAGCAGTACATTTTGCTTTATAAACTTCTGCGCCTTTTGTTGCCATTGCTTGATCTACATCTGCTGCTAACGTAACAGATTTTATAGGACCAATACCTTTGTTAGAAAGGTCGTACGTTTTTTCTTTTTTCTCTGTTTTAGCCTTCTTAGGCGCTTTTTTCTTAGTGGTAATTTTTACTTTTTCTTTTTTAGCTTTTTTGTCATCCCCTCCACAACTTACTAAAGTTATTGCGAAGATTGCTAGTAGTGATAGTTTGATTAAGTTTTTCATCGTGTTTTTAATTATTAAAATATTGTTAATTTATGGGACAAAAATACTAGGACTTATACAGTTAAAATATGACTTTTGTCATAAATAACAAAAAAAGACAAATAAGTCTTTTAATGACATAAGTGATTAATTGCCACTCAAATATAGTAAAATATAATGAAAAATGTTAATAAGAATTTCCTTTCGAAATAGAAATTAACCTAAAAGACCCTTTTGTTTTTTGTAAAAAGCATCTTCTTGTAGTTGCATGAGCTCTCTTGCTTTTTTGCGTTTGTAGTTGTAGAGTTCTTCTTCTTCAGAAATATCACCATAAACCCTATTATTTACAGCCATATCGGTTTGTAATAATACTTCTCGTTGGTGTGCTTGTTGAGATTTCCAGTTTTTAACCGAATTTTCTTGATCCTCTAATTTCATATCATACACTCCTTTTGGAGACAATAATTTAGCTAAAATGGGAGAGGTTTCAATAGCAAGAAATAGTAAAAATATAAACAAGGAAGGAAGCCAAGGTAATTTGTTAAGCGCATTTACCCGAGCCATTAATCCGTCAAAACGATTGATAATTGGTTGGGTTTCTGAAACTTTTGTCTGGTAATCGGAAACCAAACCAGCAACTTGAGTTTCAATTGTTGTTATTTTATTAGTATTTAAAATCTTCAATTCCTGAAGCGAGGCTAACTCAGCATCATGTTTATCTCTTTTTTCTTGATAAACAGGTCCTTTGCCTAAAAGCTCGGTTCCTTTTCTTCCTTCGGCTTCGGCAATATAAGTTTCATATAAATTGTTTACAGAAGCTTCCTTATCTGTGATTTCTTTTTTAAGTGAAGTGATTTCAGTTTGAAACCCCTCAATTGCAGGGGTAAATTGCAAAGCCAACTGATCTTTATTATGAAGGGGCATTTCGTTTTTTTCTTCCAAAAGAACTTGATTGATTTCCTTTTCAAAAATCTTTAGTTCTAAGGGTTTTGCAATTACAATTGCTATGATAACTGCTAATAACAAACGGGGAGTTGCATGTAAAAATTCATCGAAGAAATTGTCTCTTTTTTTAATAGTAGAAACAATAAAACGATCTAAATTAAAGATGAGTAATCCCCAAATTAATCCGAAGAAAATAGCAGAAAAATAATTATCAAAAACGGTATATAAAGCGTACCCCGAAGCGATAAAAGCCATAACAGCTGTAAAGAAAACAGTGGCGCCAATACCTGCGTATTTGGTTTTTTCTCCAGCGGAGCATTGGTCTAGAATATCGATATCTGCACCCGAGCAGAAAATAAAAAAGCGTTGTAACATTTTGATTGATTTTGATTGATGAGAATATATAACGCAAATAGTTAGAGTTTGTTATATGAAAAAAGCCTCGAAATTTCGAGGCTTTTTAAAAATAATGATATTTTTTTAGGTGATTAACAACCCTTTAACCTAATTTCTACTGTTTTATAAAGGTAGTCGTCATTTATTATATTTACAGTTATATCTTTAAATGCTTTTAACGCCTCAATAGCACTGTTTTTTGTGATTTTGACACCATTTTTATAATGAGGTCCGCCATCAAAGAATAAAAACCGCGCGCCATTTTTAGATAATTTTTCAATGGATTTTATAGGGTCTTTAACTGGTTTAGGTCCTTTATCTGGTTGGAGGTGGCGGAATATTAGCATCCGTACCGTTTACACCTTTAATCACTTTCGAGGCTTTTGTAGGTTTTGGCGGAGCAGGAGGTGGAGGTGGAATATTTGTATTTGAATTATTGATACCATGCTTTGTAATTTTTACAATAGGATTACTATTCTTAAAATTAGTAGTTTCAATATTTAATTGGCTATTCTCTTTTATTAATGAAATTGCTTTATCTGAAGAAATCCGTTCGTTTTCATAGAAAAATGCTGCATTGTTTTTTGCCATTTTAATAATATGGTCAATAGGTTTCAAACTAACAAATGGAGGTGGTGGTGGAAAACAATCAGGGAAAGGTTCAGCATTTGCTTTTTGCTCGTCTGTCATTAAATTGTAGATGTATTCCAATCGCTCTAAATCTTTCATTAAAACAACTCGGTTCTCTTTATCTTGATTATTGTATTTTTTTGCTAGTTTGTTGTATTCCTTTAATTGAGATTTAGTGGCTCCGTTTTTCATTGAAGAATTATCTGAAATACTACCAGGAACACGTATTTTATTAATACCATAATCATTAATTATTTCTTGAATGTCTGTGATGAATTCCATTGGCACGTCATCTTCACTAATGATTATTACATCAACAAACTTTGATCGTTGCTTTTTAGTTAAGCTTTGATTAAACTTTGCCAATATATTAGGCAATTCATTTATAGTAGCGCTAATTCCATTAACAGTAAAAGATTTGTTCTTTTCAATTTTAATGGTAATGTTTTTAGAACTTATTTTTGAAGCATCACCTTTAACCCAACAAGCTGTTATTTTTTCAATCCCATTTTCTTTGATAATCTCGACAAAAGGAAATAAGTTTTCGGAAGTTTCTTTATTTTCTACATCTATTTTTGCACAATAAAGCTCTTCATTTGGATAAGTTTCTTTGTATGATTTTATTGCATTTGGGATTTCACCAAAAGAAATGAGTTTATCATTATAATAGATGTTATCTTCGGAATCTATCTTTAAATAAAAATCATTTATAAATGAATTATCGTTTTCTTTTACTGATTTATTGAGGGTTTCTTTAGTACTAAAACTATAAATCAATATAGCCAATAACGGAAGCAATAAAAGACTTCGCGTCCAAATTCTACTTTTTGAAGTGTGTGTTTTCATAACTGTGAATCGTTTTTTGATAAATGAATAATTAATTGAGTTTGCCATTCGTGGCGTACTAGCATCTGATGAGAATGCCAATAATATACTTTGATATAAACTGGAATCAATTCCTTGGTTTAATACTGCTTGATCTGCTAAAAATTCGTGATTTAATTTGATGCTATGTTTAATGAAATATAGAAAAGGATTGAACCAGAATGCGATTTGTAAAAGCTCTATAAATAAGACATCAAAACTGTGTTTTTGTTTAGCGTGTGTTTGTTCGTGAAGTATTACTTCGGAAGGAATTTCTTGTGAATCATACTTTTGTTTGTTTAGAAATATATAACTGAAAAACGTATGAGGAATCACTTTTTCAGTCAATAAAACATTGATATAATCGGTGAATTTTACTTTCTGATTTCGGTTAATTTTAAAAAGAATTTGAGAAAGATTCTTTATAAACCGGAAACTAAAAAAAGCAACTCCTATAAAATAAACAGTCCACAAAATGGAAGGTAAATAATCTAATAATGTAGCTGTTTCTTCAACTTGAAATTCTGAATTGCTTGAAGTAAAATTTATCGTAGTTGTATTCAATGCCTCCACATAAGTAGTGAAAGTGATGAATGGAATTCCGAAGGAAGCCATTAACATTCCCAATAAATAGGCACGTTTAAATTGATGCATATTCTCATTTTCTAAAATCAGTTTATAGAAAACAAATAAGATGGCTAGGCAAGCTCCAGATTTTAATAAGTAGAGTTCCATAATTATTTCTTTTTAATTTCAGAATCAATAATCGTTCTTAATTTTTCCAATTCTTCTTTTGAAAGGTTGGTTTCTTGTGTGAAAAAGGAAGCAAATTGTGAAGCGCTATCGTTAAAAAAATTCTTAATCAATCCGTTTACGTGCTTCGAAAAATAATCTTTCTTCTTTACTAGAGGAAAATATTCTCTACTGCGACCTAACTGCTTATAATCTACAAATTGCTTCATTTGCATTCTTTTTAAAAGTGTAGCAATGGTGGTGATTGCAGGCTTTGGTTCTTCGTATGCTTCAATTAAATCTTTCATAATTGCGGTTTTCATTCTCCACAAATGATTCATTAATTCTTCTTCGGATTTTGATAATTTCATATTTATTGCCCGTAAAAACGGGTAGCTTTATTTTATTCTACAAACATAGAATAAATATTTTAATTCTACAAGTGTAGAGTTTAAAATTATTTTGCATTGTCTCCTCGAGCGCAGTCGAGAGGTTGATGTTATAAAATTAATAAGGTATCTTCTATGTTCGACCGGACATTAATTTTTTATATTTGCGGGAGATTGAAGTTTAATTAAAATAGATCCTTGTCTTTACAGGGAATTAAATATGAGTATAGAAAGAGAAGTAAAAAAAAGAGCGGAAGAAAAATGTGAGTTTTGTGGACACATTGAACATCTAGATATGTATGTAGTTCCAAAAACTCCAGAATATATTGAAGGTGCAGATACCGCAGTTTGGGCGTGTGAAACCTGTATTTCGCAATTTGATGATGAAGATAATAGAGATGAAAATCATTGGCGTTGCCTAAACGATAGTATGTGGAGTCCAGCAGCACCCGTACAAATTATGTCTTGGAGAATGTTACACCGATTAAAATCGTTTGGTTGGTCACAAGATATGTTGGATATGATGTATTTAGACGATCAGCAATTAGAATGGGCTGCAGCAGAAGGTGATGCTGAAGATAAAACAGATGCGATTATTCATCGTGATGTTAATGGTGTGATATTAAAAACTGGAGATTCGGTAGTATTAATAAAAGACTTGAAAGTAAAAGGTTCGAGTTTGGTTGCCAAACAAGGTACGGCTGTTAGGCGTATTTCTTTAGATCGTGAAAATGCCGAATTTATTGAAGGGAAAGTTGGACCGACTCAGGTTGTGATTATTACTAAATATGTAAAGAAACTTTAAAAAAGAATTAGACCGCTTACTTCGACAAGCTCAGTACAGATCTCTTTAAGGTTTAAGAATAAAGACAAAATGCAATAATTTTTTAATTGTTGAAATTAGTTATGGTACTTTCTGGTTTTACTCTATTAAAAAGTTCTATGACTTCTTTTGCTTCTTCTATAGTGTTAAATGGATATTTTTGTTCTAGCTTTTTTCTTTCCTTTGGAGATTTAAAAGAATATAAGTTGTAATAATTTTCAACTAAATAACCAGATATTTTCTTTGGGTCATTTTTCTTCTGAAAATCAACCTTGTTTTTTGCAACAAAATCAAATAATTCAGGATTTGAAAAATATATTACGTTCTCATTTATTAATTTCCAATTTTCTGGATCTGAATAATTTTCTTCATCAATAGATTCAAAATATTTTTTAATTACATTTTGAATTTGCATTATTTCAAAAGGACTATAAATTATTTGTCTATAAAAAATAAACTGATTTACACTTTCAAGAGTTAAATTAATTCTCTTATTTTTTTTAATCAACTTCCAGTTTTCTTCAATTTGTTCATAGTTTTTCCACACTTCTAGTTGTTGCAGTTGACTATAATTTAAACTATACTCAATGTCAGAAATCAAGGCTTCATCAGCATCAATAAAATAAAGCTGTGGATATCCTTTCCAAGAATTGTAATATTTTTTTAAACTTTTAATTTCGTTTTCAGAAGCATTATCCATATCAAATTCAAAAACAATAAATTGATTATTTAGGAAGATTATGGTTTCTTTATGGTTATTTATTTCTTCATTAAAAACATCGAAAACAGGGCAGGTTTTACTTCTTGTAATAAAAAATATGTCTTTATTTTGAGTTTTTGCGGTTATTAAA
>JAJRQR010000130.1 GCA_024280145.1 Bacteroidota bacterium
ATATAAAACTCTTTTCCAATTCATCACCATCTTTTTATCGAAAAATATAATCTTTTTTATAAAAAAAAAGTAAGCCCCTGAAAAACCCTAACTTACATCTGAATATATTTTTTACCTTAATATATAAGCTTTTAAATTACAAGTACTATAACGAAACTAAAAATACATCGTAAGACTACTGTTTAAAAGGTGTATCTAATGTTACAAAAACCAAAATACACATTAAAAACTTAAGGTTTATTTCTTATTTTCTTTTGAAATCTTATTCCAATATGCAGTTAAATCTAAAAAATCTATTGGAAATGCTGGTGCTTGTCTTTCGAGAATGTTTTCTTGGAAGGATCTTTCTAATATATCTTCAATTAAATAATCTTCTTTATTGTTGAATGGATTGTACTCTTCCTTTAAAGAAATATCAAACATGCTAGCTGTTGTATTGTACCAAAATGCTCGCCAACTATTCCGAAGTTCTTTTACCAATTCGAAACCTGTTCTTCCTGTTTGGCGGTGGATTAATTTTGCTAATATCTGTCCTTCGGTTCTTGTAAACTTCTTTAGTTTTTCTGAAAATTCTTCCTCAATATACTTCTGTACACGTTTGGTATATTTTTTTCGGTCGCTTTTCTTTTTAATGGTTTTTAATCTTTCGGTCATTACGGTTAATCTTTCAGCAGCTAATTTTGCGTAAGGATATACTTTTCTTGTTTTTCGACGAAGGATTAAATAGCGTTTTCGGTTTTCCTTGGAAGTAAATTCTAATTTATTCAATAAAATTACTTCTTCTAAATCTATAAATTCTCTTGGAATAGAATCTCCTTGGATAATGTAAAAATATTTGGTACTATCTATTTCTCGTCCTCTTTCGGCTTCAGTAGTTTGCGCTAACAAAAAACTAGAGAAAGTGACGAGCAATAAAGTTGAAATTTGTTTTATAGTATTCATTCAGTAATAAAATTTTTAGATAAACGCTAAAATCATTCCAAAATTAAACAAAATGTAACATCTCGCTAATCAATAAATTGTTAATTTTGAAATCTATTAATTTCAGCTTAAAAAAACAAATTATGGCAACATCAATATTGACAAAGAAATCATTAAATTTTTTAGAGGAATATCTTAATAATGCTGCTCCGACTGGCTATGAATGGGATGGACAGAAAATATGGATGGATTATCTGAAGCCATACGTTGATGAATTTATCACAGATACCTACGGAACTGCCGTGGCGGTAATTAACCCGAAGGCAAAATACAAGGTGGTAATTGAAGGGCACGCGGATGAAATTTCATGGTATGTGAATTATATTAGTGATAATGGTTTACTGTATGTGGTGAGAAATGGCGGAAGTGACCACCAGATTGCTCCTTCGAAAATTGTGAATATTCATACTAAAAAGGAATTGTTAAAGGTGTTTTTGGATGGCCTGCGATTCATACTCGAAATAAAGGAAAAGAAGAAGCGCCAAAACCTGATAATATTTTTATAGACATAGGTGCAACTGACAAAGAGGAAGTTGAAAAAATGGGTGTTCACGTAGGTTGTGTAATTACGTATCCTGACACGTTTCATATTTTGAATGATGATAAATTTGTGTGTCGAGCGATGGACAACAGAATGGGTGGTTTTATGATTGCTGAAGTAGCTAGAATGCTTCATGAGAATAAAAAGAAGCTTCCGTTTGGACTTTATATTACCAATTCTGTACAGGAAGAAATTGGCTTGCGGGGAGCTCAAATGATTGCGGAACGTATTCAACCAAATGTTGCGATTGTTACCGATGTTACTCACGATACCACTACACCAATGATCGACAAGAAAAAAGAAGGTCATATTGAATTAGGGAAAGGCCCCGTGATTGCCTACGCTCCTGCTGTACAGCAAAAATTACGTGATTTGATTACGGATACTGCTGAAAAGAAAAAAATACCTTTCCAAAGAGCAGCGTTATCAAGAGCAACTGGAACCGATACCGATGCTTTTGCTTATAGTAATAGTGGTGTTGCTTCGGCATTGATTTCGTTGCCATTGCGATATATGCATACTACGGTTGAAATGGTGCATAAAACAGATGTGGAAGCAGTGATAAAATTGATTTATGAATCGTTACTAAAAATGAAAAATAACGATAGCTATAGTTATTTTGAATAAATAAAAATCATAATATCTAAATTAAGGCTACTATATAAGTAGCCTTTTTTTATTTTAGCTGAAATATTAAACTAACAGGTGCTTTTTAACTCATTTAATTTTGGTCTTTTTCTACCCATAGTATTGTTACTTTATTGGGCAATTGGATATCAAAAAATTAAATTTCAAAACCTACTTTTATTAATAGCAAGTTACTTTTTTTATGGCCTTTGGGATTGGCGATTTTTATTATTAATACTCATAAGTTCGTTAATTGATTATTATTCAGGAATTGAGATTGAAAAATCCGCCACAAAATCTCGAAAGAAATTCTTTTTGTTTTTTAGTGTTTTTTGGAATTTAGGAATCCTTTTTGTTTTTAAATATTACAACTTCTTTATTACTGAATTTACTACTTTGTTTGGTTTAGAAAGCTCTGAATACGCCTTTAGTTCGTTAAATATCATTTTACCTGTAGGTTTGAGTTTTTATACGTTTCAAACCCTAAGTTATAGTTTGGATGTCTATAAAGGAAAAATTAAAGCCACTTATAATCTATTAAACTTTTTGTGTTTTGTGAGTTTCTTTCCGCAGTTAGTAGCAGGCCCCATTGAAAGAGCAGGAAATTTATTACCACAATTTAATAAATCAAGAACCTTAGATATTAATAACTTTAAAGACGGTTTGCGGTTAATATTATGGGGGTTATTCAAAAAAATGGTAGTTGCAGATAATGTTGCTTTAGCAGTTAATGCTATTTATGCAAGTCCGGATGAACAAGGAAGTTTATCCTTGTTTTATGCCTCTGCCCTTTTCTTTTTTCAGATATATTGTGATTTTTCTGGCTATTCAGACATTGCAATTGGTTCGGCTAAATTGTTTGGTTTTAAATTGAGTAAAAACTTTAACATTCCATATCTATCAAGGAGTGTTTCTGAATTTTGGCAACGATGGCACATTACCTTAACTCGATGGTTTACCGAATATGTGTATGCTTCAATTATTAGAAAATACAAACATAGCTATATTATTAAGACATTTGCATTGTTTGTTTCAATGGGGCTTATAGGATTATGGCATGGTGCCAATTGGACATTTATTGTATTTGGAATTTATCAAGCAATAATGATTGCCATAGAAAGAATTCCATTTAAATTTAAAGGTAAAAAGGTTTCAATAAATTACTATATCAATAAAATGCCATTGGGATTCGCAGTAGTTTATAGCTTTATTATTATTACGAGTTCAAGTATATTTTTTAGGGCTGAAAGTTTGTCTTCAGCCTTTGAAATTATTAAAACAATTGTTTCATTTATTCCAAGTGAAAAATTTACAACAGTTATTGGTTTAAAGGTATTAGTCATTCCTTTTTTAGTGCTTTTAGAATATGTCACAAGAACAAAAAATCATCCTTTTGAAGAATTAGAAAAAATAATGAACAGACCATTAAGGTGGGCAGTTTATTATATATTTATAATTGCAATAATTAGATATGCAGGACCCGCAGAACAATTTATTTACTTCCAGTTTTAAGGAGAAGCAAAAGAATATTTTAACGTATTCCTTTTGGTTTTTTTTACCAGTGGTGATTATTTTCACCATTGTAGAGTTATTGGTTTTAAATATGCCTGCAAATTATAAAAACAATAGTGAGTACTTTAAAAAAAACAAAAACAACATCGAGTTATTGGCTCTAGGATCTTCACAAATGGCAGGAGCAATAAACCCTGATTTTATAGATGTTCCAAGTATTTGTTTGGCTTCTTCTTCTCAACATCATAAATTAGATTTCACCATTTTAAAGCAGCTTTTACCAGAAACTAAAAACTTAAAGTATGTAGTATTAGAACTTTCAACTAGTCATTTAGAATTACCTCATAACAGTAAAGGTTTTTGGAAGAACTCTGTTTATTTAAAATATTTTAATGTAAATGCCTTTGAAAGAAAAACTTACTTTAAAGATAAATTAATATTTATTTCAAATCCTGATATTTATTCCCGAAAATTAATGGATTATTATTTATTAAAAAAGGATGAAACAACTTTAAATTTATATGGATTTAATACAGATGAAGAACATGGAATTTTTAAAAAATACAATTATAATGAAGTTGCTATTTCAAAACTAAAAACACAACCTAATCAAAAGGAGAATCCTACAATTTTCAAAAACAATACTGCTTTTCTTTATACAATGTTAGATTATTTAAAAGAACATAACATCCAGCCCATTATCTGTTCCTTGCCATTATACAAAACCTACAGGGCTAATTTAAACCCGAATATTGTTAGACGAAGAGACAGTATTATAACTGTTATAAAGAAAAACTATCCTGAAATACTCTTTATACAAGCCGAAAATGATACCCAATTTAAAGTAACCGATTTTAATAATGTCAATCATTTAAACTTAAGTGGGGCCGAAAAATTTTCAAAAGAACTGAATAAAATAATTATCCCGTTAGAATAAATATTTATATTATTTTAGCCCACTTTATGACGAGATTTTTCACTTTCATATTTCTATTATTTTCTCTTTGTTCCTATTCGCAAAAAGATTTTACATCTAGTTACAGTAACTTTGTCAATTTTGAATTTGCTTTAGGAGAAACCTTTCCTACTAATACAGGCTTCCCAGAATTAAAACTCCATAAGTCATTGTTTTTAAGCCTAGGTAAAACAAACTTGGATAACACTGACGAATGGGCTTATAGATTACGATATCCAAGAACAGGTTTAACTATAGCATTAACCGATTATGGTAATCCAAAATATATGGGCTATTCCTTTTCTGTTCTCTCTTTTATTGAATACGATTTACTAAAAAGTATTTTAAAAGGTCTTTCTATGCAGGTTGGTATTGGTGCATCTTATTACACTTATACCTACAAAAACCTTCCTTACGCTTTTAATAATGCTCCCGAAAATAATAGCAGAGCTGTATCAACAAAAGTGACCTGGGCTTATAAAATGTTTTTAAATTATGCCTTTATAAAAAATAAAAAAGCAACCTGGAAAGCAGGAATTGGAATTTATCACCAATCCAATGGTCATACTAGTTTACCAAATGATGGGTTAAATTCTGTTTTAGCAAGTGTTTCAATGCAAAATCATTATAACAGTAAGAAATCTATTTTTAACACTGACACTGACTTTATTAAAAATGAATATCCTAAAAGCAGTTATTATTATTTTGACTTTAGATATGGTCAAGGAGTTAATGTGCTTTCTGAAGAATTAAACGACAGGAACGGGGTTTATTCCGTTGCAGGATCATTTGGGAAAATTATTAATAAAACCTTTAAAATTGGTATTGGATTTCAGTATAGAATTTACGGAAACTACTATAATTATATAAAAGATGAGGGTGAATTGGTTGTTGAAGAGTATGCATATTTTATAGACGCCCCTTTTAAATATGCTTCCAATTACGGTGTTTTTGTAACTTCCGAATTATTATTAGGACATATAGGTATAGAGGTAAATATTGGTTATAATTTATACAAACCATTTTATGAAGTTGATTTCCAATTACATCAAGGCTTTAATTGGGAAGTATTCCATGATGATGGAACTTCAGAATTTGTTTATATATTAGGAGAGTTAGATTCTTCATATGAAATTAAAAAAATTATTTCATCAAGAGTTGGATTAAAATATTATTTATTTAGCAATGAAAAAACGCCAAAAAACAATGTTTTTATTGGTGCCCATATTAATACCAATCTCGGTCAAGCAGATTTCACAGAACTTAGTTTTGGTTATGTACATAGTTTTGGTATTAAAACTAAGAATTAACTTTCAAATATTCTAAAACGTTCTTTGTTATCCGTTTTTCAATATCAGAAATAGCTGCTTTTTTAAAACTTTTCCCTGAAATATTTTCATACAATTCTATGTAGCGTTCCGAAACCGTTTCAATATAAGCATCACTCATTTCAGGAACGGTCTGCCCTTCTAATCCTTGAAAATTATTGCTAATTAACCATTGTCGAACAAACTCTTTAGAAAGTTGTTTTTGATTTTCTCCTTTAGATTGTCTTTCTTTATAACCTTCACTGTAGAAATATCCTGAAGAATCGGGTGTATGAATTTCATCAATTAAAACAATCTCACCGTCTTTAGTTTTTCCGAATTCATATTTGGTGTCCACTAAAATCAAGCCTCTTTTTGCTGCAATTTCGGTTCCTCGTTGAAATAATTTACGAGTATAATCTTCTAATACTAAATAATCATCTTCCGAAACAATTTCTCTTTTTAAAATATCTTCACGAGAAATATCTTCATCGTGATCGCCCATTTCGGCTTTGGTTGCTGGAGTGATAATTGGACTTGGAAATTGATCATTTTCAATCATACCTTCTGGCATTTCAACTCCACAAAGTATTCGTTTGCCTAGTTTATACTCACGAGCTGCATGACCACTTAAATAGCCACGAATTACCATTTCAATTTTAAACGGTTCACAGGCTTTTCCTATAGCAACATTAGGGTCTGGAGTTGCTAATAACCAATTGGGAACCAAGTCTTCTGTATCCCGCATCATTTGCGTGGCAATCTGATTTAATATCTGACCTTTATAAGGAATTCCTTTAGGCATCACCACATCGAAAGCACTTAGTCTATCGGTAGCAATCATCAATAAAATATCGTTTTCTAAAGTATAGACTTCTCGAACTTTTCCGTGATAAACACTTTGTTGACCAGGGAAATTAAAATCGGTTTTTATAATCGTATTACTCATTTTTTCTAATCTCTATTTTCTCTATTCTTTTCAATCTATATTTTCAATTGATTTGTAGGCTGCAATTACTTTTTTAACCAATCGATGTCTTATTACATCTTTATCGTCTAAATAAACCATTCCCACTCCTTTTACATCTTTTAAAATCAATAATGCTTCTTTTAAACCTGAAAGTGTATGTCTTGGTAAATCAATTTGACCCGGATCACCTGTAATCATAAACTTTGCACTTTTCCCCATACGGGTTAAAAACATTTTCATTTGAGCGTGAGTAGTATTCTGCGCTTCATCTAAAATAACAAAAGCATTATCTAAAGTTCGGCCACGCATAAAAGCTAAAGGAGCTATTTGTATTACCCCTTTTTCTAAAAAGGATTCTAATTTTTCCGGAGGAATCATATCACGCAATGCATCGTATAAAGGTTGCATATAGGGATCTAATTTTTCTTTCATATCTCCTGGTAGAAACCCAAGTTTTTCCCCTGCCTCTACTGCAGGCCTCGTTAAAATAATTTTTCTTACCTGCTTATCTTTTAATGCCTTAACAGCTAAAGCTACTCCGGTATAAGTTTTTCCTGTACCTGCTGGCCCTACTGCAAAAACCATATCGTTTTTAAACATCAATTCCACTAGTTTTCGTTGGTTGGCAGTTTGTGCTTTTATTTTTCTGCCATTGACTCCATGTACTAAAACAGCTCCTGATCCTTCGGTTGTTTCATATTCATCCCTTCCTCTACTTAGGATTACACGTTCAATTACATTTTCATCAATCTTGTTATATTTTGCAAAATGATTCAATAACATCGCCAAGCGTTTATCAAATTCTTCTAAAACTTCTTCATCACCAAAGGCTTTAATTTTATTTCCACGAGCTACAATTTTAAGCTTTGGAAATAATTCCTTTAATTTTTCAATATTTACATTTTGCTGTCCAAAGAATTCTCTTGGACTTATTTCAGATAATTCGATAATTAATTCGTTCAAAAGCGTATAAATTTAAAATTAGAATTAAGCGACAAATAGTTTTTGTCTATTACAAAAGTACTGTATTTTTGTGCTACTTAGTTCAAAAAATTATCAACAATATGCCAAAAGCTATTATCACATTAACAACCGATTTCGGAGAGAAAGATCACTTTGCTGGAGCGGTTAAAGGTGCGATTTATAGCGAATTAGAAAGTATAAAAATTGTTGATATCTCTCATTCTATTTCTCCGTTTCATATTTCGGAAGCTGCTTATATAATTCAAAATGCTTATAAGAACTTTCCTGACGGAAGTATTCATATTATTGGTATCGATTCAGAATTAAATCCCGAAAACAAACATATCGCAGTTTACTTAGACAAACATTATTTTATTTGCGCAAATAATGGGATCATTTCGATGTTAGCTTCAGAAATAAATCCTGAAAAAATTGTTGAAATAAATGTTCACGATAATATCGAATCTAATTTTCCTGTACTAGATGTTTTTGTGAAAGTGGCTTGCCATATTGCTCGTGGAGGTACACTTGAAGTTATTGGAAAATCGATTTCAGAAATTAAACAATTAACCGGTATTAAACCCGTTGTTAATCCTGAAAACAATCAGATTATTGGAAATGTAACCTATATTGATAACTACGGAAATGTGATTTGTAATATCAATAAATCTCTTTTTGAAGAAATTGGGAAAGGAAGAAAATTTACCATACAAGCTCGATCGATAAAATTTTCGACTATCCATAATCGGTATAGTGACGCGATTGATTTTAAACAAGAAAAACACAAACGGGAAGAAGATGGTAAAAAAATTGCCCTTTGGAATTCCTCTAACTATTTAGAACTTGCAATTTATAAGAGTAATCCATCAACTGTAGGAAGTGCTTCTACATTATTTGGATTGAAATACAGGGATGGCATTAGTATAAATTTTGAATGAAATTATGTTTACAAGAATTGTAAAAATGGAATTTAATTCCGAAAAAACAGAAACTTTTCTTTCTAATTTTGAAGAAGTAAAGTGTAAAATTCGTGCTTTTCCGGGTTGTAAATTTTTAGAGCTTTATAGAGATAAAAATAATCCCAACATTTTTTTTACATACAGTCGTTGGGGAGCTGAAACCGATTTAGAAAATTACAGAAACAGTGCACTTTTTAAAACCGTTTGGGCAACAACCAAACCTATGTTTCGTTCTAAAGCACAAGCTTGGAGTGTAGATACTTTATTTAGTTCAGAATTATGAGTTTAGAATGCTGAATTAAAACAAGGTCGCTGAGTGTTTTGTTTTTTTTAAAAACAAAATGTACTGAAGTGAGCGAGTTAAAGAATAATAATAAATAAAATGTTTTCCATATTAAAGCGTGAAATAAATTCCTTCTTTTCCACTTCTGTGGGCTATTTGGTAATTGCTTTATTTTTGATTATCAATAGTTTGTTTCTTTGGGTGTTTCAAGGAGATTTTAATATTCTCGATAACGGATTTGCAGATTTATCGTCGTTTTTCTTGATTGCTCCTTGGGTGTTATTATTTTTAATTCCTGCTGTAACCATGCGAGCTTTTAGCGATGAAATTAAAATGGGAACTTTTGAACTTTTAGTTACCAAACCTATTTCTCTTAAAAACATTGTACTCGGAAAATATTTTGGATCTGTTATTTTAGTTTGTTTGGCTATACTTCCAACACTCCTTTATATTATTACTATTTCACAACTCGGAAACCCTTCAGGGAGTTGGGATGTAGGTAGTACATTGGGATCGTATATTGGATTGTTATTTTTAATATTTGCTTATTCCGCTATTGGAATTTTTGCTTCTACCCTTTCAAAAAATCAAATTGTAGCATTTATAATTGCTGTGTTTTTATGCTTTGCCTTGTATTATGGTTTCGAAAAATTAGATTCCTTTTTTCAATCTATTGGCATCGGAAGTTTAGGAATGCAAGCTCATTTTAACAGCGTTGCTCGTGGTGTTTTAGATTCGCGTGATATTATCTATTTTATAAGTGTTTCTGTCTTGTTTTTGGCTTTCACTATTTTTAATTTAAAAAGAAAATAATGAAAAAAAACAATTCTCCATTTAAAAATCTCCTCCTAATTATTATAGGAATTATCTTTTTTAATTTTGCAGGAAGTTATTTTTACAAGCGCTTCGACTTAACTCAAGACCATCGATTCACACTTTCGGAAGCTGCCAAAAAAACCATTGCTTTAGTAGATGACCCTATTTTTATTGAAGTTTTTTTAAAAGGTGATTTTCCTTCAGAATTTAAACGACTACAATCAGAAACCAAGCAATTATTAGAAGAATTTGAAGCCTATAATTCCAATATAAAATTCAAATTTGTAAACCCTTCAAAAAAAGAAGGAGATACTGAAGCTTTATTGAAATTTGGTGCAAAACCTGCTCAAATTGAAGTAAAAGAAAATGGTAAAATAAGCAGCCAGCAAATATTTCCTTGGGCAATTGCATCGTTTAATGGAAATTATATTAAAATTCCATTACTAAAAAATCAGTTAGGGACTACTTCCGAAGAACGTGTAAATAATTCCATTCAGAATTTAGAATATGCTTTTGCTGATGGTTTTAACAAACTGGTAAACCCTAAAAAACGTAAAGTTGCCGTGATAAAAGGAAATGGTGAATGGGGCGATAAATACGTTGTCGATTTTTTTACAACACTACGTGATTACTATTATATTGCACCTTTCACGCTTGATTCTGCTGCCGTTTCTCCTGTAAAAACGTTGGAGCAAATAAAAGAATTTGACCTAATTGTAATTGCAAACCCAACGGAAGCTTTTACTGAAAATGAAAAATATCTACTGGATCAATATACGATGAATGGAGGCGCATCTCTCTGGCTGGTAGATGCTGTTGAACTGAAAAAAGATCCTGAAAGTGGAAACGATTTTGCTTTTGGAAAAGAACTTAATTTAACTGATTTTTTCTTTAAGTATGGAGTACGAATCAATCATAATTTAGTAAAAGATGTTTATTCAGCTCCAATTTTATTAGCAACTGGAAACGAACGAGAATCTCAATATCAACGATATCCTTGGTTGTATAGTCCACTTTCATCAAGTGCAAATAACCATCCAATTGTCACCAATATCGAAGCCGTAAAATTTGATTATGCGAGTAGTATTGATACACTTCCGAATGCTTTAAAAAAGACTATTTTATTAACGTCTTCTCCTATTTCAAAAATTGTTGGAATGCCTGTTGAAATAGATATCAATAAAGAAATTACTAAAAACCTTAGAATAATAAAAGAAGGCCCTTCGCTAGATGAATTTAAAGTAAAAGAAATTCCTATGGCAGTTTTATTAGAAGGTTCGTTTCCTTCGGCATATAAAAACCGTGTAAAACCTTTTAAAATCACAAAAAACAAAGACGAAGGCAATGTCACAAAAATGGTGATTATTAGTGACGGAAGTTTGATTAAAAATCAGTTTCAAGGAAATCGTCCCTTAGAATTAGGATATGATAAATGGACCAATGCTTTTTACGGAAATAAAGAGTTTTTACTGAATACCGTTAATTATTTATTAGACGATTCTGGACTTATAAACATACGAAGTAAAGAGATTTCAGTACCTTTTTTAGATTCTCAAAAAGTTGCAGAAGAACGAAGCTTTTGGCAATGGATAAACATCTTGCTTCCTTTAGTATTATTGGCAATTTTTGGAGGGCTGTTCGGTTATTTCAGAAAGAAAAAATATACCTGATTTTGTTAATAAGTTTCTTCTGTATTCAAACGAAATAAAATGCAAATTGAAATATATTTGTATTTCACTCAAAATTAAACAACGTTATAATTCTAAATTTTAACGAAACCATAAAACCAGTAGAATGAAATTTATTGTATCCAGTTCATATTTATTAAAACAACTTCAAGTTTTAGGAGGAATCATCAATAACAACAATACCTTACCTATTTTAGATAACTTTTTATTTAACTTAGATAGCAACTTATTGACGGTTTCTGCATCCGATTTAGAAACTACAATTTCTTCAAAATTAGAAGTAGAAAGTAGCGAAAAAGGAAGCATTTGTGTTCCTGCTCGTCTTTTATTGGATACTTTAAAAACATTTTCTGAGCAACCCCTAACTTTTACTGTTGAAGAAAACAACACAATCGAAATTAGTTCAAGTCATGGTAAGTACGCATTAGCTTATGCAAGTGGAGAAGAATTTCCGAGCGAGATTGAATTACAAGATCCAAATACAACAACAATATTGGGTGATGTATTAGCGACAGCAATTTCTAAAACTATATTTGCAGCTGGTAATGATGATTTACGTCCAGTAATGAGTGGTGTTTTCTTTCAGTTTTCAACAGATAGCCTGACTTTTGTAGCAACTGATGCTCATAAATTGGTGAAATATACTCGTGAAGATATTTCAGCTTCAGAAGCAACTGAATTCATTATGCCTAAAAAACCTTTAAATTTATTGAAGTCTATTTTAGCAGGAAGCGAAGAAGAAGTTACTATTGAATATAACGAATCTAACGCAAAATTCTCCTTCGATAACACGGAAATGATTTGCCGTTTAATCGATGGAAAATATCCAAACTATGAAGCAGTAATTCCAAAGGAAAATCCGAATAAATTAAGTATCGATCGCAATCAGTTTTTAAATTCTGTACGACGGATTTCAATTTTCTCAAATAAAACTACTCATCAAATTCGTTTGAAAATTGCTGGAGCTGAATTGAATATTTCAGCAGAAGATATTGACTACAGCAACAAAGCAGAAGAGCGTTTAACTTGTGATTACCAAGGTGACGATATGCAAATAGGTTTTAACTCTCGATTCTTAACCGAAATGTTAAACAACCTCAGCAGTGATGAAGTTTCATTAGAAATGTCATTGCCAAACAGAGCAGGAATACTAACACCTGTTGATGGGTTAGACGAAGGGGAAGTCGTTACAATGTTAGTAATGCCTGTGATGTTGAATAGCTAAACATTTTTTAAGAAACTAGACTGTTAATGAAACATGCATTTTTTTTTATTTCGTTTTTTTTATTTTCGAATTGTATATATTCCCAAAACATAAACCTCAATAGTATTTACCAAGAAAAAGAGATTAATTATTTTGGTTGGGATTTTAATCAAGTAAGAGTTTTTGACCCGAGGTTAGTTGGAAAAGAAAATGAAATTAAAGCAAAAATTGGTGTCATTTTAGGAAATTTATCCTCTGTTTACACTAGTAAAAAGCTTTCAAAAGAATTAAGAAAAGTTATTGTTCCCCATTTCAATGATATTCAAAATAAATATTCTAAAAGAGATGTTTCAACCTTAATAACTTATTCAGAATATGAAATAAAAAAAGATGAATTAGAAATTATTTTAAAAAATTACAATTTAAAAGATAGTACAGGTATAGGTTTTGTTATTATACCTGAGAACATGAATGCGCCTGAAGAATACACGAGTACTTTGTATGTGTTTTTTGATATAAAAACAAGAGTAATAATTTCAAACACAAAAGTTAACACTTTTATTAAAGGAGGAAAATTTACTAAATATTGGTTTAATAGTTTTTCAAACAGTTATAAATTTTGGTTGAAAGATTTTAAAAAAGAGTTAAAAACATTTAATTAAAATAATTAGACTCAACAAAATCGATATAATTTTTAAAATAAGGAAAAACTTAAGACTAAAAGATCAAATACTGGATTTACTGTCTTCTTATGCTAAACAAACGCGTCTTTACGAGCCTTTTGGCGAAGTAATCTCATGATTTGTATATCTATGATTAAATCCAATTCATGAGATAGCTTCGGCGTTCGTGCCTCTCTTCTCGCTAAGACAGATTAAGTATTTAATCTTTTAAGAAATAAATCCAATAGTAAATG
>JAJRQR010000131.1 GCA_024280145.1 Bacteroidota bacterium
ACAAAGGGTGCTATAGTTGTTCCACAATTATCAGTAAATATAGGTTGTGGAATGACAATATTCGCTCCACAAAGACCTAGATCATTATTTATATTAATATCAGTTGAACAAGTAATTGTAGGCACATCTACGTCGTTAATCACTACATCAAAACTACAAGAACCCGTATTTCCCGAAGCATCTGTAACGGTATAAGTAACCGTTGTCAATCCTACTGAAAAAGTATCTCCAGAATTATGAGTAGAGGTCACTGTAAATCCTGTACAGTTATCAGCCCCCGTAGGAGGTGTCCAAGTTACTACAGCACCACATATCCCCGAATCATTATCTTGAGTTATGTTTGCTGGACAAACAATGGTTGGATTTAAATTATCAACCACATCAATACTAGCAACCAAGGTTGTAACATTTGCATTGTCATCAGTAATTAGTACATCTAATTGTACCGTACCTAGATCTGCACAAGTAAAAATTGGAGGTTGAGCTGTTGGTGCATTTGCACTTCCTGAAGGATATCGATAAGTTACCGAACCTATTCCACAATTATCTTGTGTGTTTATTACAATATCAACTTCATTTAATTGTTGTGAATTTCCTGTAGCATCTATACTAGCAATTGGGTTTGGTGCTACCAAAGTTCCTGTTGGAGCTATATTATCTTCTACTGTTACAGTTGAAGTACAAGTAGCTGTATTTCTAGCTGCATCGGTAACTGTTAATGTAACTGTTACAGGAGTTCCCACATCTGCACAGTCAAAAGTATCAATATTTAAAGAAAGCGTAACTGGGCCTTCGGGGTCACTAGATCCATTATCTATATCTGAAGGTAAAATAGTTATAGTTCCTGAAGCATCTAATTGTGCTGTAAAATTTTGACAAATAGCTGTAGGTGGCGTAGTATCAACAATATTTATATTATCAAAAGGTACTGGTGATAATCCTGGAGCATTTGGTTGTGCATGAACCCAGTTTGCAATATTTTCAAAATCTACATCACTAACTGGAACATTTCTTTTAGTTTCATCATACTCGGTTCTATCTGGTGCTGTTGCAGGAAATCCATCAACTACTAAAGCACTTAAATAAATTCCTGAAGGATCTTCAATAGCTGGTATTGATCCTCCTGAAGTACTTGTAGTTCCCGTGAATAATACTGCATAAATATCAGTAACTCCATTAGTTGGGTCACTGTCATTATCTTCATAAGCATAAAATGTTTCTCCACTTGTACCTATTGCGAAAGTTCCACTTATAGACACTATTGTTCCACAGCTTCCTGCTAATGGAGGGCTACAAGTTAAAGCAAAAACATTAGGGGTAGTTTCAGTGACAACAATAACATTCCCTTTTGGAATAACTGATCCTGGAGAAGTCCATTGTAAAACTGCCTCCCCTGAATTAAAAAATAATGTGGTATTGTCAAATTCATTTTCAGTAAAATAAATAACTGTACTTGCTGGAATATCTTGAGCAGCTACGAAAGAAAAACCATCACTAGTAGTGTGATTTAAACCTGTAATTGCTACCATTGGATCAGAATTACTAGTGTCATCATTAGTAATATTACCAATAGCATCGTTAGGACTACCTCCAGTATATCCAGCTCCAGAAGCAATAGTAAGATGTACTGATTCAGTAGGTTCTACTATTACATCTGCTACTGGAGTGATTGTTACTGTTACCGAATCTGTTCCATTTAATATTACAGCTGTTCCATTTGAAGCAGTAAAAGTTGCTGCTCCTACTTGAGTATAATCGGTTGTTAAAGTAGCTGTTCCTGCTACCGTAAAATTAACTGTTATATCTCCGACTGCTAATGCACTTAAAGAAAAAGTGTAAACCATTCCTGTACCACTATCTTCTACAACACTCGATGGAGCTATTGATAAAGTAGCTGTTGGATTGGTTGGTCCTGTAGTAATAATTATATCTGTAAATGGTACTGGTGATAAAGTGCCTGTAGGTTGTGCATGCAACCAGTTTCCTGTATTTTGGAAATTAGCTAGATCAACAGTTACTCCTCGAAGCGTTGGGTTGTATTCTGTTCTAATTGGAGCTGAAGCAGGAAATCCATCAACAACTATAGCTCCAATGTAATCGGTTGAAGGGTTTTCAATTGCAGAAATATTTCCTCCTGAAATTGTAGACGTTCCAGTAAATAATACTGCATCTACTTGAGTAACTCCATTTGTATGGTCAGTATCGGTATCTTGATAGGCAAATAATCCTTCACCGTTAGATGCTAAACTAAAATTACCACTTATAATAGAAACTACTCCGCAAGTACCACTATTACATGTAACTGTAAAAGTATTTGCAGCAGATTCGGTCACAACAATAACTTCACCTCTAAGTACTCCTCCTGCTGGAGCTGTCCAACGTACAACAGCTTCACTTCCAGTAAAAGAAAGTAAACTATTGTTAAAAGGATTTTCAGTAAAATAGACTATAGTACCTGCAGGGATATCATCTAAAGCTACAAATGAAAATCCATCGGATGTAGTATGATTTAAACCTGTAACAGCTACCATAGGTGTAATACTCATAGTATCATCATTAATAATAGTTCCTGTTGCAGAACTAGGTCCTCCAATATCATACCCTGTACCAGAAGCCGCAGTTAGTATTGCAGTTTCATCCGGTTCTAAATTAGTATCACCTATAGGTGTAAGAGTTACCGTTGCAGAATTTGATCCGCTAGCTATAACAACAGTTCCTGCAATAGTAGAAATTGTAGTAGCTCCAGTTTGAGTATAATCTGAACCTAAGCTAGATGTACCAAATATAGAAAAATTTACTGTAATGTTACTCGCTGCATTAGCATCTAACATAAAAGTATAAACCATTCCTGTTCCGCTATTTTCTAATACTGAATTTGGTGAAGTGGTTACTGTTAATACAGGGTTTGCACCTCCTAAATTTAAATTCGTAAAAGGAACAATTGAAAGTACTTGATTTGATTGTGCATGTAAGTAATTTAAATTATTTTCAAAATTAGCTTTGCTTACTCCGTCTCTTTCTGAAGCAGGGCTAAATTTATATTCTGTTCTACCTGGACTTGTTGCTGGAAATCCGTCAATAACTATCGCATTTGGAAAGTCTGGAACTGGATCAAGAGCTACAGGAATAGTTCCTCCAATAGGAAATCCTACTTCTCCAGTATATAGAACTGAATAAATTTCAGTCACCCCATTGTTTGGATTTGCGTCTGTATCACCATAGGCATATAATGCTTCTCCGTCTGTTCTTAATGAAAATGAAGATCCTCCTTGCATAACTGCTGTACCACAACCACCACTACAAGTTATATTAAAAAGGTTAGTGCCAGTTCCTGTTTCATCTATAGAAACTACATCACCAACAGACATGGTTGAGGTGACATTAAACAACAAAATCGCTTCTCCAGCATTAAAAATATTTGTTGCATTATTATACTCACTATCTGTGAAATAAATATTTTCACCAATATTAATGGTTTCTGTAGCTACAAATGAAAGTCCGTCTGTATTTGGAGAAATAGAATTATGATTAGAACCAATCACAACTACTTTTTGCGAATATCCAATACCAACAACTATTATTGAAAGTATAATAGATAAAATAAATGTATTTTTTTTCATAGCCTTAATTTCTTGATGGATATAATCCCACTAAAGCAATGCAGTAATATATTCCTACATAAGGGTTTCTTATATTAGTAGGCTGATTTCCACCTGTATTAGTAGAATTTACACCACCTAACACGGCTCCACCTGATGGATCTTCGTTAAATGCTCCTGTATGACTGGAAAGAATTCCTGTTGAAGATGCTTCTTCACCATTACCTGTATTAACTGAAACAGTAACTCCATGATTATGAGAAGGCATATTGTTAACTGAAAGCGTTAAATTTTCAGCTCCAGCTCTTTGTCCCCAGGAAATAGAAGACAATCCAGGTCCATTTCCAGGTCCAATAATGCTTCTTCCGCGTAAGTCTGGTAAACCAAAAGTGGTTCTCCCATCTCCTCCATAAGTAGTTCCTAGTAATGAAAATAAAGCTGAATTTTGAGAAATAGCTAATAGTTGACCTTCGCATTTTGCCCAACCCCTTGGTGCAAAATTAAATCCGAATGTTTGAATTTGTCCGATAAATGGTTCCATAATAATATTTTTTAGTTAGTTAATGTTAAATTGATATGTTAAATGTGATTGTTGTTTGATCTAGGAATTCTACTTTTTCAGGAAATAATTTATCACCTAATTGATGATTTTCTTCCCAATGTTTACTTGTAACAAATACCTCATTTTTAGTTAAAGATAAATCGGTAAAATAGGTTTTGTTTTTAGTAGAAATTTTATAAAATATTTTAGCACTTTTCCCATATTCTTTATTTGGGAAGTCGGTTATAAATTGATATTCTCCTTCATTATTGGTCGTTAATTTCCCTCGGTGTCTGTATTTTGAAGAATCGGGAGATAAATGCCAAACCTCTACTTTCACATCAGAAATCGGTACTGTTCCCGATTGATTATAAATTTTTCCTTTTACGGTTATATGATCTCCAAACAATGTTGAAGTTCTAAAATCGTTGGAGTTTTCTGCATAAGGATTATATCCTTTATAAGGGTTTTGTGTTTCAGTAAAGGCATTTAAACCTGAGCTTGACAATAGAGTAATTCCAGTTGTGGCAATAGCAGAATTGCGCAAAAACAACCTTCTTGAAGAGGTTTTTTTCATTATTAGTGAGGTAGTTAGGTTTTAAATATACTACTAATAATTTAATAAAAAATAAAAAAAGGTATTATGTCTTTGCCAATATATTAAAAAAGTTTTTAGAAATCTCTACGTGTTTATACGTAATTTTTATTGAAATTTGAAAAAGTTGATAAATGAACTCTAATAAATATAACGAAAAATTATCTCATTGTACAAAAGCAATTATTGAAGAACAATTGGATTTTTTAAATCTTAAGAATGCAATTAATGACCTTAAACTACTTTTTGAAGAAGTATCTGAAATAGACCTTCATCATCCTTCAGCAGAAACACATGTTTTTTTAAAAACAGGAAAAGCAATTGGTTCAAAATGGGCTGGGATGTGTGTAGATGATTTTATGAGAACTAAAAGGTTTGTTACTGGACTTTACAAAGCAGTTAAGGATACGTTGCAAAAAAACAAAAACCAACCCGTTCATATTTTATATGCGGGAACTGGTCCTTTTGCAACCTTAGTAATGCCCTTAACTACCATTTTTAAACCTTCTGAATTACAATTTACATTATTAGAAGTCAACCCTAAAAGTATCGAAAGCTTAGAAAATACTATAAAATCATTTAATGCTGAATCTTATGTGAAAAATATTTTTCAAACCGATGCTTCAACATTTAATGTTCCTTTACCCAATTCTGTTGATATTGTAGTAATAGAATGTATGCAACATGCCTTAGTTCGTGAGCCACAAGTTGCTATCACTTACAATTTAGTTTCGCAACTTAATGAGAATGTTATATTAATTCCCGAACAAATTTCTCTGCATATAGCTTTAATAGATTCTGAAAAGAAAAATAACTATTTATTGAATTCAAAAAGTACAGAAATAAAATTAGATTTTTACACAAATATAAAACCAGTATTCGTTTTAGATAAAAAAACTATCAATAACAACTCTGAAAATATTTTTCCTAAAATTGAAGTTGTGTTACCAAAAAAATAGTTGAAAACTCAGATATACTAGCAATTACTACGGAAATTACTATTTATAAAAATGAAAAACTAACCATTGACGATAGTGGTTTAACCATTCCATTTATTCTTTCGTATTTGAAAAACCAAAGAATCAAAGGGATTGTTAGCCAATACATTATTAATGAAAGCCCTGGACTAGAAACAACCTTAATAAGTTAATAAAAAAAGAAAGCTCAATTTTACTATTTTATTTTACTTTAGCTGAAACAATTTATGGCAAAAACTAAAACCACCTTTTTCTGTCAAAACTGCGGAAGTCAATTTTCTAAATGGCAGGGACAATGTACCGCTTGTAAAGAGTGGAATACGATTGCTGAAGAAGTACTTCAGAAAGCCGAAAAAGTAAGTTGGAAAGTTTCTGAAACCACCAAAACACGCGTTTCAAAATCTCAAAAAATAAATGAAATTTCTAGCACTTCTGAAGCAAGGCTCAACACCAAAAACAAAGAACTTAATCGAGTTTTAGGTGGCGGATTAGTACCAGGCTCTTTACCTCTTTTAGGTGGTGAACCCGGAATTGGAAAAAGTACTTTAATGCTTCAAATTGCTTTACAGTTGCCTTATAAAACGCTCTATGTTTCGGGAGAAGAAAGTGCCCAACAAATAAAAATGCGTGCTGAACGTATGCATCCAAATTCTGAAACTTGCTACATTTTAACCGAAACCAAAACACAAAACATATTCAAGCAAATAGCCGAATTACATCCAGATATTGTAGTGATTGACTCTATCCAAACACTTCATACCGATTATATTGAAAGTAGTCCAGGAAGTATTTCTCAAATTAGAGAAACCACTACAGAGTTAATAAAATTTGCAAAAGAAACAGGAACTCCTGTGGTGTTAATTGGTCATATTACCAAAGATGGAAACATTGCCGGACCAAAAATTCTGGAACATATGGTCGATACGGTGTTGCAATTTGAAGGCGATCGAAACCATGTTTACAGAATCTTAAGAGCTCAAAAAAATAGATTTGGTTCTACCAATGAACTCGGAATTTACGAAATGCAAGGTTCTGGTTTAAGAGAAGTGAGTAATCCTGCAGAAATATTGATCGCTAAAAATGAAGAAGATTTAAGCGGAACCGCAATTTCAGCAACTTTAGAAGGAATGCGACCGTTGATGATTGAAATTCAAGCTTTGGTAAGCACTGCAGTTTACGGAACACCTCAACGTTCTGCCACCGGTTATAATGCCAAAAGATTGAATATGATATTGGCAGTTTTAGAAGAACGAGCTGGTTTTAAACTCGGAGCTAAAGATGTGTTTTTAAATGTTACTGGAGGAATTACGGTAGATGACCCAGCAATAGATTTGGCAGTTGTCGCAGCAGTTTTGTCTTCCAATATTGATATTGCGATTGACAAGTCGATGTGTTTTGCTGCTGAAATAGGATTAGCAGGTGAAGTTCGTCCTGTAACTAGAGTAGATCAACGAATTACAGAAGCTGAAAAATTAGGATTTAAATCTATTGTGATTTCAAAATACTGCAAACTTTCAAAAGATAATTATACTATTAAGGTGATTAAAGTTGCAAAGGTTCACGATGTGGTTAAATATTTGTTTGGGTAGAAAGTTCTGAATATTCATTAGATAAATGGAGTCATCGATTTGGCCATACTTAGTTGCAACAATTTAATACTTAACTTTCTAAGCGCAAAACCAACTTTGGAAAAATATATGATTTTTCCAAAGCAGCACAGAACTAAGCAATTAAACATAACCGTTATTGTAACCAGTTATTTGTTTTCCCATTCGTTTCTTAAAAGACTATAATAAATTGTATCGCGTCTACGATTATTAGTCATTAATGTGTGACTTCTTAAAACTCCTTCTTCAACAAGTCCTACTTTTTGCATTCCTTTTCTTGCAGGAATATTCAGTACATCAGTTTTGAATTCGATTCTAAAAATTTTTGTTTCGTTAAATAAAAAATCAAATAATAAATTTTTCACGTGTCCATTAATTCCAGTGCCTTGATATTTTTCAGAAATCCAAGTCCAACCAATTTCAACTCGATTATCTGCTTCAGATAGATTTCCTATTCGAGTTGCACCAATAATTTCGTTAGTGATTGCGTCAGTGATTGTAAATGGTAAAGAGTTATGTTCTTTTAAATCCATTACAGCACTTTCAATCCATTTTTTTAATATTTTTTCACTTGAAAGGTCAGATGTAAAATAGTACCACATTTGTGAATTCTTTGTCAAATTTTTCATTTGCTCAAAATCATTCAGCTTCATTGGCCTTAGAATTACTCTTTCTGAATGAATATTTTTTTTAAAATCTAACATTCTTTAGCGGTTCGGTTTAATTGGCTACTACAACTAATGAATTTTTATCCAGCCGGATTAGGCATCATCGAATGCACTTCATTTATTTCAGAAATAATTTCTTCTGAAAGCGTCAAATTAATACTATCAATATTTTCAGAAAGTTGTTTCATAGCTGTTGCTCCTATAATATTTGAAGTCACAAATTCTTGCTGATTTACAAAAGCCAAAGACATTTGGGTTAAACTAATACCATGTTTTTTAGCAATTTCATTATACAATGCAGTAGCTTTTAACGATTGCTCACTGTTATATCTTGAATAGTTTGGAAACAAGGTTACTCTAGCATTTTCTGGTTGATTGTTGTTTAAATATTTTCCTGTTAAGACTCCAAAAGCCAAAGGAGAATAGGGTAAATAACCTATATTCTCACGCTGTAAAATTTCGGTAACTGCTATTTCATCTCTACGTTGTAAAAGGTTATACGAATTTTGAAGCGTAATCATTTTCATCGCTCCTTTTCGGTGTTCTTCCATATAACGCATTAGTCCGTAAGGCGTTTCGTTGGATAATCCGATGATTCTAACTTTTCCTTCTTTTACAAAGTTTTCTAGGGTTTCTAATACTTCATTAAAATTGTCTTCCCATTGTTCAGAAGGATTATAATTAAAATCACGGACTCCAAAAATATTCACATTTCGTTCTGGCCAATGTAACTGATACAAATCTAAATAATCTGTTTGTAATCGCTGTAAACTTTTATGTAGTGCGTCTTCCAATGAAGCTTTACTAAAATCCAATTGCTCCCGAATATGTGTAAATCCACGAGAAGGACCCGAAATTTTTGAAGCTAAAATAACCTGATCTCGATTATTGTTTTTGGCAAACCAAGTCCCGATAATTTCTTCGGTTTTTCCTTGGGTTTTGGGAGAAGCAGGAACGGCATACATCTCGGCAGTATCAATAAAATTAATACCTTTTTCAAGGGCGTAATCTAATTGTTCGTGACCGTCTGTTTCGTTGTTTTGCTCGCCCCAAGTCATCGTGCCAAGACAAATTTTACTTACTTTTATGTTGGTGTTGGGTAGTTTTGTGTATTTCATATTTATTCCCCGCGAAGGCGGGGATCTTATTTTATTAATTTATTGTAAAAACAGGTGTCTATTTTTTAATTACTCATTCAATAATTTAGAAAGCTCATCTAATTTAGGTGACAAAATTACTTCTATTCTTCGGTTTTTAGCACGGCCTTCAGAAGTGTTATTTGAACTTACCGGAGCATATTCTCCTTTTCCTGCCGCAGTTAAATTTCCTTTTAAAATCTTATTGTTTTCAGTTAATATAGAAACGATGGAAGTTGCTCTTTTGGTAGATAAATCCCAGTTGTTTTTTATATTTCCATTTCCTCCGTAAGTTACATTATCGGTGTGCCCTTCTATTAAAACATCAATTTCTGGATTTTTAGCCAATACTTTTCCTAATTGCGCCACTGCTTGTCTTCCCCTGGAGTTGACCGCCCAACTTCCACTTTCAAAAAGCAGTTTATTTTCCATAGAAACATATACTTTCCCATCGCGTTGTTCTACGGTAAGTCCGTTGCCTTCAAAATTGGTTAATGCTGCTGAAATGGCATTTTTTAAAGAACTCATTTGTGCGTCTTTTGCTGCGATAATTCCTTCCAATTCTTCTACTCTTTTAGAACGAGATTCTAAATCTGATTGTAACTGTTTTAATCGTAAGCTTTCAGCAGCTAAAGCCTTTTCTTTTTCTTCTAACTGAGTTAAAAGGTTTCGGTTAAGCTCAAGATTTTTGGTTAATTTTGAAGAACTATTAGCTTCCAAAGCATTATACGATTCTTTTAAACGATCGTGACTGGATTTTGAAGCAGCTAGGTCCATTGCCAATCTGCTTTTTTCAGCTTTTAATTTTTCAATTTCTTCTTTTAATGCTTCGTTTGAAATGGTGTTATAATCTTCAGAGTTATTTAACTCATCCATTAATTTTCTATTTTCAACCTTTAAAGTATCATATTTATCTTGCAAATCATCATATATTTTTGAAGTTACACAAGAGCTGCTTATGAATGCGATTGCTATTCCGAAGAAAATATTTTTTATCATAATTAACTATTAATTGAATTGTAACTCTACCATTAACGGACAATGATCGCTGTGTTTGGCATTGGGTAATATAACGGCGCGTTTGATGTTATCTTGTAATGGCTGCGAAACCATATGATAATCGATACGCCATCCTTTGTTGTTATTTCGAGCGTTGGCACGATAACTCCACCACGTATAATTGTGAGGTTCTTTATTTAAATGACGGAAGGAATCTATAAATCCGCTATCTATAAAATTACCAATCCATTCACGTTCCACTGGTAAAAACCCAGAACTATTTTTATTTGCCACGGGATTATGAATGTCTATCGCTTCGTGACAAATATTATAATCACCGCAAATAACTAGGTTAGGGATTTCTTTTTTTAGTTTATTTACATAGTCCTGAAATTCTGCCATATAATTGAGTTTAAATTCCAATCGAGCGCTATTAGTTCCACTTGGTAAGTATAAACTCATAACCGAAACTTCGTCAAAATCTACTCTTAGGTTTCTTCCTTCAAAATCCATCGTTTCAATTCCCGTACCATATTCTATATGTTTGGGTTCTTTTTTGCAGAAAATTGCCACGCCACTGTAACCTTTTTTTTGTGCACTGTACCAATATTGAAATGGGTAACCCGCTTCGGATATTGCTTCCGTATCCACTTGTTCTTCCATAGCTTTTATTTCCTGAAGGCAGATTACATCAGGACTTGCTTGTTGTAGCCAATCTGTAAAGCCTTTTTTCATTGCGGCTCTAATTCCGTTGACGTTGTAGGATATTATTTTCATATTTATAACCTGTGAAAACAGGTATCTTTTAATTTATTTATAACCACAAAGTGCTCAAAGATTTTCACAAAGACCACAAAGTCTATCTTTTGTTTAATAACACCCGCTAATTTAATTAAGATTGTATTTTTACAAAGTATATTTAAGAAATAATTATACAAAATATTTCAGCTTTAGTTTAGTTGTATTGTTAATGAAAATATTTTCACTCCTTTTTATGTTATTTTTTGTAAGTCTTGGCTTTGCTCAGGATTTGCCTAGCACCTATAAAAGTAAAAAAGTAGTTGTTAGCGATACTATTATTATTGATCGCGTGAGTATCAATTCATTGAATTTTCAAGTATTGGACAAAAATGGAAAAGAGATAGACTCCACCAATTACCAAGTTGATTTTAGTAAAAGTATTCTTATTCTTTCTAATGAATTAAAAACTAAAAACGATTCTATCCAAATAAAATATTTATCCTATCCTGACTATTTAACACGTGATTATTTTGAATTAGATTCGACTATTATAGTAAAGAATAGCGGTAGTATTGATAAATTATATTCCCTTCAAGAAAGTACTAAAAAAAACAATTTCACACCTTTAATGGGCTAAACACATTGGGAAGCATCTCGCGTGGCGTTACAGTTGGGAATAATCAAAATGCGGTTGTCAACTCGGAATTAGATTTACAAATTACAGGAAAATTAAACGATAAAGTTTCCATCAGAGCCTCTATTCAAGATGCTAATCTTCCTTCACAAGAGGGAGGATATTCCCAAAGTTTAAATGAATTTGATCAGATATTTATTGAAATATTTAGTGATAATTGGAACATTAGAGCTGGTGATGTTGATTTAATTAACAACAAAAGCTACTTCGGAAATTTCACCAAAAAAGTACAAGGAATTTCTCTTGGCGGAACTATTCATCATGATTCGGGTGCAAAAACAGATGTTTATGCTGCCGGTGCTTTGGTGCGTGGTGTATTTTCGAAAAGTGATTTTGTAGGTCAAGAAGGAAACCAAGGACCGTATAAATTAGTGGGGCCAAATGGCGAATTGTTTATTTTAATTGTTTCGGGAAGTGAGCGTGTTTATGTCAACGGACTCCTTTTAACTCGGGGCGTAAACGAAGATTACATTATTGATTATAATGCTGGTGAAATAAAATTTAATCCTACCTACCCTATCACAGCCAATATGCGAATTCGGGTAGAATACCAATTCACCGATAGAAACTACACCCGTTTTATAGCTTATGGTGGAGGGAACTATAGCAGCGACAAATTGGATTTAGGCGTTTATATATATTCTGAAAGTGATGCTAAAAACCAACCGCTTCAACAAAATTTATCTGAAGAACAAGTTGATATTTTACAAGCTGCCGGTGATGATAAATCGTTAATGGTTGCACCTTCAGCAGTTCCAGATACTTATTCTGAAAATAAAATTCTCTATAAAAAAGAAATAATTGAAGGAGTGGAAGCTTTTGTGTTTTCTGCAAACCCAGAAGACGAATTGTTTAATGTTCGTTTTACTTTGGTTGGCGAAGGATTGGGAAATTATATCTTGAGCGATGTCAATGCCATCAACCGAATATTTGAATATGTAGCACCACAAGCTGGAGTTTTACTAGGTAATTACGAGCCTATTATACAATTGGTAGCTCCTACAAAAATTCAAATTGGTGGCGTAAACGGTGCTTTTCATCCTTCCGAAAAAACAAATATTGCTTTTGAAGTTGCAGGAAGTAAAAACGATTTGAACTTATTTTCAGATATTGATAATGGCAATAATGATGGCTTTGCTTTAAAAGTTGGAGCTGAACAATCCATTTTAAAGCCAAGCGGAAATAGAAATTTAGAAGCCATCGCATCGATAGATTATATAAATAAAGATTTTAGAACTATCGAGCGTTTATATAATGTAGAGTTTGATAGAGATTGGAATTTCACTCCAACCACAACCAATTTAGGAAATCAATTATACGCGATTGGAGGTTTGCAATATTCCGATTCTTTATGGGGAAGTTTTAGATATGAATTTCAGACCAGAAATCTTTCAGAAATTAATGATTCACTAGATTATAACGGAAATAGACATGTTTTTAGTGCTCAATTACATCGTGGAAAATTTAACCTTTATACCAATGGAAGTTTCTTAAAAAGTGAAGCAACTGAAGCAGATTCTAAATTTTCTAGAATGAATAATGTAGCCACTTATTCCTTTAATAAAGCTTGGATTGGCGGAAAGTACAGTTTTGAAAACAACGAAGTTCGGGTACTTGCAAACGATAGTTTAACACCCATAAGTCAAAAATTTAATGCTTACGAAGCCTTTACCGGAATTGGAGATAGTACTAAAGTTTTTGCTGAATTTGGTTATCGTTATCGCGTTAATGATAGTATTAGAAATGCTGTTTTAGCAAAAGTTTCTACCTCAAACGATTATTATTTAAAGTCGAGAATTGTAAATACAAGCACTTCAAAATTATCTTTATTTGCCAATTATCGTGTTTTAAAAGGAACCGATTCTATCGATGTAGAGGAAAAATCATTGAACTCTCGTTTGTTGTACAATCAATCATTTTTAAAAAATGGAATTCGGATAAACACTGCCATTGAAACCAATAACGGAGTGCTTCCTCAACAAGAATTTACCTATGTAAAAGTAGCTCCAGGTGAAGGTATTTATACTTGGAATGATTATAATAACAACGGAATACAAGAATTAGAAGAGTTTGAAATAGCGCAGTTTCAAGATGAAGCGGAGTATGTTCGAATTTTACTTCCTAACCAGATTTTTGTGAAGGTTAGTCAAACTAAATTTAGTCAGACCTTAACATTAAATCCACAACAATGGTCAACAAGAACCGATTTTAGAAAAACACTTTCTCACTTTTACAATCAGACTTCTTTTTTAATTGACAAAAAAGTAAAAAGGGACAATGATGTGTTTATTGTCAATCCATTTGAAGAAGGAGAAAACGAATTAGCCTCTGTTAGTAATTTCAGAAATGCTTTATTTTTTAATCGAGGAAAACAAAAATTTACAACTACCTATACTTTTTTGACTTCTAGCAATCGTAACTTTCTTTCCATAGGACTGGTAGAAGTGAAATTGAAAAGTCATCAGCTTAATTTCAATCATAAAATTTGGACCAATTGGCTGTTAAATTTACGTGGTGCTTTAGGGGAAAATAAAAGTCTTACCGAAAATTTTGAAAATAGAAATTACACTTTGGAGACTTCAGAAATTAACCCAAAGATTTCCTACCTTTTAAACAATCAAACACGTTTTGATGTGTATTATCAATTCCTTCAGAAAGAAAACCGGATTGGAAGTTTAGAGCAATTGGATCAGCAAAAAATTGGTGTTTCGTTTGCATATTCCAATGCGCAAAAAATATCATTAAATGGCGAATTTAATTATATAGACAATGCTTTTAAAGGGAATGCTTTTTCACCTGTTGCTTATCAGATTTTAGAAGGATTACAACCTGGAGTGAATTTAACTTGGCGATTTTTACTTCAGAAAAAAATTACTAAATTTTTGGATTTAAACCTTTCTTATTTGGGAAGAAAAAGCAAAACTTCCAATGTAATCCATACAGGGAGTATGCAATTACGAGCTTATTTTTAATAAAAAAGAGGATGAACAATGTTCATCCTCTTTTTTATTAAAAATATAAAACAATTTAATTATTTTACAATAATCTTAGCTGTTTTAAAAGTATTAGATTCTTGGCTACCCATTTTAATAAAATAAACACCCGTATCTACATACGACATATCTAATTTATAGTTGTAACGGTCACCTTGTTTTTCTAAATTATTAAAAGCTAAAGTTTGTCCTAATACATTGTAAATTGCAATAGAAGCGGTACCTTCAAAAGTGGTGATTAATGAAATATCAAATTGATTGTTTGGTAATGTTAATACCATAAGCTCTGCTTGAGAAATAGCAGGATTTTCAATACTTAATGCATCCAAAATTCTAACTGAATAATCATGTACTTCTCCATAGGCAAAATCAGCACAAGGGTCTGTTAATACATCACCTCCTGTAATATCTATAGCTTTAGCTCTTAAGCGATGAGTTCCTAATGCTGCCCCAACAGGAATAGTTAATGTAAAATCCTCAAGTGCTTCAAAAGTTTGAAATGCACTATCTATTAGAAGCTCACTAGATTCAAATGTTCCACTGTCATCAAAATCAATCCAAACTGCAAAACCTTCATCTCCTGGAGTAAATGGAGGAGTAGTTGCTGTAGACCAGTTTTGCTGTGCTTGAAGTGTATATATGTTTGATCCTGAAATATTTAAAAGATCGGTTGTTAAATATGTTCTATCTACATATCCCTGTGGACTAGAGGCTGGCTCTGTATTACACCCTGCATCACCACTATCAGCATCAATTGTATTTAATACAAATTTCTTTATACCATCTAAATTACAACCATTAACTGCAGTTGGCTCGCACACTGGAGGCAAATTAGTAACGTTTTTAGTCTGAGAGTCATTTCCTGTATTGGTATCTCCTGCCATATTTGTCTTAGCAACAATAGTATAAGTGCCAAAAGCAGATAGGTCTGCCTGAGCCGCAAAAGTGAAAAACTCTGTACTACCCGCAGTAATAGTTCCAGAGTAATTGTCAACTACTGCTGTAGCTCCATTTATAGTATACTGTACTTCTGGGTTTGTAACATCATTACTACCAAAGTTTCTAATTTCAATAACAATATCTTCATTTGCAGTTAGAGCTCCTGAATTAGGATCAGTAATTGCAGTTACACCTATATCATCTGCTTGAGGAGGTGTTAATTTAAATGCTCCTACAACATCACTTCTATTTGGATTAAAATATTCAGCAATATGCCAGAAACTTTCATCATCTGAAGGATCTACCGTAAGGTGTACATAATCAGCTAATCTATTACCAGGGTTATTTGACGTACTTTGAGCAATTAATTCCTCAACAACAGTCATTTCACCCAAAACATCTCCGTCATATCTCCCTGTGTAATGTATTGCAATCATTTCAACATCACTTACTGTAGTATAAGCCATTCCAATATCTCCAAGGGAGTTAATTGCCATACTTCCAGAAAAAGCATGTTTTCCTCCAAAAGGTGAAGTATATGTTCCTTCTTGATAAATAGTCCAAGGTTGTCCATCTGCTGTTTGGCGTAACTCAAACCATCTAATTCCTGCTAATTCTCCACCACCAGCATCTGTATCTACCACAAAGTTAAAAACAACTGAATTGTGCGTTCCAAATCTTCTATATTGTGCTTGATTCATAACAGTAGCTTGAAGACAATCTACATCTGGCCCACTTGGTTGAGAAAGGTTTGAAAAACTACCTCCATCAAAAACACTAATAAAATCTGTAGTAGTTAAACTAGCTGGTGCAGATATAGTAGAATTTGCAGGCACAGCCCAATCTACATTTACTGTCCAAAGTTTAAGATGATCATCAGCAACTCCAGTCCAAGCATCATCTTGCATATATACAATTGTTGCATTACCTGCTGGAGGTAAATCTCCAGTACCTACATTAAAGGCTTGAGGACTGTAAAAACCAGAAGTTTTAGCTCCTGTTAATGGAAATCCTTGGTAACCAGCAGCATTCCCTTGAATAATTTCATCTCTTTCGATAACAAATACTGAATTTGCTGATCCAGGATTACCTTGGTTAATGTTTGCAGTTACATAATATCCGTCACTCCAAATAGAAAACTTAGTATAATCTGGAAACGATCCTGTTGTAAATCCTGTATCATATACATACCAACCATCATTTACCGGATCTGGTCCTTGAGATATAGCAAAGTTAAACCCATTAGGGCTACTATCAAATTCAGTTATAATAAATCTGTCAGCATTTGAATCATAAAGTACAATAGGATCTCCAATAGTATTCCCAGGGAAAATTGTTCCTAATGAGGCCTCGCTAGTTAGAGGGTTTCCGTTTTTATCAAAAATTCTAAATCCAAAATTCCAAGCAGCAATATAGTGATTTGGTCCTGCTGCACCAGTAGGATCTGTAACTCCTGCTTGAGGTGTAGTATCTGCATCAAACACCAAAAAAGGTGGGCTTACTCTATTAGTTGGTGGGTTTTCTTGTAAAGCCTCGTCAAGTCCAACTTTTGGAAATCCTTTACCCGGTACTACAAAATTTCCTAAACTACGTTTTGGTGGAGCTTCTGATGGAGCTTCAACATCGTTTATCCCAATAAATGTTCCGTTTCTTACCTGCTCAGCAATACTAGGAACCAAAATAGGTGTACCTAAGCTTCCTTGAGAAGATGTTCCTGTTGTTTGTTGTGCATTAGCAGTAAAAGAAAATACCGCTAGTAACAACAATAAAAAATAATTTTTTGTTTTCATTAGTTTTAGTTTTAAGTTAACAATTTTTTAAGTTCTTCAAAAATACTATCTATTCTCAAATAAACAAGAATTACATTAAATAATTCAATGATGTTTAATAAAAAACAAACATTATTTGTAATTTTACCTCTTATCATAAAATAAAATGAAAAATAAGAACTTATTAAAAATATTTATAGTCCTTTTTTTAGTTATAATTACCTCGTGTAATTCAACAAATAAAACCACAGAAGAAGCATTGAAAAATGAAATTAATATGGAATTAAAAAAGATGTTATCTGAGGGGTTTATTGCTGGTGAAATATCTTTTTCTGAAACAAAAGGAGACTGCCCTATTACAATTAAAATTGAAGACAAAGAGGGTATTTATTATTATGACCCAATTAATCTCACTGAAGAATTTAACAAAGAAGGTGAAAAAATCTGGTTTACATTCGCTCGTCTTAGAAGAGTGAATCGTTGCGAAAAAGCCGCACCAATTAGTATTATGGAAATTCAAAAAAGAAATTAATTTTCACTTTCCTTAATAAAAAAAGTCCTGTAAATTTTAAAATCTACAGGACTTTTTTATTAGTTTTTTAATTTATTATTTCAACCATTCTTTATAAGAAATAGAATTCCTAATTTTATCTGCTATTTCAGAAATAGCAATTCGTTCTTGCTTCATTGTATCTCGATGACGAATTGTTACGGTTTGATCTTCTTTAGTTTGATGGTATACGGTAATACAAAATGGTGTCCCTACAGCATCTTGACGCCGGTAACGTCTTCCTACTGCATCTTTTTCATCATAAATTACATTGTAATCCCATTGTAAATCTTCAATGATTTCTTTTGCAATTTCTTGTAATCCATCCTTTTTTACCAATGGAAAAACAGCCGCTTTTACAGGAGCTAATATTGAAGGTAGTTTTAAAACAACTCTTGAACTTCCGTCTTCTAATTCTTCCGTTTTTAATGAATTACT
>JAJRQR010000132.1 GCA_024280145.1 Bacteroidota bacterium
ACTTTCAAGTAGAAAATGAGTTTATAAGAACATTTTATATTGGAGCGCAAAAGTTAATATTCATCTTATGTATCAAAGGAATAAAATGAATGATAAAATTGAAGAATCAGAAAAGAGCAGAAATAATTTATTAAAAAATTTGGAATTAGTAAGAGGTATTTAGAACTTACCAACCCTAAAGGAGGCGGATGGAAATCTGAAATAACATAGTTTAATTTCCTATTTCAAAACGATAAAATTATAATCGAGTTTACTACTCTAGAAATTTAATTTTCAAAGTAGTACCTTACTTTTTTAATAATATAAATGGTACTAAAAGAAACCTTTTTTTTAAAAAATATGTTTAGCAATAATTGTGCTAAGCTTATTGAATATGTTCTTAATGAAAAAGAGGGAATCACTATCATTTCAATCGAGTTAGGGAAGTTAATAGTAGAATATAATAATACTCTTGTAAGTAAGGAGCAAATTGGATTTTGGTTAGACGAATTAGGTTTTGGGATAATTATAGATCCAAATCAAGAAATAGTAGAAAAAACAAAACTTGCTGCATTCGATTTAATTTTTAAGTCATTAAACACAAACTCATTAATAAGAAATTCTGATTATATAAGTGAAATTTTACAACTCCCTTACGATAAAATAAGTCGTGTTTTTTCACAAGTAACAGGTGTCAAATTAGAAAAGTATATCATTCTTTTAAAGATTGAAAAAATAAAAGAATTGCTTATTGAAAATGAATATAGCCTCAGTGAAATTGCTTTTATAATGGATTATAGTAGCGTACAATATTTTAGTAATCAATTTAAAAATATAGTAGGTATTACCATAACGAAATATAAAGAGAATCCTCAAAAATATAGGAGGTCTATTGATAGTTTTATTATATAAAAATAAGAAACGATAGTCTTCTTCCCGGAAAATTATAAATTTTTTACAAAAAAGTGTAACATCAGATTAAACTTATTCAGATAACTTTGTTCATATATTATAAACCATTAATTATGAATATTAAAAAAAACATAGCGATAAGTGATTCTGGGTTCCTTTTTAATCCTTCTACTGGAGATTCCTACACTTTGAATCCCGTTGGTCAAGAAATCTTAAAATTGCTAAAAGATGGTAATAATGACGAAGGTGTTATAGAGTACATCCTAAAGAATTATATGACCGACAAAGATGCTGTTGAAAAGGATTTGTACGATTTTAAAAATATGCTCAAAAATTTTAAATTAATTGAAGATGAGTAAGCCCATCTATACAATTGCAGTTACAGGATTAAACGCCATTGACAGTCCTGGTCCTGGATTAGCAGTAATAAGATCCTTACGTGATGCCGAAAGTTTTGATGTCCGTATTATTGGGCTTTCCTATGAAACTATGGAGCCTGGAATATATATGCATGATTTGGTTGATAAAACCTATCAAATCCCCTACCCTTCATCAGGGCAAGGTGTTTTAATGGAGCGTTTTCAGTTTATCAATTCTGTTGAAAATTTAGATTTTATGTTTCCAAATTTTGATGCTGAATTATTCAACTTCATTAAAATTCAAAATCAATTTGAAAAAGAATTAGGTATAAAAATGGTGCTTCCAACACTCGATCAATTTGAAGCAAGACATAAAGTAAACCTTTATGATTACGGTATAAAACATGATATAAAAGTTCCGATTGCTAAAATGATTTTTAGTACGAATGAAATTCTAAAAATCACTGAAGAATTTGGATTTCCAATGGTTATTAAAGGGAAGTTTTATGATGCAAAAATTGCTTATTCGGTAGACCAAGCAGCACAACATTTTAATAAGATTAGTGCTCAATGGGGATTACCAGTAATTATTCAAGAATTTGTTCACGGCTCTGAAGTGAATGTTTGCGGAATTGGTGATGGAGAAGGTAATTTATTAGGTGCTGTTCCTATGCGAAAGCTTTATATCACCGATAAAGGAAAAGCTTGGGCAGGAGTTACATTAGATGATGATAAACTGATAAAAATCACTAAAAACTTGGTAAAAGAAACCAATTGGCAAGGCCCTTTTGAATTGGAGTTTATGAAAACCACTAATGACGAATATTATCTTATTGAAATAAACCCTCGTTTCCCAGCTTGGTGTTATTTAACGGTTGGTGCTGGTCAAAATCAAGTAGAATCCTTAGTAAATCTTGGAATGAATATTCCAGTAGAACCCTTCACAGATTATGAAATTGGAAAAATGTTTATTCGTTATTCCAACGATATGATTGTAGATATGGAAGAGTTTGAAAAAATTTCAACTTTAGGGGAATTATAAAATTATTAATATACCATCGGTTGAGACATAATCGATTTCAAAATAAATTATTATGGACAAAAAACAATATGAAAGACCCATCATAAAATCATTAAACAATGGGGTGATGAATAAATTTGGAACTCGAAACGAATATGCTGCATTAACGCATATTGAAGGTGTTCCAGTGAAAAGTTTATTACAAGAATATGGTTCTCCTTTATTTGTTATTTCAGAAAGAAAAATAAGAGAAAACTACCGCAACGCAAAACGTATTTTTGAAACTAGATATCCTAAAGTGCAATTTGCTTGGTCGTATAAAACCAACTATTTAAATGCAGTTTGTAATACATTTCATCAAGAAGGATCTTGGGCTGAAGTGGTTTCTAGATTTGAATATGAAAAAGCCATCAAAAACGGAGTTCCGGGAGATAAAATTCTTTTTAATGGTCCTGACAAAACCGATAGCGACCTTCGTTTATCCATTAAAAATAACTCTCCTATTCATATAGATCATTTAGATGAATTATACCGCCTAACTGAGATTGCAACTGGTATGGATAAAAAACCAAGAGTAGCCATAAGAGTAAATATGGATACGGGTATTTATCCAATGTGGGATCGTTTTGGTTTTAATTATGAAAACGGACAAGCTTGGGACGCTATTAATAAAATTATGGCTTCAGGTAAACTGAACTTGGTTGGATTACACTGCCATATTGGAACTTTTATGTTAACACCAAGCGCTTACGGAGTTGCTGCTAGCAAGCTTTCAGAATTAGCTTTAAGCATTAAACATCAATATAATAAAGATATTACCTATTTAGATTTAGGAGGTGGATTTGCTTCAAAAAATACTTTAAAAGGATCCTTATTACCAGGTTCAGATTCTGTTCCAGAAATTTATGAGTATGCTGAGGCAATCACAACGGCTATTCTAAATGCAGGATTCCAACCAGATGATTTACCTTATTTATATTTAGAAACAGGAAGAGCATTGGTAGATGACGCTGGTTTCTTATTAGGAAGTGTAATTTCCAATAAAAGATTATCAGACGGGAGACGTGCAACTATTATGGATTTTGGAGTAAATATTATGTTTACTTCTTTTTGGTACGATCATAAAATATCTCCAGCTCAAGAATTTGGACAACATACCGAGGACACTATACTTTATGGACCTTTATGTATGAATATTGATGTGGTTAGAGAAAACATCACCTTACCTCCTTTAAAACCAGGAGATCAAGTGGTAGTCCACCATATGGGGGCTTATAATATTTCACAATCGATGCAATTTATATCTTTACGTCCAGCAATAGTGATGATTGATAATGATAAAAAAGTTCATCTAATTAAAGCTGCAGAAACTTTAGAAACGCTGGAAAAAGGGGAAGTTCTACCTGAATATTTAAAAGAATTTAATATCTAATTTTGAACACTAACAATTCTAATACACTACTGAAGGTTTATGGGAATGGCTTATTGAATAGCTATTCTCAAATTTTCTTTTCTAATAATAAGACTTTTGCTGTCTTGTTATTAATCATTAGTTTTTTTGATCTTGGTGCTGGATTAAGTGGTGTGTTAAGTGTTATTATTTCTCAAATTACCGCAAAACTATTTAATTTCAATGAAGAATTAATTAAAGACGGTACCTATACATACAATACTTTAATGGTAGGTATTGCCTTAGGAATGTTTTACGATTTTAATTTTTCCTTTTTTGTAATTTTAGTCATTACTTCAATTTTAACTTTATTTATTACTATTTGGTTTATTACAGTTTTAGCAAAAAAAGGATTGCCCTTTTTAAGTCTTCCGTTTTTATTTGGAATTTGGATTATCATTCTTGGAGCGCCTAATTTTTCAGCTCTTCAATTAAACCCAAAAGAAATATTATCGCTTGCTAAATGGTTTCCTGAATTGTTTTCTTCTGTTACAAATAGTATTGGCTCATTACCTTTTGCAGATGTAATTCATTTATACTTTAGATCCTTAGGAGCTATATTTTTTCAGTATAATGATCTAGCAGGACTCATTATAGCAATAGGAATTTTAATTTATTCTAGAATTGCTTTTGGACTATCCATCGTAGGTTTTAGCATTGGTTTTGCATTTTACCATTTTTTCGGTGGAGACTTCTCTCAATTGATTTATTCCTACATTGGTTTTAATTTTATTTTAACAGCGATTGCCTTAGGTGGATTTTTTGTGGTTCCTTCAAAAAAATCTTATTTAATGCTGTTTTTTATTATTCCAGTCATCGCTTTATCTATCAGCTCATTACATACTTTGTTTTCTTATATAGGTCTTCCATTATATTCTTTGCCATTTAATATTATTACAATTATTTTCTTGGCAACTATGGCAACAAGAAGTAAGGATTCTGGAATAACTTTAGTAACTCTTCAGCAGTTTTCTCCCGAAAAAAATCATTACAAGCATTTAAATTCTGTAAATAGATTTAAAAACAATACTTATTATCACCTACACCTTCCTGTGATGGGCGAATGGCATATTTCACAAGGTCATAACGGAGTAATAACCCACAAAGAAGATTGGCAATACGCTTGGGATTTTGATGTGTTGGATGAAGATAAAAAATCCTATCAATCTCCTGGCAATGATTTAAAAGATTATTTTTGCTATGATTTACCTGTTGTTGCTTCTTCTGAAGGATATATTGTTGAAATATTCGATGGAATTGAAGACAACAAAATAAATGAGGTTAATTTAAAAAAAAACTGGGGAAACACCATTATCATCAAACACGGCGAGCACTTTTACACTAAACTATCACATATTAAAAAAGGTTCTTTCAAAGTTAAAAAAGGTGATTATGTAACTAAAGGACAAGTAATCGCGTCTTGTGGAAGTTCAGGAAGATCACCAGAACCACACCTTCATTTCCAGTTACAAACTACACCTTATATAGATTCTAAAACTATTGAATTTCCTTTAGCATATTATCTTCGAAAAGAAAATAATAAATATCATTTTCATTGTTTTGATATTCCGAAAGAAAACGAAATAGTTTCAAATGTAAAAACAACAAAACTATTAACAGAAGCCTTTGATTTTGTTCCCGGAAAGACATTTTATTTCAACTATAAAGGGAAAAAAGTAAAATGGGAAGTATTACCAACGCAATAAATCAAACTTACATTTATTGTCAAGAAAGTAAGAGTACTGCCTATTTTGTAAATAATGGAACGGTTTTCTATTTCACAGATTATTTTGGCGAAGATGATTCCCTATTACACCATTTCTATTATGGTGCACAAAAGGTTTTATTGGGATATTATAAAGACATTCAATTAAAAGATGAATTAATGATCGATGGGTTTTTTAATAAATTCATCACTAATTTACACGATTTTACTGCACCATTTTTTCATTATTGCAAGGTAAAATATCATTTCTCTTTTAATACATGTGATAACGAGCATAATCCTACAGAAATATCTTTCCAAACCAGTTGTATTGCAACTATCGGAAAAAAAGAATATAAAAAAGTTACTTATTCATTTCTTTTAAAAGAAGGAAAAATTGCCTCATTTACTATCAATAACAACCAAACTGCAGTATGCGAAAATTAATAATGATACTTATTTTTTCGATAGGGATTCAATCGTATTCACAAAAGGCTTCTATAACAGAAGTGGATGCACAAACCTATAAGTTATTTACTGCTGAACAATGGAAAGATTTGATTGTTTATGGTGAAGAAAACGCACAAAATTCCTATTACTACAATGTTAGAATGGGAGTTGCCTATTTCAATGAAAGAGAATATTATTCTGCAGAAAAACACTTAAAAAAAGCAATCGAACAAGGAAATACTGATTTTGCTAAAGAATATTTATTTTGGGCTTATTATAATCTTGGAGAATCCTTTTTAGCAGAGCAAGCGTATGACCAACTATCAACAGAAGCAAAAAAGAGTGTTGACCTTAAAAAAACTGCTATTGAATCTGTTTATATTGAAGTGGGAATAAAAAGCCCGAATACAAATGAAGTGGAAAACACCTATTACGGGAATATAATTTTAAAGCACCGCTTGGGAAAAAATATTCGAATATTACATTCTGTAAACACTTTTATTCAAGATCAGTCTGCTCAAGATTTTAATAGTTTTCAATATCATATTTCGGGCGCTTATTTTATTAATACTTCATCCATAAGTATAGGCGCAATATTTAATGAAAGTGAATTTAACTCTTTAACAAATGAAATTATTATAGATGATTTTGGGAATAATTTAATAGAAGAATTTATAAGTAACAGTAAAGGCAATACTTATAGTTTTTACGCAAATTTCAATAAAAGGTTTAATAGATTTAGATTAAATGCCAACTTTAATTATATAGCACAAAATTCTACTATAAAATCCATTGATAAAGTAACATTAGAATCTGATGGGGCTATTATTTCTGAAGAATTTAGTAAAACAAAAAATAAGGAAACGGTCTATATCCCCTCTGTTGGAGTGATGTACACTCCTAAATTCACGAAAGACCGCATTTCTATTGGAGCAGATTTCTTTTTTCCAATTACTGAAATAGAAACTAACATTGTTTTTAAACCGTATTTAAACATTTTTATATTAGATCAATTTTGGCTTAACACCAGTTATCTTCAAGTAGAAGACTTTTTATTTGCTGATTATTCAAGTGAAATACTTTATAATACACCAGATCTTTCAGTAAAAAGATTTGTATCAACAATTAACTATGCCTTTTCTAAAAAATTAATTACCAAATTAACTTACACTTTTGAAAATTATAAATTTAATACTACAGCCCTTGTGTACGATATTAACTCTATATTTTGGGAGTACAATATAAATTTTAACTTATGTCTCGTACTTTTATAACTATCGCTCTGTTATTTTCTTTCCCTATTCTGTTTGGGCAAAATTTAGTTTCTGAAGCATTTTCTCAAAGCTATCACTCCGAATATAATAAAGAATATTCAAATGCTATTTCCGAAATAGACCAAATTTATTCAACAGATTCTTACGAAATTAATCTACGTTTGGGCTGGTTATATTATTTGAATGGAGATTATGTAAAGTCTAATAATTATTATAAAAATGCCATTAAAATTCAACCTAAATCAATAGAAGCTAAACTAGGTCTTGCCTATCCTGTAAGTGCATTAGAGAGTTGGGATGATTTAATTAATATCTATAATGATATTTTGAAAATAGACCCATTTAATTATACGGTAAACTTAAGAATGGCAACTATTTACTATTATCGAAAAGATTTTCAAAAAGCTGAAACTTATGGTGAAAAAATAAGTAGTCTCTATCCGTTTGATTATAGTTATAATTTAATTCTCGGAAAAATAAATTTGAGTTTAGGAAATATTATTCACGCAAAAGAGCATTTAAATATTGCTTTATTATACGATCCAACTGCCACTGAAGTATTGGATTTATTAAAAGCTTTGTAGTTAATTATTTTGCATTCTAAACTTGATAATTACAGATGAAAATATAGTCAGAATTCCAATAGTTAAAATAGCATATTCCAAACCAAAAACATCAGCAATTAGCCCAGATAAAAATGCTCCAATAGCATAACCCAAATCTCGCCATAATCTGAAGACTCCTATACTTTCAGGACGTTGAGAAGGCGTGGTGTTTTTAGCAATGACCACCAAAAATGTAGGATAAACCAAAGCAGTTCCTAATCCGAGTACCACACATAACGCAATATATTCTATGGGAGAACCTGCCCATATTAAAGTTGAAATAGCAATTCCTTGTAGTAACATTCCGTAGAATAAAATCTTTTTATTATTGTATAAATCGGCAAATCTTCCTGTGAATAATTGTCCCAATCCCCATACCAATGGATAAGTAGCTGTAATAATTCCAATACTATCTTTTCCAAAGTTTTCACTTAATAAGAGTAAAGGTAAAAGTCCCCAAATCATTCCATCGTTTAGGTTATTAATCAATCCAGCTTGGGTGGTGGCACTTAGGTTGGGGTTTTTAAAAGTAGTATTCCAAAAGACATTCTTTACTTTTTCATTATTGCTTTCATTTGTTTCAATCGCTACGTGATGTCGAGTATCTTTCACCAAAAATATAGAAAATAGCAATCCTAAAACCGAAAGTCCAATTCCGAGGTAAAAAGGATAGGGTCGTAATCCATATTTTTCAGCAATAACTGCCGTTAAAAATGTAATTAAGCCCACTGCAAAATAACCAGAAAATTCATTAAGCCCCATGGCGAAACCTCTGTCCTTCTCTCCTACCAAATCTATTTTCATTACCACCGTGCTCGACCAGGTCAAACCTTGATTGATACCCAATAAGATATTTGCAAAAATCACGACATTCCAACTTTCTGCATAAATCAAAAGTAAAGGAATGGGCAAGGCAAACAACCAACCAATGACCAATAGATTTTTTCTGCCCCATTTATTGGCGAGTTTTCCTGTAAAGTAATTGGTAATTGCTTTGGTGATTCCAAAGGCAATGATAAATGATAAAATTGCGGTATTGCTATCAATTAGAAATTCTTTTTCGGCAATTTCGGGTAAAATAGAACGCTCCAACCCTACTATACCACCAACAAAAGCATTGACCAATACCAATATCCAAAACTGGGAAGCGTTTTCTTTTAGACCATGTTTAATGGTTTCTTTCATACTAAAAAATAAGTCTAAAGATAATCATTCCCGCTTTGATATTATTCGCTTATCAAACTAAATGCTCCTTTGGTTAAAAACTCATCTTCTTCAGAAAAATCAGCAGTATTTTTAATTTCTGTAAATCCGCTATAAGAATCACCAATTTCAACTTTCACCTGATCAAAATGATAATTATCATCATCACTTTTAATCATTTTTAAAGCATAATACTTCCCGTCCAAATCAACAATAGCATCGGTTGGCAACGATTTTTGATTTACTTTATCAGTAATTATTTTTGCTTCAATAAACATTCCTACTAAAAAATGCTGTTGTGATTCTTCATTAAGATGGCCATGTACTTTTATGGTTCTATTTTCATCTATGGAAGTCCCAATAAGATGCACTTCAGCTTTAAAAACTTCATCGGAAGCTTCTGGGATTTTAAAATCTATTTCTTGTCCTTTCTTTAGTTTTAGAATGTCTTTTTCGAATACAGACAATTCTAAATGTAAATGGTCATTATTAATAATTTCCATAATAGCCATTGCTGGCGAAACAAAAGTCCCGATAGAGATATTCACTTTTGTTATACTTCCAGAAATAGGGGCGTAAATCCTTGCAACCGAAGTGAAGTTTCCGCTTTCAGCATTCTGAGTAGAAATATTCAACATTTGAAGTTGCTTTTTATACCCTGAATATTTAGCTTTTGTAGTCTTGTAATCACTTTCAGATTTTAAATATTTTTTTTGCGAAGTAATATTCTCCTCAAACAATATTTTTTGTCTGTCAAACTCAGATTTTAAATAGGTGAGTTGCTCTTTTACTTCCACATATTCTTGCTGTAGCGTAACAAAGTCAGGATTTTCAAGCGTAACCAATACCTGCCCTTTTCGCACCTTATCTCCCACCAACAAAGGGGCTGTTTTAATATAACCTCCCATTGTAGCATTGACAATTGCTTTGTTTTCTGGCGGAACATCAATGGTTCCTGTAGCTTGAATCACTTTTGAAAAAGGTCTTCCCGTTAGTGGTTCCATCTTCATATTATTTTGCTTAAACTGCTGTTTTGATAAAACAATTCCTGTTTCTTCGGCTACTACAGTTTCTTCTTTTAGCGTTGCATCATTTTTTTCAGAATTTTTACAGCTATACAAACTGAAAATTGAGAAAATGACAACTATATATTTATTAAATTTCATAGGAATTGTATTAAAGTGTTAAGTGATTTAGTTTTATAATGGTCTGGTTTAATTGATTTAAATTGCTGAGGTAATCAATTTTAATTTCAAAAGCATTTTCTATACTTTGAATATATCTAAAAAAGTCAATCTCCCCATTTTTGAAGCTACTACTGGCAGTTTTCACTATTTCATCTGAAAGTGATGTTCCTTCAATTTCGTAGTATTCCAAGGCTTTTTGATTTTTATTTAGATTTGATAATAGTTCTTGCTGATAGTCCTCAAAACGATATTTATATGCTTTTGAAAGTTCAACAGATTCATCTAAAGCAATTTTTGAAGCTTTAATTTGCGATGACTGACCACTAAATAATAAAGGAATTTTTAATCCAACTTGAAAACCATATAAATTGGTGGGTCAAGTGGAATTGCTTCCTTGAAAATATTCCAAACTTATATCGGGCAATAATTGTTGTTTTTCGAGATTATTCTTTGCTTTATACAACGCCTCTTGACTTTGAAAATAAGCAAGTTCAGCACTGGTTTCAATATCTAATTGTTGAAGTAACAACTTGTTAATAGGAATTAATTGTATTTCAAAATCTTCTTCTGATTGAACGACATTCTTAATCTTATTAAAAGAAATACGTGTTTCTTGTTTGGCTTCTTCTAGCTTAACTTTTATCTTTTTTTGCTTGGATTGCGCTGTTATTTTTTCCAAATAATTGGTCTCTCCCAATTCAAAACGCCGCTTTGCCGAAGATGCAAAATTTTCATACAAACTATCCAAACTCTTATAAATTCGTTCCTTTTCGTTTGCGAATAAATATTGGTAATAATCTGCAATCACCTCTCTTTCCAAATTCTTTTTCTGAATTTCTAAATTGATATTTGCACTGTTTAAATTCTCAGCGGAAACCTTTTTCGCTGCAAAATAAACTGTTGGAAATAGAAAAGTTTGTTGAATTCCAAAGATGTTTAAGGGTTCATTATTAAAGGCTACGTTATTTTCATCGTAACTATAATAGACTTCCGTTTTATCGAAATTTAAGGATGAAGAAATCAAAGCAGAAGCCTTTTCTGTTTGTAAAGTAGAAGCTTTTAAATTCGCATTATTTTCAAAAGCCAACACTTGTAATTCTTCTAAACCTAATGTTGGAGTTTGGGCGTTTATTCCTAATGAAAACAGAATTAACAAACCTGTAATGACTCCTCCTTTTTTGTTTTTAAGGTGAAATCTTTTACGTTCTCTTTTACTATCGAAAATGGCATAAAGTATAGGCAAAACCATTAATGTTAGTAAGGTAGATGTTATCAAACCACCTATAACTACAGTTGCTAAGGGACGTTGCACCTCTGCTCCTGCTCCGTTTGAAATCGCCATAGGCAAGAACCCTAATGCTGCTGCTAAAGCGGTTAATAAAACAGCTCGTAATCTGCTTTCTGCTCCAAATATTATTAGTTCATCATCAGGCTTCATTCCGTTGTGTTTTAATTCTTTGAATTCTTCAATTAATACAATACCGTTAAGCACTGCAATACCAAAAAGTGCAATAACTCCTACTCCTGCAGAAATACTAAAAGGTAAATCTCGCAACCATAAAAATAGAATTCCTCCTACTGCAGCAAAGGGAATGGCTGAGTAAATAATCAATGCTTCTTTAGCCGATTTGAATGCGAAATACAATAATATAAATATGAGTATCAAGGCAATAGGAACGGCAACAGCTAATCGTGCTTTGGCAGATTGTAAGTTTTCAAACTGACCACCGTAAGTAATTGAATAGCCCACAGGAATCGTGATTTCTGCATTAATCACTTTCTTTAAATCATCTACCACCGACTGTAAATCACGATTTCGAACGTTAACTCCTACAACCACTCTTCGTCTGGTATTATCTCTTGAAATTTTTGCTGCACCTTTTGTGTAAGTAATAGTTGCCAATTCACTTAAAGGAATTTTTAATCCCGTTGGCGTGTCTACATACAAATTTTGTAAGTCTGAAATATCTTGACGTTTATCTTTATCCAAACGAAGTACTAAATCGAATTTCTTTTCTCCTTCAAAAATACTTCCTGCGGTATGACCCGAAAAACCCATTGCTATCATTTCATTCAAATCGCTGATATTCAAACCATATCTTGCGATTTTACTTCTGTTGAACTTCACATTCATCTGTGGCAATCCAGCGGTTTTTTCAACGGTAATATCCGCTGCACCTTCAATATTTGAAATTACTCGTTTAATTTCATTCGCTTTTTTATTTAGTAAATCGAGGTTATCTCCATAGATTTTTATGGCAATATCAGACCGTACTCCCGAAATTAATTCATTAAAACGCATTTCGATAGGTTGGGTGAATTCCACTTCCATATTCGGAATAATTTCCAAGGCTTTTTTAAACTTATTTGCCAGTTCATCTTTTGTTTCAGCAGTTGTCCATTCTCCCTTCGGAATCAAAGTAACAATCACGTCACTTTCTTCCATAGACATTGGATCTGTAGGTACTTCAGCAGCTCCAATTCTACTTACTACTTGTTTTACTTCTGGAAATTCTTTTAAAATTTGTTCAATTTTGGTCGTAATTTCCACGGTTTTCTTTAATGAAGTTCCTGTTTTTAAAACCGGCTGAATTACAAAATCACCTTCATCTAATGTCGGAACAAACTCTGCTCCCATTGTTGAAAAAAGATAAAATGAGGATAATAAAATCACAACCGAGGCAGATATTACCAAGTTTTTTGATTTTAATGCCCAACGAATAGAAGGTTCGTATAAACTGGTTAAAAAATTCATTATTCTAACTGAAATATTCTTATCGGAAAGAACAATAGGCTTTATTACCATTGATGCCATTGCAGGAACATAGGTCAATCCAAAAATCATTGCGCCAATTAATGCAAAGCTGAATGTCATTGCCATCGGCTTAAACATTTTTCCTTCAACACCACCTAATGTAAGAATAGGAATAAATACAATTAAAATGATAATCTGTCCGAAAATAGCAGAGGACATCATTTTTGAAGCGGCCCCAAAAGTAACATCGTCTCTCACAGCTTGTGCTTGGATTTTCGTAAGATTTTTAAAGTCTTCAGATTTTGAAGTAATTTTGAAAGCTACAAATTCTACAATAATTACAGCTCCATCTATTATTATCCCGAAGTCAATCGCTCCCAAACTCATTAAATTGGCATCCACACCAAAAATATACATCATAGAAAGGGTAAACATCAATGCCAAAGGAATAACCGAAGCCACTACCAATCCTGATCTCCAATCACCTAAAAGTAAAACCACGATAAAAATTACGATTAAACTTCCAAGAATTAAATTTTCATAAACGGTAAAGGTTGTTTTGGCAATCAATTCACTTCTATCTAAAAAACCATTGATATAAACGCCTTCTGGTAAGGATTTTTCAATTGATTTTACCCGTTCTTTTACTGCTTCAATTACCTTCTTGGAATTGCCGTTTTTCAGCATCATTACTTGTCCTAGTACTTTTTCACCTTCGCCATTAGCAGTAATGGCACCAAATCGCATTGCCGACCCATAACCAACTTTTGCAATATTTTTAATTAGAATTGGAATTCCGTCTTTAATAATAACCACCGTGTTTTCAATATCTTCTAAAGAGGTCATCAATCCTTCTCCTCTAATAAAATACGACTGATTTGTCTTTTCAATATATCCACCACCAGCAACACTATTATTTTTTTATAAGGCAGTGAAAATATCTGAAGCTGTGATATCCATCGCATTCAGCTTGTTGGTATTTATAGCAACTTCATATTGCTTTAAAAAACCACCCCAAGTATTCACTTCAACCACTCCTTTAATTCCGGAGAGTTGCCGTTTTACAATCCAATCTTGAATGGTTCGTAATTCTGTGGCGGTGTAGCTTCCTTTATAATCCTCTTTTACATCGAGTATGTATTGGTAAATTTCTCCCAGACCTGTCGTAATAGGTCCCATCTCTGGAGAACCAAATCCTTCTGGAATTTTTTCTCTTACTGAAGTCAGTTTTTCAGCAATTAATTGTCTTGGTAAATAGGTGCCTATGTTTTCTTCAAAAACAATAGTTACTACCGATAAACCAAATTTAGAAATGGACCTAATTTCCATAACTCCAGGAATATTTGCCATTTCTAATTCTACTGGATAGGTTATAAATTGCTCAATATCTTGAGTGGATAAATTTTGTGAAGTAGTAATCACTTGCACCTGATTATTAGTGACATCAGGTACAGCTCCGATAGGAATTTGAGTTAGAGAATACACTCCATATCCAACAACAAACGAGGTGAAAAGTAGAACAATAAACTTGTTCTTAATACTAAAATTAATAATATGTGAAAGCATAAATTTTGCGTTATTCTATTAAAATAATATTCAGAATAATAAATTAATGATCCTCTGATAAACTTCAGATATAATAAATTATTTGAATTTAATTGGCTTCTTCCTAATAATTAGGAAATAGAATTACGCAAATTTAGGAGGCTGAAATACTCCTTTATCGTGAATTGAAGAATAGGTGTTTTGGTAATAAAAATTCGTTTCAGAACAATCTGAGTGTTCCAGTTTTTGTTTTTCAAAAGGATTTTCATCCACTATAAAAACCAATACTGAAGCTAATTGAGAATGCTGCTGAAAGGGTAATTCTTCGTGATCAGATTTTTCTTCTTGGTGCTTTTTATGATGTTCATCTTTTAAATCACCATAATGTTTAGCGATAAAAACAAAGAAACTATCTCCATATTCTTGTATATGAAATTGAGCGTGTTCAACAAGCTCATCCAATTGTAAAGCATCGCCATTATTAACATTTACACTTTGTGCAAGAATTAAAAAAGAAAATAATATGGAAAACAGTTTTATCACCTTACAAAACTATAAAAATATTTCTCTATTAATTACAAATCTAATTATTTATAAAAATAGGTCAATCAATATTCTTTATACTAAGGTATTATTTAAACTCCATTCGCTGTATTCTTACTGAATTTAATATAGCCAACAAAGCCACTCCAACGTCTGAAATTACAGCTTCCCACATCGTCGCCATTCCCATTGCTCCGAGAATGAGTACTAAGATTTTAACTCCCAAAGCCAAGATTATATTTTGCCAGATAATTTTATTAGTAGCATTTCCAATCTGAATTGCCGTAGCAATTTTTGAAGGCTGATCGGTTTGTATAATCACATCAGCAGTTTCAATCGCAGCATCACTTCCCAAACCTCCCATTGCCATTCCTACATCCGATAAGGTAATTACGGGCGCATCGTTAATTCCGTCACCAATAAAAGCTATGGTATTTCCTTGGGCTTTTAATTTTTCAACTTCAGTAATCTTTCCTTCTGGTAAAAGTCCGCCAATGGCAGTATCTATTCCCAATTCTTTGGCAACCTTATCTACTACTGCTTGTTTATCGCCAGAAAGCATCACGATATTGGTTATTTTAGGAATTTTATGGAGTGCGATAATCGCTGCTTTCGCATCTTCCTTTATGGTATCTGCAATGGTAATATAACCTGCATATTTTTTATTTATAGCAATAACTACAATGGTTTCTGTGATTTTTTCAATAGCAGCATCAAAAGGAATAGCAAACTTTTTTAGTAGCTTTGTGTTTCCTGCTAGCACCTCAAACTCTCCTATTTTTCCTTTCATTCCGTGTCCCGAAATCTCTTCAACTTCCGTGCTTTTATTTTCTGAAGGAGTTGAATTTTCTTTGGAATAATTCACTATAGCTTCAGCAATAGGATGAGTTGAATTACTCTCTAAAGCAGCAACCAACTGAAGTATTTTATCTTTATCAAAGTCTATTGAAACTACTTCTTGCACTTCAAAAACACCTTTGGTCAGCGTTCCTGTTTTATCCATTACCACCGTATCCACCTTGGTCATTATATCGAGATAGTTAGAACCTTTAAAGAGAATTCCGTTGCGAGAACCCGCTCCAATTCCTCCAAAATAACCTAAGGGAATCGAAATCACCAAAGCACAAGGACAAGAAATCACCAAGAAAATTAAGGCACGCTGAAACCACATCTGAAACTCATAATCTCCTCCCAAAAAGAAATAAGGAATGATTACCAAAGCCACTGCCAACCAAAAAACAATAGGCGTGTAAACTTTTGCCAAACGACTAATTAATTGTTGTGTTTTAGCTTTTCTACCAACGGCTTCTTGAACTAATTTTAATATTTTAGAAAGCTTAGTATCTTCATATTTACTGGTAACTTTTACTTGAATAAGTGTATTTAAATTCACCATTCCCGCCAAAACAGTGTCGCCTTTTTTCTTAGAATCTGGAGCAGATTCACCAGTAAGTGCTGCAGTATTTAAAGAAGCATATTCAGAAACTAATTCACCATCCAGCGCTATTTTCTGTCCTGGTTTTACTTGAAATAACTGTCCGATTTTAAGTTCGCTTGGATGCTTAATCACCAGATTATCATTTTCTAAAACGGTTACTTCTTCCACTTGAACTTTAAGCAAAGCTTCAATAGAGCGTTTTGCTTTATTTACGGCAGCTTCTTGAAATAATTCTCCCACCACATAAAACATCATTACGGCTACTCCTTCTTCATAAGAACCAATAGCAAAGGCACCCAGAGTGGCAACCGACATTAATACAAATTCATTATAAACATCTCCTTTTACAATGAGGTTTAAGGCTTTTAAAACGATAGGCCCACCAACAGCAATGTATATAATCCCGAACCACATAATTGGAATTGGATTTGTAAAAAATGAAACTTCAGAATAATCAAAGGCAATTCCCATCACTAAAAAAACAAAGCCAAGTAGGGGAATAATATATTCCTTATTAAAACTTACTTTTTCTTTAGGAGCTGCATCTTGCGTATAATCTATGGCACAAGCACCGTCTTTGCAATCATCTTCGTTGGACATAATTTGGTTTCAGTTTTAATATTTCAAGCTTTCAAATTTAATTAAATAAGTATTGCAACAATAGTGCATTAACTGGTACTGCATTTATCACAAATACCCTTTACCACTAAATTAATATTTTCGGCAATAAAGCCTTCTGGTAAATTTATCTGTGGAATCTTATGTTCGGTTAAACAAGTCGTTTCTTCGCATTTGGTGCAGTGAAAATGAAGATGCAAATCGGTTTCAATCTCACACTCGCAATTTTCCTCACAAAGTGCGTATTTAGTCACTCCTGTCCCATCATCAATTTGATGTACTAATCCTTTTTCTACAAAGGTTTTAATTGTTCGGTAAATGGTAGTTCTATCAGCATTATCGAAATAGTTTTCTAACTGACTTAAGCTTAAAGCTGTTTTTTTTCGTAAGATAAATTGTAAAACCAACAGTCGCATTGCTGTTGGCTTTACTTTATTATTTTCTAATATTTTTTCTAAAGTTTTCAAAATCTTAAATTATTAATTTAAAGATTTACAAGTTTTAATTTTGAAAGCTTCAATAACATCAGTTACATAAATTATCCCATCTCCAGACGAGGGAGTTGAGGCATTTTTACATATTATTTGAACTATTTCATCCGTTTTCTCATCTTGACAAACTATCTCTAGTTTAATAATTTTACTATCTGTAAAATGGAATTTTAAAGATGGTGAAGAGTCTTCTCGTTTGTATGAACCTGTCCCTTCACATTCGGATAAAGTTACACAATCAAAACCTTTTTCTCTTAAGGCCTCAACTACGTTTCCTAGTCTTTTTGGTTTTATAAATGCTTTTATTTCTTTCATAATAGTAATTTTAATGTTCATGTTCTTCAAATTCACCTTTGTTTAATTCGGCATTTACATAATAAGCACCTTTTATAACAACGATGGTGTCCTTGTGATTTTGTTTGATAAATACCACTTCGGAATAACCTAAATCAGATTTTCCACGATTTACTTGAATTCTTTCTAACTCTACATCGTCTGCATCTCTGCTTTTCTGAATAAAAATATAATCCAGTCCTTTTTCAGTAACAAACGCTTCATTTGGAAGTGCATCAACCTTTTTAGATTTTGTAATTACACGAGCATCTACAAACATTCCAGTTAATAATCCATCGTGATCTCCTACTATTTTAGCGTGAACTTTTACGGCTCTTGTTTGCATATCGAAAGCTTTTCCTACTGCAAATATTTCAGCATTATAAATTTTATCAGGCCTAGTAGTTAATGAAAATGTTACTTTCTGTCCTATTTCAACTTGATCGATATCTTTTTCAAAAACTTTTAACCCTAAATGAAGATACTCATTATCAACAATTTCGAACATTTCTTGTTCTGGTGAAACAAATTTACCAATATTAATTTCCACAATCTGAATATGTCCGCTAATAGGAGCAATTACTGGAATCGTTGCTACAATAGTACCTTTTTCTAGAGTAGAAATTGAAACACCCATTAATTGCAATGTTGCTTTAGAAGCACTCAATGTTGCTTTCCCATTAAAATAAGCTGCTTCCGATTGTTGAAACGATTTAGAGGAAGTAATCCCATCTTTTAACAATTCCTTTTTACGTAAAAAATCGTTTTCTAAATATGAAATATTACTTTTTGCAGAAAGATATTCTTGTTGCATTCTAATAAATTCTGGATTACTAAGATGTGCAATTACTTGCCCTTTTCTAACTTTATCACCTTCAATAACATCAACACTTTGCACTCTACCTCCAATTAATGCGCTAACACTTGCCATATTTTGAGGTGGCAATTCTAACTGTCCATTTACTTTTAATTTGGCTCCTAAACTCACCTCGGTTATGGTTCCAATTTCAATATTCATTACTTCCAACTGTTTGGTTTCTAAAGTAATTTTATTGCTCACTTCCTCTTCTCCGTGTTCATCACCTTGTTCATCATGTCCAGCTTCTGCCTTTTCTTCGTGTCCGTGTTCGTCGCCAGTTGCTTTAGTTTCAGAAGTGTTTCCACAACTTACCAAAAGTAAGACGAAAAGTAAAGTTGCAGCTATTTTATATATATGTTTCATTTTTATTTATTTTAAAATTTGAATTTTATAATGATTGATTTAATATTTTCCAGTTAAATAATTAATCTCGTTAATGGTTTGATTGTACAAATTTAGGCGATCTAAATAATCGTTTTTTATTGAAATTGCCTGCTCTAAAGTGGCAATATATTCTACATAACCAATCTCTCCTTCTTTATAGGCTTTATTTGCTGAAAAGAATAGTTTATCTGAAAGTTGTAAACCTTGAGATTCATAATAAATTAAAGAAGCTTGGTGCTTTTCAAACTCTTGAATATTGCTTTTTAAAGCCGAATTCATATCTAATTTTGTTTGCTCAAAATTTAGTTGTGCAATTTCTGAATTTACTCTTGCTGCTTTTGCTTTTCCGTCTTGTGCCCATAAAAATATTGGAACTTTTACTCCCACCTGAAAACCTGAAAAATTCTTAATTCCTTCAATTTGTTGATTGAAATATCCTGCTGAAATATCGGGTAGAAACTGAGCTTTTTCTAGTTTATGTTCTCTTTCTGAAATAGCAACTCTTTTTTCTTGCATCATTAAAATTGGACTTTCATTTGAAACGCTATCCACTTTAATAAAATCTGATTTTGTTAATTCTGCTTCAGAAATAGTTACAGCTTCCTCAACATTTAACAACAGTTGAAGCTGACGCTGTAGGTTTTCTACATCCAACTGCGATTCAGATTTTAATAACCGAATCTCTTCTCGTTTTCCTTTCGCTGACATTTTTTCAATCAAATTGGTTTCCCCAGTTTCAAAACGTTTTTCAGCGATTACTGCAAAGTTTTTGAATTCATTTTCCAATTCCTCAATCAATTGCAGTTTACTTTTAGCGTATTGCAATTGCATATAAACCGCTCGTACTTGACGTTCTAAATTGTTTTTCTTTAGAATTAGCGATGTTTCACTCAATGCAATTCTATCGTTTTGCAATTTAGATTGTGTTCCGTATACCGTTGGAAATTTAAAATCTTGTGAGATTTCCCATTGGTAATCAACGGCATCACTATTAATTTGTCCACGAGTATAGGAAACCGATGTTTTTTCAAAATCAATTGCTGAGCTCTTTAAGTTTTGCTGTTTTTCAATTTCAAAACTAGCGGCTTTTAAACTCGGGTTGTTTTCAAAAGCAATGGTTAAAGCATCTTCCACCGTTAAATTCTGAGTACTGATAACAGGTTCTTCTTGTGCCATTGTAGTTTGACTTCCTATAAAACTTAGAAATCCAATTACTAAAAGGCTTGCCAATTTTTTATTCATTTTTCTTGTGTGTCTTTTTCGGTTCTTGTTTCAAAAACATAGTATAAAACAGGTACTACCAAAAGGGTTAATAAAGTAGATGATATCAATCCGCCAATTACTACGGTTGCTAATGGTCGTTGCACCTCTGCTCCTGCTGATGCAGAAATTGCCATCGGTACAAATCCCATAATTGCTGCAACTGCAGTTAGTAAAATCGGACGTAAACGTTCTTTGGTTCCTAGTAAAATTCGGTCTTTTAAATCGGTATGTCCTTCTTCTTTTAGACTGTTAAATCTACTTACCAATACCAGTCCGTTTAGTACGGCAACTCCAAATAACACTACAAATCCGACCCCTGCCGAAATACTAAAAGGCATTCCTCTTAAGGACAGACTAAATATTCCTCCAATGGCTGCTAATGGAACTGCCATATAAATCATGGAAGCTTGTGAAATGGAATTTAAAGCAAAATAAAGTAGAATGAATATCAAGAATAATGCGATTGGCACTACGATTGAAAGGCGCTCTTTTGCACGTTTTAAATTTTCGAAAGAACCTCCATATTCTATAAAATATCCTTCAGGTAATTCTAATTCTGCATCCAAACGCTCTTGAACTTCTTCCACCATCGACTCTACATCACGTCCTCTAACATTAACCCCTACGGAAACTCTTCGATAGGTATTATCTCTAGATATCTGCATTGGACCTGGTTTGTAACTAATTTCGTCCAATTCTTTTAAAGGAATCATTGCCTTTTCGTTAGGAAGGTCTACAAATAAGTTTTTTAAATCGTCTATGCTTTGTCGGTAGGTATCTGAAAAACGGACTACTAAATCGAAGCGTTTTTCTCCTTCAAAAATAATTCCCGCATCTGCTCCGGAGAACGCTGCACTTACATAACTATTTAGTTTATCGATAGTCAACCCATATTTCGCTAATTTTTCACGTTGATAAATAACCGTAATTTGAGGCAGTCCATCGGTAGCTTCCGCGCGAACATCTGCAGCACCATCTATAGTTTGAATGATTGCCGCCATTTCTTCCGCTTTTACAGCCAAGACATCTAGATCGTTTCCGTATAATTTAATCGCTACATCTTCTCGAACACCCGTTAATAATTCATTAAAACGAAGCTCCACCGGTTGTGTGAAAATAAAATTAGCTCCTACAATCACTTTCAGTTTATCTTGCATTTTTTCGATTAATTCTGCTTTCGTTGAAGCCGAAGTCCATTTATCCATATCTTTTTCAAGAATAATAAAACAATCGGCAATATCCATTGGCATTGGATCGGTAGGTATTTCAGCAACACCAATACGAGCTACCATCGTTTTTACTTCTGGGAAGTTTTCGTTAATTATATTTTCAACTTGCTCCGAAACTTTTATAGATTCTGTTAATGAAGAACCCGGTTTCATAATAATTTGCATTGCCATATCTCCTTCATCTAATTTCGGGATAAATTCTCCACCCATTCTTGAGAAAACAAAACCTGCAACTACAAATAGTAAAACAGCTACTAAAATTACAATGGTTCTTACTTTTAAAGCTCCATTAATTAAAGGTTTGTATGCTTTAAAGATGGCTCCCATTGTTTTGTCGCTTATTTTGGTAAGCCAATCTTCTACATTGGTAAACCATGTTCGTTTTTTCTGAGAAGTAGGTTTCATAAACAAGGTTGCCATTACAGGAACGTAAGTCAAACAAAGTAATAAAGCTCCTAAAACCGCATAACCGAATGTGAACGCCATAGGTCTAAACATTTTTCCTTCTACTCCTGTTAAGAATAAAATAGGTGTAAAAACGATCAAAATAATTAACTGTCCGAAGAAAGCCGAATTCATCATCATACTACTCGATTTGTAGGTGAGTTCGTCCATTTCTTCTGAAGTGAAATCAGTTTTGTTTTTCTTAATCCTTTCCTGAATATGATGGACAGTTCCTTCGACAATAATCACGGCTCCATCGACTATAATTCCGAAGTCAATAGCTCCTAAAGACATTAAGTTTGCCCAGACTCCTGTTGCCTTCATTAAGATAAAAGCAAACAGTAATGATAATGGAATAATGGAAGCTGTAAGTAGTCCACCACGGATGCTTCCTAATAAGAAAACCAGTACAAAAATTACAATTAAAGCACCTTCTAAAAGGTTTTTTGTAACGGTACTTGTGGTACGCGCAATTAAATCGCTTCGGTCTAAGAAAGGGCGAATTTCCAATCCTTCTGGAAGTGATTTCTGAATGCTTGCAATACGCTTTTTTACATTTTTTATAACTTCATGTGGATTTTCACCTTTCAGCATTAATACTTGTCCTCCAACAGATTCTGCTCCGTCTTCCGTAAAAGCACCAAAACGAACCGAAGCCCCGTATTGTACTGCATCAGCCACATCTTTTATTAATATAGGGGTGTTATTATTGTTTTCTATTACGATATTTTCGATGTCTTCGATGGTTCTTGCCAAACCTTCACCACGAATAAAATTAGCTTGATGGTTTTTTTCAATATAAGCACCACCCGTATTTGAATTGTTTTTCTCCAAGGCTTCAAAAACTTCGCTAATACTAATTCCCATACTGTTTAAACGGTTTGGATTTAGAGCGATTTCATATTGTTTTACGTGTCCACCAAAGGAATTAATTTCAACCACACCCGGTACCAAAGCCATTTGTCGTTTTACAATCCAATCTTGAATGGTTCTTAATTCTGCTGGCGAATATTTATCTTCGAATCCTTCTTTTGGCACTAACGAATATTGGTAAATTTCTCCCAATCCTGTTGCTATTGGTGCCATAAATGGTTTTCCGAAGCCAGCAGGAATATCCTCTTGGATTTCGGTTAGCTTTTCTTGTACTAATTGTCTTGGAAGGTAAGTTCCCATATCGTCTTTAAATACAATGGTTACTACAGAAAGCCCGAAACGTGATACCGATCGCAACTCTATCACACTAGGTAAATTTGCCACGGCAAGCTCTACGGGATAGGTTACAAATTGCTCAATATCTTCGGTTCCTAAGTTAGGTGCTACGGTAATGACTTGTACCTGATTGTTGGTTATATCTGGTACAGATCCCAACTTAATGGTCATCATAGAGTAGGTTCCAGCACCTATAAGTACGAGAACCATCAGTCCTATGATGAACTTATTGTTTATAGAAAAGTTAATGATTTTATTAATCATGAATTTTGGGTTTAAAATGTTTGAATAGATAATGTGTACTCGCCAGTAAAGTTGGGAGTATTAAATAATGAGATTCCTGCTTTGCTCTTCCGCTAAAGCTTCAGCAGCACGTGGATCAGGAATTAGTTAAACCCGAGGGGGTTGGAGAATGGAATTAGGAATATCTTTTCCTAAATTATCGAAATGAAAAAATACTTCTGAAGATATTTCAGTAGTAAGAGCTGTAAAATCAATCATATCAACACCTTCTGCGTGTACTTGACAACATTGACAATGACAAAAAGGAGAACACAAATCTGAAGCATTATGATCGTGATCAAAATCATTGATTTGCGCTAATTCTGTATTTGTAGGGTTATCAAAAGCAGTACTATCTTCACAAGGCGTAAAGTTGAGTGCTAAAATATAAATAGATAATATGAATGCTAAAATTTTCACAGCGACAAATATACAATTTATTAGTTGCAATGGTTGTGCAAAAAAAAGAATCTATAACAATTGTTATAGATTCTATAGTTGCGGAGAAAGAGGGATTCGAACCCCCGGAGGTGTGACCCTCAACAGTTTTCAAGACTGCCGCATTCGACCACTCTGCCATTTCTCCAGTGGTATGCGTTTACAAAGAAGTTAATAACTATATTTCCTCCTTTAGCGGTGGCAAATATAAAACCCTTTTTTTATTTAATAAAACTTTAATGCCTATTAATTAGTAATTTTTTTATTAAAATTCTACATTTAAAATCTGCCCACTTAACTGTAAGAGTTTTAACTCTATGAGCTTGGTTTCATACATCGTATTTGTTAAATCTGTTTGAGAATTTAATAAATTTACTTGTGCTAATCTGAAGTCTATAGAGTTTATCTGGCCCAGTTTGTACTTTTCTACTGATCTATCAAAATTATTTTGATTAGTAGTTACGTTTTTTTCCTGAGCTTGAAGGATAAACAATTTGTTCGTGTATTCCTCACTCGTATTTTTTAATAAATTCTCTAAAGTTTCTACCTGTTGTTGTTTCACAATTTCTTGATTATCCAATGCTATTTTGGCATTTGAAACTCTTGTTTTTGTACTTCCTCCATCAAATAAGTTCCAAGAAACATTAAGTCCTGCTCTAAATCCAGTAATGGTACTCCCTGCAAAGAATGATGTCGAAGGATTATCGCTTTCATTCCAACCATAAGAACTTGATAAACCCACTCTCGGAAGGTAATTACCTTTATTTACTCTAATATTATATTCGCTCATCAAAATATTTTTTTCTTGCTGCTTTAAAACAACATTGCTCTCTAATGACATAGAAAGTAATTCTTCATAAGACAAAAGAGTAAGGAAATCTACTTCGGTTTCAACTTCATAATTTTCTTCTAATTGGATACCTAAAATAATATTCAAATCCCGTTTTGAATTTATATATTGTTGTCTGGTATTGATATAATTAATACTATCGTTATTTACATCTACCTCTGCATTTAGCAATTCTAATTTACTAGATTGTCCATAATCATTTTGATACTGAATTCGTTCTAATCTAAGTTTTGAAATCGCTAAAGTTTCTTTTAAATTATTTGTGTTTTTAGATAATCGTGCAATTTGAAAATAAACCGTAAATAATTGCAAGTAGGTGTTTTCAATGGTTTCTCTGGCTTGTAATTCGGAAAGATTATAGTTTTCTTTAAGCAATTTATAATTGTATTTTCTTCCTAAACCATCAAAAATAGTATAGTTTAAATCTAAGGAGGCATTATAGCTTTTGGTTTCTGCGCCAGTAATTTCAGTGATAGTACCATCTTGTCTTTCAATTTCCTGATTACTAATATCGTAATTAGCTCCGCCATTTGCTGAAATAGAAGGCAGATATCCCGTATTGTAAATACTCGAATTATTTTTCGCTATTTCAATATTATTTTCAGCGACTTTTATGCCATAATTATTCTCTAAAGTAATCTGAATCGCCTCTTTCTTCGTCAATATCCTTTGTGCATTTACAGCAAAAGATAGGCTTACAAAAACCAAGCTTATCGCTAATTTAATGTAATTCATCATTCTCATAATTTAATTCGATTATTGCTCTTTCTACTTCTTCTTTTGTTACTTTTTTTCCGGTTCGCATCCATTTAAAAAATACTTTAATTGAATTTGAAACCGATAACAATAACGGTAACATTACTAGGGTTAATACGGTTGCAATTCCTATTCCGTAAGAAATTGAAATTGCCATAGGTATTAAAAACTGTGCTTGTCTGCTGGTTTCTAACATTAAGGGAGCCAATCCGGCTATGGTAGTTAATGATGTTAAAAATATTGCTCTAAATCTAGATTTTCCAGCTTGAATTAAGGCTTCATCATAGTCCATTCCTTCCTTTAAATAGAGATTAAATTTTCCTATTAATACCAATCCGTCATTTACCATAATTCCTATTAAAGCAATGATTCCCAACCACGATAAAATGTTAATCTGAAAATGATGAACATAATGTCCTAAAACCACACCTATCATACTAAAAGGAATCATAAGCATTAATAGCAAAGGCTGACTATATGTTCTAAATGTGAAAGCAATTACTATATAAATAAGAATTAAAATGATGGGACCTACAACTTTAACGGACTTCATCGTTTTTTGTGCTTCTCTATTTTGCCCTTCATATAATGCTGAAACGGTAGGGTATTTTGAAGTAATTCCTGGCATAATCTGCTCTTTTATATCCTCTATAATATCCGAACCACTATCTTCTACCGACTTTAAATCTGCTGTTATCTGAATCTCTCGTTTTCCCTCTAAATGGTTTATTGCAACATCTCCACGAGTAATAGAATAGCTGGCAATTTCAGAAAAAGGAACTTTACTACCTAAAGGGGTGCTAATCCACATATCGTCTAAATCTTTGATAGAAGAACGGTCACTTTTTTGATAACGCACCCAAACTCGTATTTCATCCTGTCCTCTTTGAAATCGTTGTGCTTGAAATCCGAAAAAGCCAGAACGAACTTGCTCCATCACACTTCGTAAGTTTAAACCGAGGATGTTCGCCTTATCTTTTAGCTGAATCTGAATTTCTTTAATTCCAGCAGGATCATTATCCGACATATCTTTTAAGGCTACTATCTCTGACATTTTAGATTTTAATTCATCTTTTGCAGCTTTAAGTTCTGTGATATTATTTCCTAACAAAGCAACAGCCACAGGGCTTCCTCCAAAATTTGAATTGGAACCGAAGGTTAAACTCTCAACTCCATTTACCATTCCAACTTGTTCACGTAGCGCTTTATTAATTTCTGAAGAAGCAAAATCTCGAGACTCTCCTGGCAATAAATTTATTGTTAGTGTCGCATTGGAAGTGCCTGGCCCTATTCTTTTAATAACATTCTGAACCACTTCCAGATTTCCCGTTTGCTTTTTAGTGAATTCTTTATTTATAACCCAAACTTTTTCTTCAATACTAGATATAATTGAATCGGTAATTAATTCGTTGGTTCCTTGCGGCATTTTAAGATTTACTGAAATCCGATCACTAGCAATTCTAGGAAAAAAAGAAGTCCCTACAATTCCGCCACCAATAGCTCCAATACTAAAAATTAACAGAGCTATTGGAATTGCAAATCCCAAGAATTTATTTTTCAGAAAAAATCGCAAATACGGTACATAAACATTATCTCTAAATTTCATTAACCATTTATCTGCAAAAAGGTTTATTTTTTCAAAAAACTGGTCCATACGACCTTGTGTTTTTCCTTTACGATGCAACGCTTTAGAATGAGCGATATGCGCTGGTAATATGATTAACGCTTCAATCATAGACACCAATAAAGTTAAGATAACAACTGTGGAAACTTCACTAAAAAAGTCTCCCATTCTTCCGTCTATAAAAAAGAAGGTAGAAAAAGCAATCATATTGGTTAATAAAGCTGAAACAACTGGTGGCAACACCTCAATGGTTCCATCTATTGCTGCTCTTATTGGTGATTTTCCTTTTTCGTAATGATGAAATATATTTTCTCCAATTACAATTCCATCGTCAACCAAAATACCAATAACGATAATCATTCCGAAGAGTGACAATACATTAATTGTTACTCCCAATTGGGCAGCAAAAATAAACATTCCAAAAAACGCAATTGGAAGTCCTGCTGCAACCCAAAAAGCCAATCGCGCATTTAAAAACACGGCTAATAATAGCAAAACTAATATAAAACCTAGAATTCCATTTTCGGTTAATAATTTTGTTCTTCCTACTAATGTTATAGAGGAATCACTAGAAATATCTAGATTAACATTATCGTACTCTTGATTAAATTGATGAATGTATTCTTTTACTTTTTCTGCGGAAGAAATTAAATCTTCATTATTAGTATTACTTACCGTTATGTTAATGGCTTTATTTCCGTTAAAGAAAACTCGATCGGGAGCTTCAGACCAAGTATCACGTACGTCGGCAACGTCGTTTAATCTAATAATATTTCCGTTAGATGCCGCTCTTACTATAATATTTAATAATTCATTTCCGTAATAAGATCGATTACTTGCTCTTATTAAATAGTCTTCTTCATTGGTTTTTATATTCCCTCCAGTGATTAGAATATTGGAATTACTAACCGCATTTGCAACCTCTAAAAAAGATAAATTATAAGCTCTTAAATCATTTTCTCTTACTGAAATAGCAATTTCTTCAGCCGGAAATCCCGATAGAGCAACCTGAGAAATACCATCAATACCGCGTAAATCATTTTCTATAGTTCTAGCATATTGCTTTAAAGTTACCAGCGGAATATTCTCTCCACTCAGGGTGAAACTAATGGTGGGTCTCATTGTTTCAATCTTTGCAATTACGGGAGGTTCCAATCCTGATGGAAACGAAGGAACTCTATCTACTGCATTTTTAACATCTGCTAAAACAACATCTATATTTTTACCTTGTTCAATTTCAACATTAATTGAGGCTGAGTTTTCTTTTGAAACGGAAGTTACTCGATCAATACCTACGGTTCCTTTTAAATTATCTTCAATTTTAAGTACGACCCCTTCTTCCATTTCAGCAGGAGAAGCGCCGGGATAGAATAAATCTATTTTAATTAGTTTTGAATCTGTTAATGGAAAAAAGGAGGATAACATAGATTTTGCTCCTATAAAACCAAAAATGATAAATGCAAAAATAAAGACGTTAACTGCAACCGGAAACTTTATAAAATAACTAATCAGTTTTTTCATGAGACTTAATTATTATTGTTATAAATTTTCACATTCATTCCCTCATAGGCTCCGGGTACTGTTTTAGAAAGCAATAAAGTTCCGTTCTCAATTCCTTTTAAAACAACTGTTTCTGCAGAAAAATATACTGGAGTAACATCGATAAGGTTTAATATCGAATCACGAACAGCAAATACCTGTTTGTTATCTATCAATAATTTTCGGGATATTTCGATGGCGTTTTTCTCAGATTTTGCCGTTAAATTGGCTTCTAAAAACATTCCTTCTTTTAATTCATCATGTGCAACTTGAATATAAGCTTTAATCGTCTGTGAGGTAATATCTACCCTTCCATTTATTCGTATAACTTTTCCTTCAAATTCTTTCGTTTTTTCTAAATTATTTAAATTAACTAAATTTCCTTTTTTCAATAAGTTGGCAAATTGAGCATTAACAGAAACTTCTATTTCATAAACACTAGGATCTATAAATTCTCCTAGTTTTTGCCCAACTCTTACCAATGTACCAGAAGTCACTAAAGCCTCTGTCACAACTCCTTTATAAGGAGCTCGTAAGTTATATTTAGCAAGTTTAACTTCTAAGTTTTTTACATTAAAATAAGCGGTATTAATACCTCTTCCAGCTATAAAATACTTTTCTTTTTCTGAAGAAATTTTAGGCAAAATTGGAGTAGTCTTATTGATATCGAAATTGTCCAAATAATTTTGCCATTTTTGATATTCTTCAGGATAATCAAAACGTATATCAGGCATTATTCCGATAATACTATTGTAAAAATTGCTTTTTTGTGATTGCAAATTGGCATAAAACTCATCGCTGTTAATACTCAAGATCAATTCTCCCTTTTTATAAGTTGTACCTGCTTTAAACTCTTTTGTTGAATGTTTTAAAACACCTTGAACTTCAGCAAATATTTCAATTTTATGTTTTGCACTTAAATTTCCACTTGCTGTTATTACAATTGGAATTTCTTTGTTAACAACCTCCTTTACAAAAACAGTTTTTACTATTTTCTCAAAGGTAGGTTTAGGCTTATTTTTATTTCCTATTAAATATTTTGAAATGAATATGGCTCCTACTAGTAATAGTACTCCAAAGACAATTGATATTATTTTTCTCATTTTTAATTATTAAATATGCCCTGGATTTGAGCTAAGATTTTGTTGAATTTTTTTTAATGTTTTTATGATGTTCTGTTTTTCTTGATCTGAAATATTCTTGTCAATTTGCATTATTAAATCACCAATAACTGGTTTTGTTTTTTCAAATACATCTCTTCCTAATTGACTTATATAAACTTTATTAATTCGTTTATCTTTAAGAGACTGTTTGCGGGTTATGTACTTTTTGTTTTCCATTTTGGTCAACAAACGAGGCAATGAAGATTTATCACGTAAAGTTAAAAAAGCCAGCTCGTTCTGATTTAAGCCATCTTGGTCGTGGAGCTTTTTTAAAACAATCATTTGTTCTTTGGTAAGGTTTAAATCAACTTTATTAAGTGACTCTTGCAAAAAATAATCTACTATTTTCACCGTCTTCCCTAACCAAGGGCCAATCGAATTTTCAAAATCTATAAAATTATTCTCAGAATTCATCTTGCAAAGATACAAGATTAAACAATTAGTTGCATATGCAACTAATTTAAAAAAAACCAAAAAAAAAAGGTCGCCTAAAAAACCAACTATTTAGACGACCTTATGCACATTTGCACTAAACTTTGAATTGTGCATTATAAAAATATGAAAAGTATTTACTTATTTGTTCTATTGACTAACAGAACAATAATAAGGTTATGCAAAATAAAATTCTTTTTCATAGCAATTTATTTTTTAAATTAACCTTTATGAATAACTTTCATAGTGTAAATAAACGTTGAAAAGTATCATAAAGAATAAACCCCGATAAGAGTTTACTATTTTTTAATTTATTACACCTTCTAACAAAAAAAGAAATAATCCTTATTTACCGTATATTTTAGTTGGCTAAAATAACTTGCAATTTCGTTTTGAGCATTCGGATTAGCAACAGTAATAATACTTTGAGAGTTTTCTATTTGTTCTAAAGCTGTAAATGGAAGCATCTCAACAGCATAAATATGCTTACCTACTTTTTTAGGATTGTCACAAATCCAATAAAATCCAATTTTCTTTTCAATTAGCAATTTTGCTAAATTTTTACCCTTTGCTCCTGCTCCCCAAATCACTAATTTTTTTGTTTTATCGTAATCCAACTTCAGAAAATAATTAATTTTAATTTGCATAAAAGTATTATCTGCATAATGAATATGAGTTCGCGAAGTTCGGGTAGAGTAATCTCGCCAATGATGCAAAACTTTTTTACAAGGAATTGGTTTCATTTCATTTTGATAAAATCGAAAGGCTAAATCGTAATCTTCAGGATAATCGTTGGGTCGAAATGCTTCAGATTCTTCAAAATCATTCCTATATACCATCCAACAAGGCGAAGGAATTACACATTCTTTATAAATTCCCTTAAAATTAGTTCCTTCAGAAATTAGAGAATTCAACCAAGTTTCATAATTTTTAAAACCATCGCCTAAAGGTTTTTCTGAAAAATACTTCACCAAACCCAATGAGATATGTCCATTTCCTGAAATTAATAAATGCTGCTTTAGAACCTTCAATTTATCCAAACTCATAATATCATCGGAGTCCATTCGATTAATAAATCCGCCATTACTTTTTGAATATGCCAATCGTAAAGCTTCAATAATTCCGCTACCTGTATTATTAAAAACCGATATCCGGTTATCTTTTAAAGCAAAATCCTCCAAAATTGAAAGGCTATTATCGGAAGATCTATCATTCACCGCTATCAATTCCCAATTCTTTTCTTCTTGATTTACAATAGATTCCAAGCATTCTACTAAAAACTGTTCTGTGTTTTTAACAGGCATTACTATAGAAATAAGCATATTTTCCTTCATAAGGTAAATATAATCAGACCCTTTCTATAAATGAACTTTTCACAAAACTTTCACATTTAACCTAAATAGTTAGCTTATATTTATGCCTCAAAAAATACAATTTTATGATTCGTTTATTATTAGTGATTGCTGTAGTTCTCACGGTTTCTTGTAACTCTGCACAAAATGCTACTTCAGCTAAAAAAATGACTGCTCAAGACTATGCAAACACCATTACTGCTGAAGATTTAAAAACACACTTATACATTCTTGCCGATGATAATATGGAAGGAAGAATGACTGGTGAAAACGGAAATAATAAGGCTGCGGAGTATATTCGTAACTATTATATGGATCTTGGAATTGACTCTCCAATTGAAAAAAACAACTACTATCAACCAATTCCAGCCGAATTTTTTAATGGAGCTACCAACGGAAACCCATCACAAAATGTTGTGGCTTTTATTAAAGGAAGTGAAAAACCAGAAGAAATCATTGTGCTTTCTGCACATTACGATCACGTAGGAGTGAAAAAAGGAGAAGTCTATAACGGTGCTGATGACGACGGAAGTGGTACAGTTTCGATGTTAGAAATGGCACAAGCCTTTCAAAAAGCTGCGAAAGAAGGAAATGGACCTAAGCGTTCTATTTTAATTCTACACGTTACGGGCGAAGAAATTGGTTTGTATGGTTCTAAATATTACACAGAAAATCCATTATTCCCTCTTGAAAATACCGTGGTAAACTTAAATACCGATATGATTGGAAGAATCGGTTCTGAAAAAGAAGGAAACGAAAATTACATTTACTTAATTGGAAGCGATAAATTAAGTCAGGAATTACATGATTTATCGGAAGCAGTAAATAAAAAATATACAAACATTGAATTAGATTACACCTATAATGATGAAAATGATCCCAATCGTTTTTACTACCGAAGTGACCATTATAACTTCGCAAAAAATAACATCCCAGTAATATTTTATTTTAACGGAACTCACGACGATTATCATCAAGCAAGTGATACTCCCGATAAAATTGAATACGATTTAATGGCAAAAAGAGCACAACTCATATTTTTAACTGCTTGGGAAATTGCAAATCGAGAAGGAAGAATTACTGCTGATAAATTGAAGTAAGTTGTAAAACCATTAAGAAATTAAGTTTTTTAGATAGACCTAACAGGTTTCTCTCTTACGCATAAAAGCTTCGAAGAACAAAGGAAACCTGTTAGGTCTTTTAGGATTACAAAGTTTTTTCCACAAAAAAAGCTCCTCCATTATAGAGAAGCTCTTGCTTTTGGGTGGAAGACGGGATTCGAACCCGCGACCCTCGGTACCACAAACCGATGCTCTAACCAACTGAGCTACAACCACCATTTAATTTTTCGCTTATTAAGCGGCTGCAAATATAATTCATTTCAATTCGTTTCGCAATAGAGAAATGAAAGATTTTTAAATAATATCGTATAAAGATTCAACCGCCACATAACGCTCCACTGTAAATCCTTCACCGTGTTCTTTTCCAATTAATCGTCCTAAATCTTGTGCTCGATAGGTAATACTATCTTTAAAATTGGTGGTTGAAATAGGAGTTACTGGTTCGCTAGAACCTTGTTGATGAAATTGAGTCTTATAAGCTAAAACAGATTCCAATTTTTTATTGATAAATCCTGAAACATCAACCACAAAATCAGGTTCTATATTTTTCCATTGTATATAATGATAGACATGTTTTGGTCGCCAAGCTTCTTGGTTTTTTCCTTCTGAAGTGGTTTCAATTTTTCGCAATCCACTTAAAAAGCAAGAATCACTTACCAAACTACTTCCTTTTGGGTGGTCTATATGGCGGTCATCAATTGCGTTACATAGTACAATATCCGGTTGGTATTTACGAATCATCTCAATTAATTTCAATTGATGTTCTTTATCATTCAAAAAAAATCCATCGGCAAATTCCATATTTATTCTGAAGCTAGCTCCAAGAATATTTTTGGCATCTTCTGCTTCTTTATCTCTAGTTTCAGCGGTTCCTCTGGTTCCTAATTCACCTCGAGTTAAATCAATAATTCCAACCCTTTTTCCGTTGGCAATTTCTTTAGCAATGGTTGCTCCTGCTCCTAATTCTATATCGTCTGGATGTGCGCCAATGGCAAGTATGTCTATTTTCATTTGGTAAAGGTAAGTTTAATTCTTACTTTTTTCAAAGGCTTGCTCTAAATCTGAAATAATATCTTTTCGATCTTCAATTCCTACAGACAATCGTAACAATCCTTCTGCTATTCCTTGTTTTTTTCGTTCTTCTTCCCCTAATAAAGCGTGAGAAGTTTTTGAAGGTGCTAAAATTGTGGACTCCACTCCTGCCAAGCTCATCGAAGGTTTTATTAGTTGTAATTCTTTTAAAAACCTAGGTGCATCTACTTTTTCAGACAATTCAAAAGACAACATTCCTGTAAACCCTTTCATCTGTTTTTTTGCTAATTTATAACTGGGATGTGTTTTTAATCCTGGATAATATACTTTATCAACCAAATCGTTTTTCTCTAACCATTTAGCTACTTTTCTTGCATTTCGATTATGAGATTTCACTCTAATTGCCAAGGTCTTCATACTTCTTTCTAACAACCAAACAGTGTATTCACTTAAACTTCCACCGAGATTTTTCCCTACATTCCAAATCTTTTTAATATGTTCTTCGGAAGCAGCCACTGCACCAGCACAAATATCACTATGACCTCCCAAATATTTGGTAGCACTGTGTATCATCACATCTATCCCAAAATCGATGGGGGTTTGATTAATGGGTGAAGCAAAAGTATTATCAATCATAGAAACCAAATTATTCGCCTTTGCAATCTTAGAAATCATTTCTAAATCAGTGATTTTCATCAAAGGATTCGAAGGTGTTTCCACATAAATCACCTTTGTATTATCTTTTATTTTTGAAGTAAATTCTTCTTCCGAAAAACCGTCGGTAAAATCGAATTCAATTCCGAATTTAGGAAATTCTTCTACCATAAAATTATAAGCACCTCCGTAAATAGTTTTTTGAACCACTACGTGATCGCCTTTACTTAAAAAAGCTAACAAGGATGTACTTACTGCTGCCATTCCGCTTCCGAGGATCAATCCCGCTTCCGTTTTCTCTAAAGCGGCAATCTTTTTACACAATGCTTCTTGATTGGGTGTGTTCATATATCGAGGATATCTCAACACTTCCTCATCTTCATAAGCATAGGAATTGCTCATAAACAAAGGTGAAATCGCACCTTTAAATTGTTTATCTTCTACCTCTCCAACGTGAACACAAACCGTGTTGGTTCCTAATTTTATATTCTTCATTTTATAACATTTTTTATAGAAACACAAGATACAAATTCCTTTCAATATTTTATCTTTACCAAATGAAAACACTTCTCACCAACATAAAAGAACTGCTTCAAGTTCGTGATATCGCCACAAATAAAGTAAGTGGAGCTGAAATGAAAGAACTTCCAACTTTAAAAAATGCTTGGTTACTATTGGAAAATGAAATCATTTTAGACTTCGGAGAAATGGAAAACCTTCCAAATATTGAAGCTAATAACATCATTGATTGTACTGGAAAGATAGTCTTACCAACTTGGTGCGATTCACATACACATATCGTTTACGCTGGTAATAGAGAACAAGAATTTGTGGATAGAATTAACGGATTATCATACCAAGAAATTGCAGATAATGGCGGTGTAATTCTTAATAGCGCCAAGAAACTTCAGCAAACTTCGGAAGAAGATTTATTTACACAATCGGCAACTCGATTGATGGAAGTTATGAAATTAGGAACCGGAGCTATCGAAATTAAATCGGGTTACGGACTCACGACCGAAGCAGAATTAAAAATGCTTCGAGTTGCTAAAAAACTAGGCGAAACATTTCCCGTAAAAGTAAAAACTACTTTTTTGGGAGCACACGCAGTTCCTTCAGAATTTAAAGATGACAAGCAAGGCTTTATGGATTATGTTTGCAACGAAATGCTTCCAAAAGTAGCTGAAGAAAACCTAGCAGATTACGTAGATATCTTTTGTGAAAAAGGATATTTTACAGTAGAAGATACCCATCAATTGCTTTCCTAAGCCAAAAAATATGGATTGATTCCTAAAACACATGTCAATCAGTTTCACGCTATTGGTGGTGTAAAGGCAAGTGTGGATCATCAGGCTTTAAGTGTAGACCATTTAGAAGTGATTACGGATGAGGATATTTCAGTTTTAAAAAATTCTGAAACGATGCCAGTAGCGCTTCCCTCCTGCTCGTATTTTTTAAGTATTCCATACACACCGGGAAGAAAAATTATTGATGCTGGACTTCCACTAGCCTTAGCAACCGATTATAATCCGGGTTCCACACCCAGCGGAAATATGAATTTTGTGGTAGCAACTGCTTGTATAAAAATGAAACTTACTCCCGAAGAGGCAATCAATGCAGCAACCATTAACGGAGCCTACGCAATGGGAATTTCAGAAACTCACGGAAGCATCACCAAAGGAAAATCTGCTAGTGTAATTATTACTAAAGAAGTTCCTTCTTATGGTTATTTACCTTATGCTTTTGGTAGTAATTTGATTGATATGGTTATTGTTGCTGGGGAGGTGGTTTAATAGTAACAACCTGCACCCTTATCCGTACCCTTCGATAAGATTTTCTTTGGAAAATCACTCAGGGTACTTTACTCAAAGGTAAATGACAAACTAAATCTAAGGTTGCTGAGTGATTGCGTTTTTTAGCAATCGTATCGAAGTAACCGAATCGAAAATAAAATTACATCTTTTTTGAAAATATCTTCTTAGAAAGCTTAGGTAACAAATGAGTTTCTCCTTTCATTAATGCTTCTTTCTTTTTACGACTCCAACCTTGAATTTGTTTTTCTCTATTAAAAGCATAGTCAATCCGATCATATTCTTCAAAATAGATTAAAACAACTGGAAGCTTCTTTTTGGTATAATTAGCTCCAATACCTTTGTTGTGTTCTTCTATTCTTCGATCTATAAATTTTGTACTTCCTGTATAATAAGTATCATCACAACATTTTAATATGTACATAAACCCTTTAACCATAAAGTAAAATTAATGAATTTATTCGTATTCTCAAACCGTACTCTTCGATACAGCTTCCTACGTCAGCTACTCAGAGCACTTTACTAAAGATTACTGAGTGATGCGAGGCACGAACATTGTATCGAAGTAACCGTATCGCTTTCCCTATTCAAACCCTTTCTTCTTTAATAAAGGAGTGATTTCAGGGTCTCTACCTATAAAATCTCTATACAATTCAACTCCCGTTTTTGTTCCTCCCGAAGCTAACATTTCACGGTACTTTTTAGCTAATTCTTTATTGAATATATCTCCTGTTTTTTTGAATTCAGTAAAAGTATCTGCATCCAAAACCTCACTCCACATATAACTGTAATATCCAGCCGAGTAACCACTTGCAAAA
>JAJRQR010000133.1 GCA_024280145.1 Bacteroidota bacterium
ATAAACTACTGTTCCGTCTGCTGCCGTTTGTGTAAAATCTCCTGTTCCTGTATAAGGTGCTGTTCCGCCTATTGCGGTAACTGTTACTGTAGAATCACCTCCGTTACAATCTATTGCAGTATGAGTTTCCGATGCTTCTAAAATAGCATTAGATTGAGTAATGGTTACATCTGCTGTTGCTGTACATCCATTAGCATCTGTTACCGTTACTGTATATGTACCTGCTGTTAGGCCTGATTGATCTTCAGAAGTTGGATTTAATCCACTTCCATTACTAGTTGTCCAAGAATAATTATAAATCGGCGTTCCTCCCGAAACTGATAAATCTATTTCTCCTGTAGATTCGCCATAACATAATACATCTGTATGGGAATCTATATTTAAGATAGATACATCATAAATAGTTAATACAACTTCTGTCCTAGTTAAACTAACACAACAATTAGTTGAAACCGCTTCAGCCCAATAGGTGATTGTACCTACTCCTGTTAAAATAGGATTAATAATAATATTTCCTCCAACAGCAGCATCATACCAAATAACTTCAGCTGTACAAGAAGAAATATTTTGATTTCTTACATCTAAACTATTATTAGATGCAACCTTATTTATTTTTGTATTTGATATTACTGGATTAACTTCTTCTTCAGATAAAGAAACTAGGTTTGTAGTTAATGCATCATTCGCATTAATTGTTTGTCCACTATTACATTCACTAATATCTCCACTAACTAATGGTGCATCAGGAGCTCCCACTATTGTTAATACTACCGGAGTTCTTGTGTTTGAGTTACAAGACGTAGAAGTTTCGTTTGATTCAGCATAATATGTAACACTTCCAACTGTATTCAGTATAGGATTAGAAATTATATTTCCTCCAACTGCTAAGTCATACCAAGTAAGTGTATAACCAACAGATACTGAGGCTTCTGCTGTTAATGTTTGTATTGGACTTACTTCACATTCAGTTTTATCCCCAGAGCTTACTGGAGGGTCAACATTAGGATATAAGGTAATTGAAGTTATGTATTTGGCCGTAATTGGGTTAGAACAACCATTAGGTATGATTGTTAAATTAAATGTAATTTTATAAACTGTAATAGCAGAAACAGTTGGAAAATTAATTGTTGTTGATAATGATGTATTATCTGGAATAAAAGAAACCGGTCCACCTGGGCCGGATATTACTTCTGACTCCCATAAATAAGTTTGATTACCAGATGGGATGTTACTTAGTTGAGCTGTTAATGGCAATTCAAAACCACTGCAAATATTAATTGGAGGATTAGGTAAATCTGGAATAGTTATTTCTGGAGCTAATTCTAATGCAGACTGCAATAAAAAGTTACCGAATAATCTTCCTTCTCCAACCCAGTCAGCTTCATTCCCACCAGAATTATCTTTACTTATATGTGATCCATTATATAAAACTGAACCAAAAGTTGGTTCTCCATAGGCTTTCCCATAAGCTATTATCGCGGCTTTTCCCGTTGAATTACCATTAAGAATATCCGGATGTGTTGTATCATAAAAACCAATTGTGGTAGTGTTTCTCCAACTTCCTCCATTTAATGGTAAATAAACATTTTCAGAATTACCATTTAAAGAAGGATGAATTTCACCCATAAACTGCATAATTGCATCTGAAGCTGATGTTAGCTCATAATCTACACCTGAATTATTAAAATCATTAACATGTGTTGGAGGAATGGCTGTATAAAAAGGTGATGGTCCTGTAATTTTATAAGGCATTAATCCTGTTGTTGACAAGAAATTTAGTTTTGGATATACTCTACCACCTGTAGTGGTAATACTTTCTGAAATACTTACATCATGACATCCCATCCAAACGTTACCTCCGCCTTCTACAAAATCAAATAATGTATTTACATCATCTTGAGTCCAATTATCTTCTGGATCAGTATGATGGGATAATACATAAAACTGATCACATTCAGTAAGGTCTTCTGGGTTACCAACTCTAAATAAACCTGATGATTCAGGTATTCCTGCTCTATTGTAAAAACCAATTTCAATATCAGTATCATTATTTGAATTTAAATCACCGTCTTTAGGATATATAACAGTATTAGGAAAAGTTGTAATAACTCCCCTTACTGGTGCATTTACAATTTCATCTAAATTCCAATAAACTGTTAAACCAGGATTATTTGCTTGCCATGTTTCTATTAGGGCATATGCATCATTAATAAATTCTGCTGGAATTAAAAAAGGGCCAGATTTCAAATCTATCAATCCTGTTGAGACATTCCCTAATTTTGTTGTAGTTCCCGTAATTGAAATATCCGCTTGATCAATTTTATTACTAGGATCAACAAATGATTTACCATCCTTAATAATCCAATATACAGGAACACCTAAATTATTAACTAATTCATAAACCAATCCATAAGGCTTTAGTCCATTATTTTCAGTTTGGGGTATTATACCCATGTCAATAATTGCAGCTCCAGAATTAAAATTTAATAACTGACTATTACTATTAACATTTTGTGAAAAAGAAAATAAAGAAATAAATAGTGCTAAAAAAAATAAAACCAAAGGCTTTATTTTTAAAATTGAAGTAGAAATTCTCATATCAAATTATTTAATTTTAATAAACGCCCCAACTGCATTTATTTTATTTTTAATACTCCAAAAGTAATTCAGTAACAAAGAAAAATCCTACACTATTACAACTATTAGCTGAAATGCAAAAAATACTCGTTAAACAACATAAAATCATATATTTTCTATAGAATTTTGTAGGATAAACACATACGTAGTAACACGTAGCTCTCTCATTTCATAAGGGTTAGCCCTTAGTTTACTTTGTGAGAACAATTCATTAATCATTAGTCATTTAACTATATCATACAATTAAAACAACTCGTATATTTGCCAAAATTTAATACGTACTTTATGTCACTACAAAGTGAAATCGATAGAAGAAGAACTTTCGGAATTATTTCTCACCCAGATGCCGGAAAAACAACTTTAACAGAAAAATTATTACTATTTGGCGGAGCTATTCAAGAAGCTGGAGCCGTTAAATCTAATAAAATAAAGAAAGGTGCTACCAGTGATTTTATGGAAATTGAACGCCAAAGAGGAATTTCTGTTGCAACTTCTGTATTAGCATTTGAATATCAAGGTATTAAAATAAATATCCTTGATACACCTGGGCATAAAGATTTTGCTGAAGACACCTTTAGAACACTTACTGCTGTAGACAGTGTAATTGTAGTAATTGATGTAGCAAAAGGTGTGGAAGAGCAAACCGTGAAATTGGTTGAAGTATGTAGAATGCGTAATATCCCGATGATCGTTTTTATAAATAAACTGGATCGTGAAGGTAAAGATGCCTTTGAATTATTAGACGAAATTGAACAAAAACTAGGGCTTACAGTAACTCCTATGAGTTTTCCTATTGGGATGGGTTATGATTTTAAAGGAATCTATAATATCTGGGAAAAGAACGTCAATCTTTTTAGTGGTGATAGCCTAAAGAACATCGAAGAAACCATTAATATTGAAGATATTAATACTACAGAATTAAACGATTTAATTGGTGAAGAAACAGCTGAAACTTTACGTGAAGAAGTAGAATTAGTAACTGAAGTATATCCTACCTTTAACCAAGAGGAATACTTAAATGGAAATTTGCAACCTGTCTTTTTTGGTTCTGCATTGAATAATTTTGGAGTTAGAGAATTACTTGATTGCTTTGTTGAAATAGCACCCACTCCAAGACCCAAAGAAAGTGATACCCGTTTGGTAGAAGCCAATGAAAAGGAATTTAGTGGCTTTGTATTTAAAATCCACGCCAATATGGATCCCAAACATCGGGATCGATTGGCTTTTATAAAAATTGTTTCGGGAACATTTAATAGAAACAGTCCTTATTTACACGTTAGAAATAATAAAAAAATGAAGTTTTCGAGTCCAAATGCGTTTTTTGCTGAACGTAAGGAAATCGTGGATGTTTCTTATCCAGGAGATATTGTAGGATTACACGATACCGGGAATTTTAAAATTGGTGATACCTTAACACAAGGTGAAATTATGCAATACAAAGGAATCCCAAGTTTTTCACCAGAGCATTTTAGGTATATAAATAATGCTGACCCTATGAAAAGCAAACAATTAGGAAAAGGAATTGACCAATTAATGGACGAGGGAGTTGCACAACTTTTTGTTTTAGAATTAAACGGAAGAAAAGTTATTGGAACTGTTGGTGCACTTCAGTTTGAAGTAATTCAATACCGTTTAGAGCATGAATATGGAGCCAAATGTTCTTATGAAAACCTTAATGTTTTTAAAGCTTGTTGGGTAGATATAAAACATTCAGACAAAACTGAATTGGAAGAATTCAAAAGAGTGAAATCCCGGTTTTTAGCAAAAGACAAACGCGGACAATTGGTATTCTTTGCCGATTCATCTTTCACCTTACAAATGACACAATCCAAATACTCGAAAGTGGAACTGCATTTCGTGAGTGAGTTTTAAAAAGGCTGTAGGCAAAATATAAATTACTCCCCATACCACAAAACATTAATCTTAGCACTTTGTCTCCTTGAACATAGTCAAAAGATTAAACTGCCCCCGATAGCTATCGGGACAAGCTGACAAAACATTAAACATTTAAAATATTAAGCCTCTCCTGTAGGCCCAAAATTTATAGGCATTGGAGTTTGCTGAAAATCTTTTATTTCTCCGTGAGTATTTTCAAAACGTTTTACATTATCGCCCAAAGCTTTTAAGAAACGTTTCGCGTGTTGTGGAGTTAATACAATTCTAGATTTTACTTTACTTTTTGGTACTCCTGGCATTATAGTGATAAAATCTACTACAAACTCGGATTGAGAGTGATTGATGATTGCCAAGTTACTGTAAATACCTTGAGCCACTTTTTCATCCAACTCAATATTTATTTGTCCTTTTTTGTTTTTATTTGAATCTGACATATCTTTTTTATTTATATTTCTACAAAGGTAACTACTGCTAATTATATAAAATGCAAAATCCCGACATATATCGGGATTTTGTTTCTTCTTATTATAGATCCCGATATGCATCGGGATAAATTCGATTTACCAATTTCACAAAAGCAAAATTAGAATCTCATTTAATTATAATTAACTTCTTGCTTCTCACGAGTCATTTCTTCTAATTCCTCTTTAGAGCCAACAATAATCGTGTCATATTTACGCATTCCTGTTCCTGCTGGTATTCTTTTACCTACAATAACATTCTCTTTCAATCCTTCTAAATAATCTATTTTACCATTCACCGCTGCTTCGTTTAATACTTTGGTTGTTTCCTGGAAGGAAGCCGCCGAAATAAACGATTTAGTTTGTAACGATGCACGTGTAATTCCTTGTAATATTGGAGTCGCTGTAGCTGGTACCGCATCTCTTGTTACTACAAGTTGTTTATCAGTTCTTCTTAAAATTGAATTTTCATCACGTAAATCACGAGGCGAAATAATTTGTCCTTCTTTCAACATTTCTGAATCCCCAGCATTTTCAATTACCTTCATTCCGAAGATTTTATCGTTTTCTTCAATAAAATCAAATTTATGAGCTAATTGATTTTCTAGAAATAAGGTATCTCCTGGATCAACAATGCTAACTTTACGCATCATTTGACGTACTACTACCTCAAAGTGCTTATCGTTAATTTTCACTCCCTGTAAACGATATACTTCTTGTACTTCATTTACTAAGTATTGCTGAACCGCAGAAGGCCCTTTAATGTTAAGAATATCCAATGGAGTAATCGATCCATCTGAAAGTGGCATACCTGCACGTACAAAATCGTTTTCTTGTACTAATATCTGATTTGACAATTTCACCAAATATTTTCTGATATCTCCAAATTTAGTTTCAACGATAATCTCACGATTACCACGTTTAATTTTCCCGAAAGAAACTACACCATCTACCTCACTTACTACAGCTGGATTAGAAGGATTACGAGCTTCAAACAACTCAGTAACTCTAGGAAGACCACCCGTAATATCACCTGCTTTAGATGATTTACGTGGAATCTTAACTAATATATTACCAATGTCTATTTTATCGCCATCATCAACCATAAGGTGTGCTCCTACTGGTAAATTATACGAACGTATAATCTCACCTTTTTTACCAACAATTAATAAGGTAGGTATTTTCTTTTTATCTCTAGATTCTGAAATTACTTTTTCTTGGAAACCTGTTTGTTCATCAACTTCTACTTTATAAGTAAGTCCTTTTTCAAGGTTTTCATATTGAATTTTTCCAGAGAATTCAGAAATAATTACACCATTAAATGGATCCCATTGACAAACAACATCTCCTTTTTTAAGTTTCGCACCACTTTTAATAAATATATGCGAACCATACTGGATATTATTGGTACTCAGGGTAATTCCTGTTTTCTTATCTTTCAGTTTAATTTCTGAAGTTCTTGAAATTACTACATCAACTTCATTTCCTTCTTTATCTTTACTTTTTACAGTTTTAAGATCTTCAATTTCAGCAATACCATCAAACTTCACAGTTAAT
>JAJRQR010000010.1 GCA_024280145.1 Bacteroidota bacterium
AGTCCTCTAACTTTACCTATAATAAGGGGTTAGCTCGTTTCGGTTTCTATACAAAGCCTATCATCTCAATAATAGTTATGTTTCCATTTCAAAGAACTTATCGTATCTTTCTACCCTGTGGAAACGCAGGACACACAACTTGTACCAACACCGAATAACCTTCATAACGGCTGAAATTCCTATCGGAATTTAACGCTTATTAGTAATATTTGGTTTTAATCGGAAAAGCACTACGTCTTTTCCCATTAAGAAATGTTATATAAACTGTTACAAAACAAATTTTCTACGACCAATAAAATAAAACATTATGACAATCAACGAGGCTATCAATTTATTAAACAATCTACAATCACAAACAGATAAGAAATCTGATATAAAAGCCTATAACTGTTTTATTAGTACTTTAACTTCGTTGAATGATAAAGGTTTAAATGAAAATCAATTACAGCTAATACAAGAAAAACTTACTTCCTTAAGCTTAAATGAAGCTCCCGAAAACAGAAAGAAATACTACAAGAAAAAACATTCAGAATTAATATCATTTTTAAAGAAAGAATTTTCTTTTACTCATAAAAAATACAACACCGAAATAGGAATGATTTATGGGATGATTTTCGGAAATGCACTTGGTCTATCCATTGGTATTGCAATCGACCCTTTTCTAGGAGCCAGTATCGGTATGTCTATAGGAACAGGTCTTGGAATGATGTTTGGAATCTTATATGGTGCTAAAAAAGATGCTGAAGCACAACGATTAGGGAATGTTATTTAATTAGAAATTGTCAAGAACAAAAAAATAATGAATTCCAATTTATAGGTTCTATAAATTATATTTAGTTATGAATAAGAAGTACAGACACAATATATTAGCTCCCTATTGGGCTATTCTTTTTATTTTACTTTGGGGAATTGGGTTATCAACATTATGGGTTGATTATGGAACCTTTTGGAAGGGTTATTTATTGGATATAGCTGGCCCTGCTTGGAATTACATATTGTTTAGAGGGCTTTTTACCTTTAAAGCAGATAATAAATGGACCCGTTTTTTTAGCCCAAATAAAACTTTTTTTATTTTTGTTTTTGTTTGTTTTTCAATTGAGCTCATTCAGTATTTTAAGCTTTATGATGCGACTTATGATCCTTATGATTTACTTGCTTATGTCTCTTTACTCTTTCCTTTATATTTAATCGATTCATATAACTTTAAAAAAGATAGAGAAATTTTATAGATGATACATTTAATAACAGGAAATACAGGTTCAGTAAAAACAACCTATTGTAATAAATTAAAAGCCGTTTCAAGTGGTGTTATTTTCTCGATTGACTTTTGGAACAACACTTTATTTCTTCCAGATAAAAGTGATAAAGATAGCTTGGATTGGTTTTTAGAACGGATAGAACGTTCAGAGAAAGTAATAATGAACCTTATCGAGCAATTAGAAAATTCTAATACAGATTCTATTTTAGACTTAGGATTTTCTAAACAATCACATCGAGAGAAGTTTAGAAAATTCGCGTTAGATAATAGATTTGAATTCAAATTACATTTTCTAGATATACCTAAAGAAACTCGATGGAAGCGGATTCAAAAAAGAAATTTAGAAAAAGGTAATACTTTTGAGTTTGAAGTGAGCAAAGAAGATTTCGACTTTATGGAAACTTGGTTTGAAATCCCTACTACTTCAGAAATAAAAAATGGAAAAAACATTTCAAAATAAAAAAAAGCAGCTAACACTCGTTAACTGCTTTTCATTTTTCTTTTCAAAAAGGTTAAATCAATTCTTTTTCAATAACATTTTTTAAAGCATCTTTTGGTAAAGCACCTGCTTGCATCATAGGTTGTTTATCTTTTGGAATAAATAACATAGATGGAATTGATCTTATTTGGAAAACCGATGATAATTCACGTTCAACCTCAGTATCTACTTTATAAATCACTACCTGATCTTTATAATCATCAGATAATTCTTCTAAAATTGGAGCAACCATTTTACACGGCCCACACCAATCTGCATAGAAATCTATAATTGCTGGCTTATCACCTTTAAATTTCCATTCCTTTTCTGTTGTATAATCAAAAACCTCGTTCTTGAATTGTTCTGCTGTTAACTTTACTGTTGGCATAATATTTAAATTTAATTCTCTGCAAAATTACAGTTACAAACAAGTATATACAGTAACAAAAGTAGCCAAGTGAAGTAACATTTGTTACTGAACTTTCATTGTGCAACAAAGTTTTAATAAATGGAAATATTATTTATTAATCTCTTCAATACCTTCCCATACTTTTAAAGATTGTTTATTTAATGCAATATAATCTTCATTTCCTGCTTCTTTAGCAAGCTTTAAAGATGTTTTAGCTGCTTTAATAGCCCCTTTTTTATCGCCAGATTTAGCATAAATTAACGATTGTTGTCTGTAATACCAAAAAGCTGGTTCGTCATTCATTTCAATAGCCTTATCAATCCAAGTTTTAGCTTTTTCAATATCTTTATCATTATTTAAATAATAAACCGCAGCCGAATAATAATCAGCAGCACCAGGTCCTCCCATCACTCTTTCTATACTGCTTGATACTTGTTGATCTGTTATAAATTTGATTGGAATAGCCAAATATACTTTTTCCCACATAAAACTTAAATTGGCAGAATCGTTTGTGATATCATCAAATGAAATAGTAAATGTTTCAATATTCATTGGTAACGGATAAATACTAGCTTTTGCAGTAGCAACAACTTTAGATTTGTCCCATTCTTGAGGAGTTCCCCAATTTGAAGCATCGTTATAAAAATAAACTTCCCAATTTTGAGCATTTGGCTTAGTATAAATTGCATAAGTTCCTGCTTTTAGTTCTTTTCCACCAATTGTTACTGCGTCGCTAAAAGTTATTTTTGTATTAGCATTTGCACCTGTTCTCCATATTTCATTATAAGGAACTAAACCTCCAAATATTGTTCTTCCTCTCATAGATGGTCTTGAATATTCTAAAACTACTTCTGTCAAACCAACAGTTTGAACAATTTTCTGTGAAGTACTTGGTTGTGGTGTTTTAATTTGCGAATTTGCATTGAAGGTAAGTGCCAATGCAAAAAATAATACTATTAATTTTTTCATAATAAATGGTTTTAATTGTTTTAGGTTTCAACAAAGCTAAACAATAGAGTTTAAAAACTTTACTTTATATCTTGTTTAATTATTTTTCACTCAAACTAAAGAGACAATATTTATATTTTTTGTTAATTTTTAACATTTAATTGTAAGTTTATTCTTATTAATTTACATTTTATCGTTTTTTTATATATTTTTATCGACATATTTTGTATTATTAATCTTCGGTCCCAAACCTTAATCTTATGAAAAGCTATAAAAATAAATATGAAAACAGTAAAATAACCGTAACTTTTATTCCACAAAAATGCATTCATGCTGAAAAATGTGCAAAAGGATTGTCCGAAGTTTTTAGATCTTCCGTTATTCCATGGATAAACTTAGAGGCTGCTTCAACAACAAAAATAATTTCTCAAATTAGAAAATGCCCTTCTGGAGCTTTAAATTTTTGTCATAAAAAACTAAATCTTTCCGCATAAATATTTATTTATAAATTTTTAAAGTATTGCACAATTTTTATCATATTGCATTGTTTCTATAAACATACAAATCCTACTGAATCATGAAAAATATTGCTTTTATTTCTATTCTTACTTTGCTTGTAGCAACTCCTATCTTTGGGCAACAAACAATAGACCAACAATTTGAAGATCTGTTAAAAAAGTCGAATAATTATCAAGAATATAAAGTTGTAAAAAAAGAGAAAATATATACTTTAAGAAAAAATATTTTAGATTCAATTTCTAAATTTGAAGAAACTATACAAACTTCTACTTCAAAAATAGAACAACAAAATAGTTCAATTACAGCTCTTAATACAAATCTTGAACAAACTAAAAAAGAATTAACCGTTTCTAAAGGAAAGGAAAATGGCATTGTTGTTTTAGGGATGCTAACAAATAAAACTACTTATACACTAATTGTATTTATCACCTTAGCAATTTTAATATTTATCATCGTTGTTTTATTTATTAAGTACAAAAGTAGTTTTGCAATTATAAAAACCACTAAGTCAAAATTAGTAGAAACAGATGAAGAGTTTGAAAACTTTAGACAGCGTTCCCTAGAGAGAGAACAACAAATACGAAGAAAACTTCAAGATGAAATTAACAAAAATAAATAGTTTAGTTAGTCTCTAAACGTGTAATTTTTGCACCAATTGCTCGTAAGCGTTCATCTATATTTTCGTAACCACGATCTATTTGTTCAATATTGTGAATAGTACTGGTTCCTTTTGCAGATAAGGCTGCAATTAACAAGGAAATCCCCGCACGTATATCTGGCGAAACCATAGTAGTCGCTTTAAGTGAATATTCAAAATCGTGACCAATTACTGTTGCTCTATGTGGATCACAAAGTATTATTTTTGCTCCCATATCTATTAATTTATCGACAAAGAACAAACGACTTTCAAACATCTTTTGGTGTATTAAAACACTCCCTTTTGCTTGTGTTGAAATTACTAAAACAATACTCAATAAATCGGGTGTAAAACCTGGCCAGGTTGAATCTGAAACCGTTAAAATAGAACCATCTATATAACCTTGAATTTCATAACTTTCCTGAGCTGGTATGAAAATGTCATCTCCTCTTTTTTCAAGAGCAATTCCTAATTTTCTGAAAGTATCTGGAATTAAACCTAAATTTTCCCAGCTTACATCTTTAATAGTAATTTCGCTTCGAGTCATTGCTGCTAAGCCTATCCAAGAACCAATTTCAATCATATCTGGAAGTACTCGATGCGTACAACCGTTTAATTTTTTTACTCCTTCAACATTTAATAAATTAGAACCAATTCCTGAAATGACAGCTCCCATACGAACCAACATTTTACAAAGTTGTTGCAAATAAGGTTCACAAGCGGCATTGTAAATAGTGGTAGTACCTTCGGCTAAAACAGCAGCCATCACAATATTTGCCGTTCCTGTTACTGAAGCTTGGTCAAGAAGCATATATGTTCCTTTTAAACCGTTAGGTGCTTCAACACCATAAAAGCTTTCTTCTTTATTAAATCTAAAAGTGGCTCCTAACTTTATAAACCCTTCAAAATGGGTGTCTAACCTTCTTCTTCCTATTTTATCGCCTCCTGGTTGTGGTATAAATCCTTTTCCAAAACGGCTTAACAAAGGACCAACAATCATTATAGATCCTCTAAGAGAACTTCCTTCCTCTTTAAATTTTTCAGATTCTAAATAATCTAAATCTAATTCATCAGACTGAAATGAAAATTTTCCTTTTCCTAATTTTTTAACTTTAACACCAAGGTTTCCAAGAATTTCAATTAATTTATTTACATCTCGGATATCTGGGACATTTTCAATTATCACTTCATTATCCGTTAATAAAACAGCACAAAGAATTTGAAGTGCTTCATTTTTTGCTCCTTGAGGTATGATTTCTCCTTGAAGTTTATGCCCTCCTTCTATCTTAAAAGTTCCCATTAATTAAAATTAAATTTGTGAATATACAATATCAAACTATAATTTTATTTCAATATTGCTTAAGAAAGGGTTAATATTTTTTCCAGGTACGACCTTTATTATTTTTATGGTTTTTATGAACTTTCTTGTTACCATAACTCTTCTTATTTTTAAGGATTGTCATCGTATCTAAGAGTTTTTCATCACTTCCTTTAAGGTTTAGTTTGCCTTCTGAAAGTTCGAATAAATGATTAAAAATTACATCGTCCTCAACGGTGTCTTTATTCCAATTTAAGAAACATTTTTTCATGTGATTGGCAATGGTTATTACCAATGCTTCCTTTTTGTCGCTTTCTTCCCAACTATTTGCCACATCTATCATACGCTTGATATTATTACCATAAAAGCGATATTTAGGAAAATTTTGTGGATACTCAAGTGATTCTGGGCGTTCCAATAATTCTTCTTCTGAAGGAATTGGAAACGGTGAATCCACATCTAATTTAAAATTGGAAATAATAAATAGCTGATCCCATAATTTATGTTGAAAATCAGGTACATCACGTAAATGAGGATTCATATTTCCCATTACTGAAATAATGCTATTTGCTACTTTATTTCGTTCTTCTTTTGTTTCTTTTGAAATGGCAAAATCTACCATTTTTTGAATATGACGTCCATATTCAGGAATAATAAGCTTTGGTCGCTCCGAGTTGTATTCAATGTTTTCTACCAAAATAATAAGGATATAATTAAAGGTTTAAGTTAACCTTTTGTTTTTTAATCTCTGAAGTAATTACTAATAAGTTGGCAAAGTACTAATTTTTATAGAGATATTACTCCTTCAATTTTAGAAACTTCCATATATTTTTCAATAACACTGTCTGGAGAATCTAATTTTACTTTTATAGACAAGCTAGTGTATTTTCCAGTTTTAGAATCTCTTGTCGTAATTATAGCGTTTGTGTTATCAAAAATCGCTTCAATTTCAGCAATTTTCTCTAAGCTTGCAGGAATAATAAATTTATAATAATATTCTGAAGGCCAGGCAGTATCATTAATTAACTGTTCTTTTAATCTATCGTAAAATTCTGCGATTTCTTTTTCAGATTTCATTATAAATAATTTATTCTTTGCAAATATAGTGTTTCGGTATCGATAATTATTTACGTTATTTGCATAATATGTTTTATAATATGCCGAAAAAAATAGTCATCACTGGAGGTCCTAGTTCTGGAAAAACCACTTTAATTTCATATCTTTTAAAACAAGGGTTTCAGTGTATGCACGAAATTTCACGTGATGTTATAATCGAAGCCCAAAAACAAGGAATTGAGCAGCTTTTTTTAACAGATCCTCTCCTATTTAGTCAAAAACTTTTAGACGGAAGGTTGAAACAATTTAACGACACAAAAAACTTAGAAAAAACCTATTTGTTTTACGATAGAGGTTTGCCTGATGTTACTGCTTATATGGATTATTCTAATTCAGAATATCCAAGTCACTTTAAAGAAACTTGTCAAAATAATCGCTATGATTATATATTTTTATTACCTCCTTGGAAAGAAATTTACCAACAAGATAATGAGCGTTACGAAACCTTTGAAGAAGCGGAACAAATTCATCACTTTTTACTAAAAGCCTATAAAGATTATGGCTACAATGTGATTGAAATTCCTTTTGGAACTATTGAAAATAGAATGCAATTTATTTGCAATAAACTATCACTATAATTATTGAAAAACCCCATACACATACTCGAAGAATTCTGGGGACACAAAGGCTTTCTGCCAATGCAGGAAGAAATAATTACCTCTGTATTAAACGGTAGAGATACCGTTGCTTTATTACCAACTGGTGGTGGAAAATCTGTCTGTTTTCAAATTCCTGCTTTAGCACAAAACGGTATTTGCATCGTAGTTTCTCCACTTGTTGCGTTGATGACCGACCAAGTGAACACCCTTAAAAAGAAAGGTATTAAAGCACTTAGTATTCCTGGCGGAATTTCTTATAGTAACTTAAATATTTTGCTTGAAAATGCTATTTATGGCAATTATAAGTTTTTGTATTTATCGCCTGAAAGATTAAGTCAAGAATTGGTACAGAATTCTATAAGGCAAATGAGTGTTAACTTATTTGCAATAGACGAAGCTCATTGTATTTCGCAATGGGGAAATGACTTTAGACCCGCTTATAAAAATTGCAAATTACTTAGAAGACTTCACCCTTTAGTCCCCATAATTGCGTTAACAGCAACTGCGACTTCAGAAGTTATTACCGATACTATTTCTCAATTAGATTTAGAATCTCCAGCTGTTCTTAAAAGTTCGTTTGTTCGAAAAAACCTGTCGTATCAAGTTCAATATGAAGACGATAAGTTATACCGAATTGAGCAACTTCTGAAAAAAAATAATGAAACTGCTACTATCTATGTTAGAAGTAGAAAAATCGCTTATGAAACCAGCACACAATTAAATAGTTTAGGGATTTCAAGTAATTTTTATCATGGCGGGATTACTTCTGAAGAAAAGAATAGTCGCTTGGAAGAATGGCTTCAAGGAAAAACAAAAGTAATGGTTGCAACCAACGCTTTTGGAATGGGAATAGACAATCCAAATGTTCGTTATGTGTTTCATATTCAGCTGCCGGAAAGTTTAGAAAGTTATTTCCAAGAAGCTGGAAGAGCAGGAAGAGATGGTAATTATGCAAGTGCTATTATTTTATATAATGACTATGATAAAGTATTGGTTAAAAAACAATTTATAGATTCAAGACCAAATGTCCAACAGTTAAAATTACTTTACCGGAAACTAAATAATTACTTTCAAATCTCTTATGGAGAAGGTGAGTTTACAAATCATAGTTTTAATTTTATCGAATTTTGTAAAAACTATAAGCTTAACACTTTAATTACTTATAATGGATTAACGGCTTTGGATAGGCTTGGGATCATTCAACTTTCAAAACAATTTGGAAGGAAATCCGTTTTAAAATTCATTATTAGCTCCGATAAACTGATAGCTTATTTTTCACAAAACCCTTCTATTTCATTAATCGGAAAAACCATTCTTCGCCTTTACGGGGGAATTTTCGAATCGCCCACTGCAGTAAAAATAGATTTGATTTCTTCAAAAACAGGGCAATCCATTAACAACATTATTTCGGTTTTAGAGAAAATGCAAAAAGAAGGGGTTTTAGAATTAAAATTATATCACACAGATGCCTCTATAACCTTTATTGTCCCAAGGGAAGACGACAAGACAATTAATATGGTTTCGAAGAGTTTACTGGATTTAAATAGAAAAAAAGAAAATGAAGTCAAGTCCGTTTTAACTTATATAAAAAACAAAAAGACTTGCAGAACGGTGCAATTAGTGAGTTATTTTGGAGAAACAGAAGCAGAAAACTGTGGTATATGCTCGGTTTGTGCTTCTCAAGATACATCACCAAGTAAAAAAGAGCTGGCGCTTATATCAGGTAAAATTTTACAATTATTAGAAGAATCTGAAAAGACATCAAGAGAACTTTCAGAAAAACTTACATTTACCGAAGCTAAAATTTTAGTGGTTTTACGATTGCTTCAAGATTTAGAAAAAATTAAAATCAATACAAAAAATCAATACTATTTACTTTAATGAGAAATTTAAGAATTGTCTTTATGGGAACCCCAGATTTTGCTGTGGGTGTTTTACAGAAATTAGTTGAAGAGAGAATAAACATTGTAGGAGTAATTACTTCGCCAGACAAACCTGCTGGTAGAGGAAAAAAACTTCGGCAATCTGCTGTTAAACAATATGCCTTGTCTAAAGGCTTACATCTTTTACAACCTACCAACCTTAAGGATCAAACATTTCTTGAAGAACTAAAGACAATAAATGCCAATTTACAAATTGTGGTTGCATTTAGAATGCTTCCAGAAGCGGTTTGGAAAATGCCAGAATATGGCACTTTTAATTTACACGCTTCTCTCCTCCCACAATACAGAGGAGCAGCTCCTATAAATTGGGCTATTATTAATAAGGAAGAAAAAACAGGGGTTAGCACTTTTTTTATTGATGACAAAATTGATACTGGGGCGATTATTTTAAAAGAAGAAGTTGTTATTTCAGAAAAAGAAACGGCAGGGACATTGCATGATATATTAATGAATATTGGAAGTAGTTTGGTAATTAAGACGGTCAATCTAATTGCTGAAAACAAAGCAGTTCCAAAAAAACAAATTCAACAAATTGATTTAAAAGACGCTCCAAAACTAACTAAAGAAAATACAAAGATAGACTGGACCAAACCTGTCGAAGATATTCAAGCATTAATTAGAGGGTTGAATCCATATCCCGCTGCTTGGAGTTACCTATATAATAATAAGGTAGAAAGTAAGGTTAAAATTTATGATTGTGATTATAAAATTGAAAAGCACAATTTTGAAGTAGGAAAAATTATAGCTAGCAAAAAAGAACTACAAATAGCTGTAAGTAACGGTTACCTTATAATTAATGAAATTCAAATTCCCGGAAAGCGAAAATGGACATAAAATCACTTTTAAATGGTTACAATTTTGAAGAAAATTCTAAAATGATGTAAAGCCTTACTACCATTGAATTTATAAAAAACGCCAAAAAACAGTCAGGTTTATTAACAAAGCACCTAAGTTATTAACAAAAATAGCGATTTTGCCTACTATTACTTGCATGAACCGATATTCCGATTAAATTTGTAGAACATTAAAAAAGAAGTTTAACCAACAATTTAATTTTAAAACTTATGAACAAATCAGATTTAATCGACGCAATGGCAGAACATGCTGGAATTACTAAAGCAGCAGCTAAAAAAGCATTGGAATGTATGCTAATTGAAATTGAAGGATCTTTACAAAAAGGAAACCGTGTTTCTTTAGTAGGTTTTGGATCTTGGTCAGTATCTAGAAGAGCTGCAAGAGACGGAAGAAACCCACAAACTGGTGCTACAATCAAAATTAAAGCTAAAAATGTAGTTAAATTTAAAGCTGGATCAGATTTAAGCAGAAGTGTAAACTAATTTACACTGAAACAAATAAATCAGCCTTCATTCTTAATTGAATTGAAGGCTTTTTTTATTTTAAAAATATAACAATTCATCATTAAGTTGTTTATTTAAAAAGGTTATGTTGCTAGATAATGTAGGTTTTAGTATCTTTATGTAAACTTATAGTATTATGGATTTACAATTAATCATATCAGAATTATCAGGTCATGAAAAGAAAGATCTTTTTATTCTCTTAAAGAAGGATTTAGGGCAA
>JAJRQR010000134.1 GCA_024280145.1 Bacteroidota bacterium
CTAAACCCTACAAACTGTCATTTATCATAAGTCGTACTATCTTAAGTCTTTTTACTACTTTTGTAGAACCATGACAGACGGTTTACTATACGCAGCTTTTTACGGATTTCTTCTTGCTTTTGCAATAGGACCTGTTTTTTTCACCCTTATAGAAACTAGTATAACTAAAGGGTTTAAAGCCGCAGTATTTTTTGATTTAGGAGCGTTATTTTCTGATGTGCTTTTTATTTCCATTGCTTTTTTAGTACTAATAAAATTTTAGAAAAAGTAAAAGACGATCCTGCTTTGTTAATATTTGGAGGGGTGGTTTTAATTGCATTTGGAGTCATTTCTTATATCCGAACCTCCAAATCGTTTATTAAAATTGTAAGGGAACACTATTCAGTAAACACTAACAAAAATCACGGCGGACTCTTTTTAAAAGGTTTTCTTTTAAACTTTGTTAATTTTGGAGTACTCGCTGGGTGGATTGCAACCATCGTTATCGCCCAAGCAGTAACCACTCATAAAAACGGTGTGCTATTATTTTTAGCAACCGTTTTAATTACTTTATTTACTACCGATTTATTAAAAATATTCCTTGCAAAAAGATTAAAAAGTAATCTAACCCCACGTTTTATAATTAAAACCAAAAAATGGGTAAGTATTCTTATTATTGGCTTTGGAGTGATTCTTCTGCTTCAAGGTGTTTTTCCTAAGGGAATTCAAAAAGGATTGGATAAAATTGAAACGTTAGAGGAATAAAAAAAGCTCCAGTAAAAACTGAAGCTTTCTTTGAGGCGTCGAGCGGATTCGAACCGCTGTAAGAGCTTTTGCAGAGCCCGGCCTAGCCACTCGGCCACGACGCCCTACACACCTGCAAAAGCAGGTGTCTCATTTATCGAGATTGCAAATATAAAATATAAACTCGATATTTTTTAAACTAAAACTATATTTTATTGAGATTGCTTCGTGCCTCGCAAAGACAGATGCTTCTTAAGTCATCGAGTCATACATCCTCAAAAAAACCTACCGTTTTCCAACCAAAGTAACACTCACTTCCGCAACATCACCACCAATTGGAGGATTTACTTTAGCTACAGTTACTTTTACAAAGCTCACTAAAGGAATAGTAATTAAAATTTTATCTATAATTCGTTTTCCTACATGTTCTAATAATTTAGAACGAATCGACATTTCTTTAGCTACAATTTTCTGAAGCTGTACATAATCTACCGTATCTTTTAATTCATCACTATTTGCTGCTTCTTCCAGATTTGCTCTGACTGAAAGATTCACCAAATAATCCGAACCAATTTGCCCTTCTTCCAACATACAACCGTGAAAGGCATAAATTTTTATGTTTTTTAACCGTATCGTGCTCATTTCAACTATTTTTGCAAAGATATGATTTCCCGCACTTGTTGCGGGAACGCATGAAGATATTTTAATGTACGTTTTGAAGACAAAGAATTAAAAATATGTCAACACAAAAAGAATCGCTCCATTTTATTGAGCAAATTATAGAAGAAGATTTAGCCAACGGATTAAAACGGGAAGATTTACGCTTCCGTTTTCCACCAGAACCCAATGGTTATTTACACATTGGACATACCAAAGCCATCGGAATTAGCTTTGGTTTGGGTGAAAAATATAAGGCACCGGTAAATCTTCGGTTTGACGATACCAATCCCGCAAAAGAAGAGCAAAAATATGTAGATGCCATCAAGGAAGATATTACTTGGATGGGTTACGAATGGGAAAATGAATTGTACTCTTCAGATTACTTTCAGAAGCTTTATGATTGGGCAGAATTATTGATTAAAAACGGAAAAGCATACATAGATTCTCAATCTTCTGAAGCCATGCGAGAGCAAAAAGGAACCCCCACACAAGTAGGAACCAACAGTCCTTTTCGTGATAGAACGGTGGAAGAAAACCTCGATCTTTTCCGAAGAATGAAAGCAGGAGAATTTGAAGAAGGAACCCATATTTTACGAGCAAAAATTGATATGGAAGACCCCAATATGTTGATGCGGGATCCGATTATGTATCGTGTTTTAAAGAAAGCACATCACCGCACCGGAAACGATTGGTGTATTTATCCAATGTACGATTGGACACACGGTGAGAGCGACTACATTGAGCAGATTTCACACTCACTTTGCTCCTTAGAATTTAAACCTCACAGAAAGCTTTACAATTGGTTTAGAGATGAGGTTTATAGTTATGCAAAAGACGAATTACCACGTCCTCCAAAACAACGAGAATTTGCGCGTTTGAATTTGAGTTATACCATTATGAGCAAACGAAAACTACTACAATTGGTAGAAGAAAATGTGGTTTCGGGTTGGGATGATCCTCGAATGCCAACGATTTCAGGATTGCGAAGAAGAGGTTATACACCCAATGCGATTAAGAAATTTATTGAAGCAGTTGGGGTTGCAAAACGTGAAAACGTGATTGATGTTTCTTTATTAGAATTCTGTATTCGAGAAGATTTAAACAAAATTGCATCTCGGGTAATGGCGGTTTTAAATCCGGTGAAGTTGGTAATTACCAATTATCCCGAAGGAAAAGAAGAACTTTTAAAAGCTGAAAATAATCCAGAAGACGAAAATGCAGGTTTTAGAGAAGTTCCTTTTTCAAGAGAATTATACATTGAAAAAGAAGATTTTAAAGAAGAAGCTAACAGCAAATACTTTAGACTGACTTTAGGAAAAGAAGTCCGTTTAAAAAACGCTTATATTATTAAAGGAGAATCGGTTATTAAAGATACTGAAGGAAATATTACTGAAATACACTGTACGTATGATTCAGATAGTTTAAGCGGAACAGGAACTGAAGCCAGCCTTAGAAAAGTAAAAGGAACCTTACACTGGGTTTCCATTAACCACGCTCTAAAAGCAGAAATTCGTTCTTACGATCGCCTTTTTACTGATGAAGCACCTGACAGTCACAAAGATAAAACATATATGGATTTTATCAATCTGAATTCCTTAACAATTTCTGAAGGGTTTTTAGAGCCAAGTTTAGTTTCCGTTAAAATAGGAGACAGTTTTCAGTTTCAACGATTAGGCTATTTTAATGTGGATGATGATAGTAATTCTGATAAACTAGTATTTAATAAAACAGTTGGACTAAGAGATTCTTGGGCAAAGAAAAAACCTGTTCAAAAACAACAAACCCAACAACAAAGACCACAAATTTCTGCTATTAATGAAATTATGCGATTTGGTAAAAAGTACACCAAATTCCCTTCCGAAAAACAAGAAGAAGTTAAAAAACAAATTCAGGAATTAGCTAAAAATATTAGCTATGAAGAGTTACAGCCTTTCTTCGGAACGGCTGTTAAAAAAGCAGGAACCCGTATTGTTACAATGATTAGTTTAGGTGTTCTTCTTAACAACGGACAAGAACGCAACAACGACATTAATGAGTTTATCACCAAAGCTTTGGAAGATAAAAATGAGGTATTGGTAAAAGAAACTAAACTACTATAAAAAACTCTAGAAGGGATTCAAACCCTTCTAGAGTTTAGAAGGAGGTTTCGGTTTACTACGTTTATTATTTACAATTCCCTTTGCCTCATTATCAATTTTCTAGCTATTCTTTAATAAAAATCTCAGTTTCTATTTTATCATTAGACTTAGTAACAATATAATATAAGTTATTTTGTAAGTTATTTATATTCAACACAATAGACTTGCTATTAATTTTTTGTTTATTAATAATTAATTTTCCATCAACAGAATAAATATTTATTTCATCTATTAAAAAATAGCTTTCTATGGTTAAATATTTTTTTGATGGATTTGGGTAAACAACAAAAGCTTGTTTTTTTAATGATTCATTAATACTTAAATTTGGACTACTAAACACATTCACTTTTCCGTTTTCAACACCTGTTTCACTATTTCTAGGGGCGCTTACAGCAAAAGAACTACCATCTGAGCTTAAACTTAATGCCCATCCAAACCAACCATTACCAAACAAAGGATCAATATCATCACTATTTTGTTGCCGACTGTTTTGTTCCCAATCAAACACCCTAACATGTCCAGCCGAGGGAGCAACGTCATGGTTCTGAAAAGCTCCAATAGCCAAAATACTTCCATCAGAACTAAGACTTACAGAGGAACCTGATTCATCATATTGATTTTCACCTATAATATCATTTCCTTTTTGTTGCCAATCATTAGTGTTCCAGTTATATACCTTTACTTTTCCTGCATGAAACCCACCTTCATTATCACCAATTGCCCCTATAGCAATGTTGCTCCCGCTAGAGTCTATGCTAAGAGAAAACCCAAAAAGATCCCCCTCATTAATACCATTTAATTGACTCCCTTTTTGTTGCCAATCATTAGACATCCATTCATATACCTTTACGTATCCGCTACTATTGTTATAATAAATAGAACCTGTAATCAAAGCAAGACCATTGTCACTTAAATCTAGATAATATCCAATTTCATCCATTATTCCTACAAGAATATCATTTCCTTTTTGAACCCATTCATTACCATCCCATTCAAATATTTTCACTAGTCCAGTATTATCTCCATTATATCCTACTCCTGGAGCACCAACTGCAACAATATTGCCAATTGCACTTATTCCAACTGAACGGCCATAAATATCAGAATCAACCTCGCCCATAATACTATTTCCTTTTTGCAACCAAGAACTACCATCCCATTCAAATATTTTAGCTTGTCCAGCATGAGAACCATTTATGTTATAATAAGGGGATCCTACAATAATAACATTCCCATTTTCATTTATACCAACAGAATATCCCAACCACTCTAAATCATTTTCTCCAAGAATATTATTTCCTTTTTGCACCCATAAATTACCATCCCATTGATAAACCTTAACTTGTCCTGAATTAATACCGTTTTCACTATTCAAAAAAGAACCAACGACTAAGGTTCCTCCATCTCCACTTAAACATAAGGCACGACCAAATTCATCGTCATTCATATCTCCAAACAGATTATTTCCTTTTTGTGTCCATATTTGAGAATAAATTAGTTGAAACGAAACAACAAACAATAAAAATAACAAAGATTTTATACTCATAATTTATTAATTTAATACTCAAAATCCTCAGAAGGAGGTCTTTTAGGTCTATCTTTCTTTTTATTTACAATTCCTTTTGCTTCATTATCAATTTTCATTTGTTCACCAATTTGATTACTTGCTACAAACGAAGCAATCATATCGTTCAACATATTAGATCCAGACTGAGGTGAATTAGGCATTAAAATCAGGTTTGAATTTGTTTTTTCACCCAAAGACTGCAACGTGTCATAATGCTGTGTTACCACAATTAAAGCTGATGCTTCTTGAGAGTTAATCCCAACATTATTAAGTACATCTACACTTTCTTCCAGTCCACGAGCAATTTCTCTACGTTGATAGGCAATACCTTGTCCTTGTAAACGTTTACTTTCTGCTTCAGCACGTGCTTTTGCAACAATCATAATACGAGAAGCTTCTGCTTCATATTCTGCTGCAACTTTTTCACGTTCCGCTGCATTAATACGATTCATTGCTTCTTTTACCTGTATATCAGGATCAATATCGGTTACTAAGGTTTTGATAATGTCATAACCGTAGTTCACCATTGCTTCGTTTAATTCAAGTTTAACCGCAATCGCAATATTGTCTTTTCGTTCAAAAACATCATCTAATTTCATTTTTGGAACTTCAGCACGAACCACATCAAACACATAGGAAGTGATTTGGTCATGCGGACTTTGAAGCTTATAAAAAGCATCATACACATTAGTCCTGATAATTTGAAACTGAACCGAAATCTTCAGTTTTACAAAAACATCATCTTTCGTTTTGGTTTCTACCATTACGTCCAATTACTGAATTTTAAGGTTTACTCTACCTGCAATACGCTGTACAACAGGAATTTTAAGTTGTAATCCAGAAGTTCGAATACTCGAAAACTTTCCAAAATTTTCAATGACAACTGCTGTTTGTTGCTTTACCATAAAGAACACTTGAAACAGTAAAAATACTCCTATAACGATGAGGATAGGAACTCCAATTAAATTTTCCATAGTTTATTATACTTAATAGTTAATAGTTTCGTTCAAGATACGATAATAATGCTATTTTAGCCGCCTTATAACCCCACTTTATTATGAGTCTTAAAAATTATATATTTGTTACCCTTACCTTTTTATTTATTCAAAATTCTATAGCCCAACGTAATTTTGACCACTATAATAGATTGGGTTTAACAGGAGGTTTTTCTCTTTACGATATTAATACTTCTGATTTAAACACAAAACAAGGAAGTGGTTTTACTGCCGGGTTTACAACACGAGGAGCCTTTAGAAACGATTTTGATTTAATTTACGGAATCGACTTTTTTAGTAATAATATAGAAATTTTCGGAAGAAATGCCAATAACAGTTTTGAGACTCAATATATTGATTACAACCTTCAAGGAGTTCAGATTAAGTTTTTAGGAAGTTATAACATCATCAAACATCATTTAACGTTAGAGTTTGGGCCAATTTTAAATATTTCAGGAAAACTAAAAGTTGATAAAGAACAATTTGAAGATTATATTCTAGACGGATACACAACCTTAAAAGCGAAAGATATTGAAGGCGTTTCACCAGTGAACTTTCATGTAATGGGTGGAATTACTGGAGGATTAGAAAGCTTTAGAGTTTCAGTTAAATACCAATATGGCGTTACTAATATGTTGAATAAATTGAATGACGATGAGTTAGAAAACACAAACTTTAAAGGGAATAGTTCGACAATAATCTTTGCCTTAGTGGTTTATTTTTAAGAAAGAAAACCAATTACCTTATTAATTCTAGAAACCGCTTCTTCTTTTCCTAAGACAGCAGCAATTTCAAATACATCTGGGCCTTTCATAGCTCCAACAAGAGCAAGCCGAAGAGGCATCATTACTTTTCCAAAACCTATTTCTTCTGAAGTAATCCAAGTTTTTACTTTATCTGAAATATTTTTTACTGAAAAATCATCCACTTCATTTAAAAGCTCAATTACCTTTTTTAATATTTCTGAAGTTCCTTCTTTAAATGCTTTTTTAGAAGCTTTTTCATCATAACTGTCTGGCGCTACAAAAAAGAAATTTCCTTGTTCCCAAAAATCCGAAACGAAAGTTGCTCGTTCTTTTAATAAGGAAACAATTTTAACAAGACGTTCTTCATTATTTTCCCAACGCAGGTCAGAGTCACACCATCTATTTAAATAATCTTTAAAAAGAACAGCTAATTCTGAATCCGATTTCTCTTGCATATATTTTTGTTGAAACCATTTTGTTTTTTCAGGGTCAAATTTAGCCCCCGCTTTATTTACTCTACTTAAATCAAAAGACTCTACCAATTCTTCCAAGCTAAACATTTCTTGTTCAGTTCCTGGATTCCAACCTAATAAAGCTAACATGTTTATAACAGCTTCTGGAAAATACCCATCTTCTCTGTAACCTGAAAACGTTTCACCATCGACAGTTTTCCATTGTGTCGGAAAAACCGGAAAGCCCATTTTATCACCATCTCGTTTGCTTAATTTTCCTTTTCCTATAGGCTTCATAATTAAAGGTAAATGTGCAAATTCTGGAGACTCCCAGCCTAGTGCTTTGTATAATAATACATGTAATGATAAGGAAGGAAGCCATTCTTCTCCGCGAATAACATGAGAGATTTTCATTAAATGATCATCCACAATATTTGCTAAATGATAGGTAGGCATACCATCACTTTTAAACAAAACTTTATCGTCTAAAACATTGGTATCAATTTTAATTTCTCCTCTAATTATATCATTTAAAAGTAACGTTTCATTAGTTGGAGATTTAAACCGAATTACATAATTTTCGTCCGCTTCTAATTTTTTAGAAACTTCTTCAGAAGACAATGAAAGTGAATTATTTAAGTCTTCACGATTATGCCAATTATAAATAAAAGTTCTTTTTTCGGCTTCATATTCTTTCCGAAGTATTCCTAATTCTTCCGCAGTATCAAATGCATAATAGGCATTTCCTGAAGCGATTAATTGATCCGCATATTTTTTGTAAATGTCTTTTCGTTCCGATTGACGATAGGGTCCAAAGCCACCGTCTTTATTCGGGCTTTCATCAAAAGGAATATTCAACCAGTTCATAGCGTCAATTATATATTCCTCAGCACCTTCCACATAACGATTTTGGTCGGTATCTTCAATACGCAACACAAAATCACCACCGTGCTTTTTTGCAAATAAATAATTGAACAAGGCAGTTCTTACTCCTCCAATATGTAAAGGACCAGTTGGACTTGGCGCAAAACGAACTCTGACTTTTTTAGACATAATTTAATTTTGTAAAAATGATTTGGCAAAGGTAATAGCTTAATAATTGATTGTCTAAATATTTTATTAGATATCTGAAACTTTAGAAGGTTTTTAAAACTTTATAAAGTTTTGAAGTGAATCAACAAAAATCCTTATCAAAATATTAACAGATATTTTTAAATTTTATAGTATTTTCGGGCTATGAGTAGCTTTAAAAATATCCAGCAAAAACTGGAGGAATTTATTAAAAAGTATTACGTCAGCGAATTGATAAAAGGAACCATCCTTTTCTTCGCTACAGGACTACTATACCTACTTATTACCTTATTAATCGAATATTTTTTATGGCTAAATCCTACAGGAAGAACCATCTTATTTTGGACTTTTGTATTAGTGGAAACCGCCTTGTTTGTTCGGTTTATAGCTTTTCCCTTATTTAAAATATTTAACCTTCAGAAAGGAATTTCACACGAAGAAGCTTCCAAATTAATCGGGAATCATTTTCCAGAAGTAAGTGATAAGTTACTAAATGTAATTCAGTTAAATCAAAACCAACGGGAGTCGGAATTACTTTTAGCAAGTATCGACCAAAAGTCTTCAGAGTTAGAGCCCATTCCTTTTAAAAGAGCTATTAATTTCAATAAGAACAGCAAATACTTAAAATATGTAGCCATTCCGGTAATTGTATTTTTATTTTTTTCTGCTTTGGGCGATAAAGATATTTTTTCAAGCAGCTATAAACGTGTAGTAAATTACGATACTGCTTACGAGCCTCCAGCACCTTTTTCGTTTGTGGTTTTAAATGAAAATTTAAGAGCAATCGAAAATAAAAGTTACACCTTAAAAATTAAAACACTCGGCGAGATTGCTCCCGAAAATGCAAGTATTTCTTATAATAACGAAACATATTATTTAAAATCATCTGCTCCAGGGATTTTTGAATATACCTTTTTACAACCTATAAATGCGATTGATTTTCAGTTAAACGGAAATACAGTTACTTCAAAAACTTACACATTAGAGGTCGTAAAAACCCCTTCTTTGGTTTTGTTTGAAATGAAATTAGATTACCCTTCTTACACAGGAAAAAAGGATGAAATATTAAAAAGTTCGGGCAATGCAATTATTCCTGAAGGGACCAAAGTTACTTGGGAAATTAAAACTAAAAATACCGATGAGGTTGCTTTAAAAACGAAAGACACTTCCTATTTATTTACGAAGAATAAGGAAGATTTTGCTTTCAAAAAAGGCGTTTTCAAAAAATTGGATTATGCAATTACAACTTCCAATAAAAATTTAAAAGACTACGAAAATTTATCCTTTACATTGGGTGGGATTAAAGATGAATTTCCAGAGATTTCTGTAGAATCCAAACAAGACAGCGTTACTAGTCAGAAAGTTTATTTCCTCGGAAGGGTTTCAGATGACTACGGACTTACAAAACTGCAATTGGCCTATTATCCTTCAGGTGATGATCAGCAAAAAAAGAAGGTTTCATTAGCCCTAAACAAATCGAATTTTGACCAATTTGTATATGCTTTTCCTGGAAATATTCAGTTAGAAGAAGGTATTTCTTATGAATATTATTTTGAAATATTTGACAACGATGCACTTCATAATTATAAGTCTAGTAAGTCGGCGATGTATTCTTTCAGAAAACTTACAAAAGACGAAATAGAAAATGAACAGCTTAAAAATCAAGAGAATACCGTTAATGGTTTGGATAAATCATTAGAGAATATGAAAGAACAAGACAAGAAATTGGAGGAGCTTTCTAAAACTCAAAAAGAAAAAAACGAATTAAATTGGAACGATAAAAAGAAGCTTGAAAATTTTATAAAACGTCAAAAGCAACAAGAGGAAATGATGAAAAATTTCTCAAAGGAATTAAAAGAAAACCTTGAGAATTTTCAACCCGAAAATAAAGAAGAAGATCCTTTTAAAGAGCAGTTAGAAAATCGTTTACAAGAAAATGAAGAACAGCTTAAAGAGAATGAAAAGTTGTTAGATGAATTAGAAAAACTTCAAGATAAAATTGAAAAAGAAGAACTCACAGATAAACTTGAAAAACTTTCCAAACAAAATAAAAATCAGGAGAAAAACTTAGAGCAATTGGTAGAGTTAACCAAGCGATATTACGTTACTAAAAAGGCAGAAAAATTAGCTGAAGAGTTAAGCAAACTAGCTGAAGAACAAGAAAAACTAGCAGAATCTCCAGAAGAGGAAAACACCAAAGAAGAACAGGACAAACTCAACGAAAAGTTTGATGAGTATAAGGAGGAAATGGACAAACTTCAAGAGGATAATAAGGATTTAAAGGAACCAATGGATATTCCTCAAGATAAAAAAGGTGAAGAGGAAGTTCAAGAAGAGCAAGAAAAAGCAAGTGATAACTTAGAAAAACAAGACAAAAAGGAAGCTTCAAAAAACCAGAAGAAGGCAGCTCAAAAAATGAAACAAATGAGTCAGCAAATGCAAATGCAGATGCAATCAGGACAAATGGAAACGATGGAGGAAGATTTAGAAATGTTACGTCAGATTTTGGATAATTTGGTGGTGTTTTCCTTTGAGCAGGAAGATTTAATGAAAGAATTTAAGGCTATTGATTATGGGAATCCTCTTTTTGGAAAAAAACTAGTATTACAAAACGAACTTAAATTAAATTTCGAACATATAGACGATAGTTTGTTTGCCTTATCGTTACGTCAGCCTATGTTGGGCGGAAAAATAAACAGCTCCTTAACTAATGTAACTTTTAATCTTGAAAAAAGTTTGGAGCGTTTTGCAGACAACCAATTACCAAAAGGGATTTCAAGCCAACATTATACGATTACTGGCGCCAATGAATTAGCGATTTTACTAAGCGAAATTCTTGGTAATATGCAAGATCAAATGAGTATGTCTAGCTCTGGAAAAGGCAAGGGAAAAGGCAAAGGAATGGGGAAAGGAGAAGGTGAGGGTGAAGGATTTCAACTACCTGATATCATCAAAAAACAGGAAAGCCTTAACAAAAAGATGGAGGAAGGAATGAGCAAGGATGGCGACAAAGGCAAGGATGGTGAAGAAGGTAAAGGAAAACAAGGACAAGGCGAGGGAGAAGGTCAGGGTGAAGGTCAAGGAGAAGGTGATGGTTCAGGTGAAGGTGGAAAAAAAGGAAAAGGGAATAAAGATGGTAATCAAAAAGGGAAGGAAGGCTACGGAAATAGTGAAGAAATGAACGGACAACTTTTTGAAATTTATAAGCAACAACAGCAACTTCGTCAACAATTAGAAGACCGATTAAAGGAAGTTGGTTATAAAGGTAATGCAGGGAATTTACTTAAAGAAATGAAGGATATTGAGCAAAAATTATTAGACCAAGGGTTTAATCAAGAAACGCTTCAACAAATGCAAAACCTAAAACACGAATTATTAAAATTAGACAAAGCAACTTTTGAACAAGGGCAAGAAATGAAAAGAGAATCTAAAACAAGTAGAGATTCTTTTAAAAATACTTCAACCACCAATCCTGAGGATATAAAAAAATATTTTAATACGACTGAAATTCTTAATCGAGAGGCACTACCTTTGCGGCAAGAATACAAGCAAAAAGTACAAGAATATTTTAAACAAAAGAATGATTGATTTTTATTCCGAAACCGATTTTACACTTCAAAACTCAAAAGAAATAGCTGAGTGGATTTCAAAAATAATCACTTTAGAAAATAAAGAAGAAGGAGAGGTTAGTTATATATTTTGTGATGATAAATACCTTCATAAATTAAATTTAGAATTTTTAAATCACGATACACTCACCGATATTATAAGTTTTGATAACAGTTTAGGAAACCAAATAAATGGAGATATTTACATTTCTGTGGAACGTGTAAAAGAAAACACAAACACTTTTTCGACCACTTTTGAAAACGAATTGCATCGAGTAATTATTCACGGAATACTTCATTGTTGTGGCTATAAAGACAAAACGAAAGAAGACACAAAAACAATGCGAATGAAGGAAGAAGAAGCTTTAGCTCTTCGGAATTTCATTTAGTTTACTGAAAATCAAATCAATACAAATTTAATTACTTGATTTTAAGTTAATTAACTATCTTTGCAGCCAATTTTCCCAAAACAATTTTATAAATATTGATTATTTAGAAAAGTGTTTTGAAAAGGTCATAAACAAATAATAAAAAATAATTGTTCCACGTGGAACAAACCAAAAATATGTTTCCAAACGAATATGATGTAATTGTAGTTGGTGCGGGTCACGCAGGTTCAGAAGCTGCTGCTGCTGCTGCCAATTTGGGTTCAAAAACCTTGTTGATTACTATGAATCTTCAAAACATTGCTCAAATGTCCTGCAACCCTGCTATGGGCGGAATTGCCAAAGGACAAATTGTTCGTGAAATCGATGCTTTGGGTGGTTATAGTGGAGTTGTTTCAGACCAAACAGCCATTCAGTTTAAAATGCTGAACAAATCTAAAGGCCCTGCAATGTGGAGCCCGAGAGTGCAAAGCGACCGAATGCGTTTTTCTGAAACTTGGCGCGATATGTTGGAAAACACACCAAATTTAGATTTTTATCAGGAAATGGTTTCAGGTTTATTAACCGAAAATAATAAAGTAATTGGTGTTAAAACTTCTTTAGGAGTTGAAATTAGAGCTAAGTCAGTTGTACTTACCAATGGAACTTTCCTTAACGGAATTATACATATTGGCGATAAGAATTTTGGCGGAGGAAGAGCTGGAGAAAAAGCTTCAACAGGAATTACAGAAGACTTAATTAATTTAGGTTTTGAATCAGGAAGAATGAAAACAGGAACTCCTCCAAGAGTGGATGGCCGTTCCTTAGATTTTTCAAAAATGATTGATCAACCAGGAGACGAACGACCTGAAAAATTCTCTTATTTAGATATTACCAAACCATTAACCAAACAACGTTTGTGTTATATGTCCTATACGAGCGAAACGGTTCATAATTTATTAAAAGAAGGGTTTGACAAATCTCCCATGTTTAATGGCGCTATTAAAAGTAGCGGTCCAAGATACTGTCCTTCAATAGAAGAAAAGATAAACCGTTTTGCAGACAAAGACAGGCACCAATTATTTGTTGAGCCCGAAGGTTGGAATACAGTTGAATATTACATCAATGGATTTTCAACTTCTTTATCTGAAGAAGTCCAATTTAATGCACTTAGACAAGTTGCAGGTTTTGAAAATGTAAAATTCTTTCGGCCTGGATATGCAATTGAATATGACTATTTTCCACCCATACAATTAAGACATTCTTTAGAGACTAAATTAGTTTCAGGATTATATTTTGCAGGCCAAATTAACGGAACCACAGGTTACGAAGAAGCTGCCTCGCAAGGTTTAATGGCAGGAATAAATGCCCATTTAAAAGTAAAAGATAAAGATCCTTTTACCTTACAAAGAGACGAAGCTTATATTGGAGTTTTAATTGACGATTTAATAACTAAAGGCACAAAAGAACCTTATAGAATGTTTACATCAAGAGCAGAATATAGAACCTTATTACGTCAAGATAATGCGGATTTTAGATTGACAGAAAAATCATTTAACATTGGTTTAGCTTCTGAAAAACGATTAAAAACAATGGAGAAAAAGCAGAAAGAGTCCGATGCTTTTATTCAATTTTTTAAGAACACAAGTGTAAGTCATAAAGTATTAAATCCCATTTTAGAAGAAAAAAATTCTGCTCCTGTAAAACAAATGGATAAACTTTACAAACCATTTTCTCGTCCAAATATAACGATGGATGATATGCAGAAAATTAAAGAAGTGGATCAATATATTACAGAAAACAACTTAGATAGAGAAGTATTAGAGCAGACAGAAATACAGATAAAATACGCAGGATATATTGATAAAGAAAAGAACAATGCAGACAAATTAAATAGGCTAGAAGGAATAAAAATTCCTGAAAATTTCGATTATTCTAAACTAAAATCTTTGTCATACGAAGCACTTGAAAAACTTAGAGAAGTAAAACCTGTAACCGTATCACAAGCATCCAGAATTAGCGGCGTTTCGCCAAATGATATTTCAGTGTTGTTAGTGTATATGGGACGGTAGCCTTAATGTTTCACGTGGAACAATATTTAAATTTACGAGTTATTATAAAACAAAACATTATCTCTTTTGCGCCTTAGTGCCTCTGCGAGCAAATAAATGAACAAACAACAAAACATCCCAACCAAAGTAAAAGACTATCTAGTTACTGGAGAATCGTTTGAATTGTTTTACGATTCCGAAAGAGAACTGTTAATCACTTCTCCTAAACCAGCAACTGAAAACCTTTCCAAATATTACGAAAGTGAAGAATACATTTCACATACCGATAGCAAAAAAGGAATCGTTTCTTATTTATATCAAACTGTAAAAAAACAAGCACTACAGAAAAAAGTAACTTTAATAAATTCTTTAAATAATGGGCCTGGAAGTTTGTTAGATATTGGAGCTGGAACAGGAGATTTTTTAAAACAAGCAAAAGAAGAAAACTGGAAAGTTTCAGGAGTAGAACCCAACGAAGGAGCAAAAAAACTAGCCCAAGAAAAAGAAATCGATTTACAAGAATCTCTTGACAATTTTAGCGAAAAAACTTTTGATGTAATTACGATGTGGCATGTATTAGAACACCTTCCAGATTTAGAAGAAACCATTTCAACAATAGAGAAATTATTAAAGCCAGAAGGCATTTTAATTATTGCAGTTCCTAATTATAAATCCTTTGATGCAAATTATTATAAAGAGCATTGGGCAGCTTATGATGTGCCCAGACATTTATGGCATTTTTCACAAGGCTCTATGAAAGTCTTATTTTCAAAAAAATTAAAACTTATTAAAACAGTACCAATGATTTTCGATTCGTTTTATGTGAGTCTTCTTTCAGAAAAAAACAAAACAGGAACTCAAAATTTAATAAAAGCGTTTTTTATAGGACTACGTTCAAATTTATCTGCTTGGAAAACAAAAGAGTATTCTTCCTTAATATATTGCTTCAAAAAAGTAAAATAAAGAGAATTGAACAGCTTTCAGCTTAGTTTACGAGTAAAACACTCCATACGATTACGAATTTATTAAAACCGCTTAAAAGCTTTTATTTAACAAGAGTTTTAATAAATAATAATGATAAATAAATAATATTCAATAGAAAATAGTTATACTAACTCTTTCCGATGAATAAGCCTTGTAAGTTGAATGGATAAATCAGTAAAAATTATTTTACCATTTCCATTTCGTTCAACATGATAAGCTGCTTCTTCTAAAGCTTCAGTTATTTCAAAAATATTATTCTGATGTACAAAAGGAGCAAATTTTTCTAAAGAGAAATTTCCATCATTACTTTCAAAATAAAGTAAGCTATCTACTTTGTAATTTTTTAAAAGCGCTTGCCTAAATAATTCCATACAATAGCTTAAAAATTTCTTTTGGGTTTCACGACCTTCTTTTGCAATGTTTTCACTCCAGTCCATCAAATCGTTAATAGCTCCTTTATTTCCTTTTGCTCTAAAAGCTGCTCGAACCCAAAAAACAAATAATTTTTCAAAAGTAATATCATCACTATCATTCGAAATAATATGCAATGCCTTGTTAAAATCTCCATTTGCTTGATGACTTAATTTACGGGCAATATTTTCTGTAATATTATGTTTGTCAATTAGTTGTGATGAAATATCGTTTTCAGACAATAAAGGAATATGAAGTTTTTGACAACGAGATTGTATAGTTCCTAAAACCTTTTCTTCCTCTTCCGTAAGTAAAATTAACATCGTTTTTTCTGGTGGTTCTTCTACCAATTTTAGAATTTTATTGGCACATTCGGCATTCATTTTATCAGCCATCCAAATAATCATCACTTTATAACCTCCTTCATAAGCTTTTAAAGCAAGTTTTTTTGAAATATTTTTAGCTTCATGTTTGCTAATATTTCCTTGTTTTTTTTCAATACCAATATGTTGGTACCAATCATATAGGGAAGCGTAAGGATTTTTTAAAACAAATTCCCGCCATTCCGAAGAAAAATTATCAGAAATTGGATGTGTTTTTACATTTTCATTTGAGTTAACAGGATAGACAAAATGCAAATCGGGATGGACTAATTTTGTCACTTTATTAGCACAAGTAAAATAGTCGTAACTTTCTTTTAAACACGAATGACATACAATTTCCTTAGCATAACTAATAGCAAGTGATAAAATTCCCGCACCCGTTTTCCCAACAAAGAGTTGTGTATGAGGAATACGCCCATTTTCCACCGTTTTAATAAGGTGGGATTTAATATGTTGTTGTCCTATTACTTCGGAAAAATCCATATACAATAGTACGTTTTTTTAGGCAGAAATTACTCCTCAAAACCCTATCTTTGCAGTCTATTTTTATTTTTACAATTGAATAATGAAAACAGTAAACGACTTTAATTTCGAAAACAAAAAAGCATTAATTCGTGTTGATTTTAACGTTCCTCTAAATGAAGCTTTAGAGGTTACCGACAAAACCAGAATTAAAGCAGCAAAAAAAACCATTATTAAAGTCTTAGAAGACGGAGGAAGATGTGTGTTAATGTCACATTTAGGAAGACCTAATGGTGTTGAAAATAAATTTTCGCTTCAACATATTGTCAATAAAATAAGTGATGTAATAGGTGTAAAAGTTCATTTTGTAGAAGATTGTATTGGTGAAAAAGCTGAAGAAGCGGTTGCAGAATTAAAAAATGGAGAAATTTTATTATTGGAAAACTTGCGTTTTTATAAAGAAGAAAAAGCTGGAGATACTGCTTTTGCAGAACAGCTTTCAAAACTAGGAGATATTTATGTAAATGATGCTTTTGGAACCGCACATCGTGCACACGCATCAACTACAGTCATCGCTGATTATTTTCCAGAAAACAAATGTTTTGGATTGTTATTAGCCTCTGAAATTGAGAATATTGAGAAAGTTTTAAAACACAGCGAAAAACCGGTAACGGCAATAATTGGAGGAGCGAAAGTGTCTTCAAAAATCACCATTATTGAGAATATTTTAGATAAAATTGATCACCTAATTATTGGCGGCGGAATGGCATTTACATTTGTAAAAGCGCAAGGAGGCAAAATAGGAAATTCATTAGTAGAAGACGACAAACAAGAGTTGGCTTTATTAATTTTAAAACAAGCAAAAGAAAAAAATGTAGCCGTTCATTTACCTGTTGATGCAATTGTTGCCGATGCTTTTTCGGAAGATGCCAACACAAAAATAGAAGCAATAAATAACATTTCAGAAGGATGGATGGGATTGGATACTGGCCCTGAAACCAACAAACTTTTAGCAGAAGTAATATTAAATTCAAAAACCATTTTATGGAATGGTCCTGTTGGTGTTTTTGAAATAGAAAAATTTTCAAAAGGAACCATTTCTTTAGGAAACGCAATTGCCGAAGCAACCGAAAACGGAACATTCTCTTTAGTTGGAGGAGGAGATTCTGTAGCAGCTGTTAAGCAGTTTAATTTAAGTGATAAAGTAAGTTATGTTTCTACAGGTGGTGGTGCAATGCTAGAAATGTTGGAAGGAAAAACACTTCCTGGTATTAAGGCAATGTTAAAATAGGTTTTATTGATTAGATGACTCTATCCCATCTAATCAGTTAATAGTTATTCAAAGGTAAAAGTTAAAATATTTGTTCCTTCCTACCATTTTCCTACATTTATCAAAATTTTAAAACCATTAGTTCGTTACCTATTATATGAAGCTAAATAATGTATCCCCAATTTTAATAGTCTTTTTGTTTTTTATTGGAACAGGAAAACTATTTTCTCAAGAAGAAAGTAAAGTAAGCGACTCAATAAATGTTGTAAAAACAACAGAACTTCC